>JBBSLA010000153.1:0-5775 GCA_038255665.1 Lysobacterales bacterium | reverse complement strand
GATCTGCTCCTCGGATCGCCGCCCGCGGTCGTGAAAGTTCTCGCCGAGCGCTTCGAACTCCACCGGGTTCCACCCCGTCCCGACGCCCAGACGCAAGCGGCCCCCACTCAGCAGATCAACCGTGGCTGCCTGCTTTGCCACGAGCGCCGTCTGGCGCTGCGCCAGGATGATGACGCCAGGCACGAGTTCGAGGGTCTGCGTCTGGCTGGCAAGGGCACCGAAGAGGACAAATGGTTCCCAGAATGGGTGTTCCGCGCGGTAGGGGCCGGTCAGATCGGGATAGGTGGCGCGATTGGCACCGAGGACATGATCGTACGTCTCGAGGAAGGCGTAGCCGAGGGCTTCGATCCCTTGTGCGAAGTCGCGGGCGGCAATTGGATCACCCGCGGTAGCCTGCTGCGGGAGGGCGGCACCGAAGCGAAGGGTGGGCTGCGGCACCATGGCGTCCTTCCTCTGAGTAGCACGTGCGTGTTGTGGTGACGGTACCGGGCGTTTGGGTCATCGTCAAGCGCTTGCTGTGGATGGAACATGCCATCTATTCCGACAGTCGGCGTGTCATTCGCACAAACGAGGATTTGCGAGACAACCCCGAACGGCGTTCGGCGGACCCGACCGTAGGCACGACCAACTGTCTCAAAACTCATGAACAGAATCTACGTCGCGCAACTTGGGCCGGTAGTAAGTTCTGAGACGTCCATCCAGTGTGTCGTTGTCAGGACGGGGGATCGTCGCGTCCGTGATGCTCTTCCACGAGGGTGATCACCTGTTTGACCTGCCGTTCGATCTCGACCAAGTGCCGGGCGACACCGTCCTGCCGACCACGCGCAAGGTGGCGCTGCGCCAGTTGCACCCGCATCAGGGCCGTGGCGAGTGCGGTACGCAGGTGATGGACATAGGGATCGCGATCGGGGGGAGGTGGTGTATCCATGGGGCAGCGTAAGCACACGGCGTGCCGCGTCTGTGCCCCTTAGGCTGGCCCAATCAAGTCCGTGACCAGACCGAGCAGGTCATCAATGTCAAACGGCTTGACGAGATACGAGTCACCGCCAAACGCCACGTGGTTCTCCCGCGCACGCTCGAGCAGGCGGTGATTCGTGGAAACGACGATCACCGGGAGCGCTTGGGTTGCCGCCCCTTGACGCAAGGCTGATAGGAGATCCCAGCCTGCCTGCTCGCCGACCACGAGGTCAACGATGAGTAGCGCCGGTTGGAGCATGGCAACCTGATCAAACGTCTGGGGGACATAGTTGGTGGACGTGACGTTGTACCGCTCGTCTTGGAGCAGTTCTCGCACGACATCGAGGAACTCCGGATCGCCGTTGACGACGAAGATGTGCTTGCGCAGCATCTGGTCTGGTGTGGCCCGTGCTCCATCGGTGGGACCATCGGTCATGGTGTGCTGCTTCTCCTCGTGTCAATCGAACGCACGGCTCACCTGCCTTTCCGTTGCTTCCGTCGCGCCTGGGGCAAAGTGGCGGGTCTGTGCGGGTTCTACCACAGTGGGGTGGTGAGATTGCGGAACCGCGCCGAGAGACTGCTGTCGATGATGGTGGGGTCCTCTCAGAAAACGGAAAAAATCGTACGCTAAGGCTCCTGGTCTTGGTTAACGGCATCGACATCGGTGCGAGTGATGTGCCGCGTAGTGTCCAGTTAGGGTATACCCCAGCCTGATGTCAGGAGACGCGCCGCCGGTGCGTCAGGATAGGGTCATAATGTGGATTGATTGACATCATCCGTCAAGCGTCATAGACTCATTCCTGACACATTGAGGGCAGGAGCGGCTATGGACGGGCAACGCATCGGCTATATCCGGGTCAGCAGCTTCGACCAAAACCCCGATCGGCAACTGGAGAGCGTTCCTGTCGCGCGGGTGTTCACCGACAAGGCATCGGGCAAGGACACCCAGCGGCCGGAGTTGGAGCGGTTGCTCGCGTTTGTGCGCGAGGGCGACACGGTCGTGGTGCACAGCATGGATCGGCTGGCGCGCAACCTTGATGACCTGCGCCGGGTCGTGCAGGGGCTGACCATGCGCGGCGTGCGCATCGAGTTCGTCAAGGAAGGGTTGACCTTCACCGGCGAAGACTCGCCGATGGCGAACCTGATGCTGTCGGTGATGGGGGCATTTGCCGAGTTTGAGCGCGCGTTGCTGCGTGAGCGCCAACGTGAAGGGATCACCCTGGCCAAACAACGTGGCGCGTACCGGGGACGCAAGCGTTCCTTGAACGCTGAGCAGATTGCCGAGATGAAGCGGCGCATCGCCGCAGGCGAACAGAAGGCGCAGGTAGCGCGCGACTTCGGCATCAGCCGCGAGACGGTCTATCAGTATTTGCGTCAGACCACCTAGCCGTGCCGCGTCGTGCCCTGCTGTCGGCCACCGACCGGGACAGCCTCTTGGCCGTGCCAGAGACCAGGGACGAGGTGATCCGGCAGTACACCTTGAGTGAACGCGACCGGTCGCTTATTCGCCAGCGTCGTGGTGATGCCAACCGCCTGGGGTTCGCGGTTCAGCTGTGCTTGCTGCGCTATCCGGGAAACGGGTTGCCGGTCGATGCCGTCTTGCCGTCGACCTTCGTGCGGTGGGTCGCTCGCCAACTACGCATCGACCCGTCGTGTTGGCCACAGTACGCGCAGCGAGCGGAAACCAGGCGCGATCATCTGCTGGAACTGCGCGCCTACCTGGGCGTGACGCCCTTCGGGTTATCGGACTTCCGGCAGACCGTTCACGCTCTTGCCGAGCTGGCCGTGCAGACCGACAAAGGGGTGGTCCTTGCCGCCCACGCGCTGGACACCTTGCGCCGCCGCCGCGTCATCATCCCACCGCTGGATGTCATCGAACGGGTGTGCGCGGAGGCCATCACGCGCGCCAACCGGCGAATCTACGCGGCGCTGACCGAGTCCTTGTCGACCGTCCACCGCCAACGCCTGGACGAGTTGCTCACGCGCAAGGACGGCAGCACGATGACCCGGCTGGCCTGGCTCCGCCAGTCGCCCGCCACGCCCAACTCGCGATCCATGCTCGAACATATCGGGCGCCTCAACGCCTGGCAGGCGCTCGACCTCCCCGCTGGCATTGATCGGCGGGTTCACCAGAACCGCTTGCTCAAGATCGCCCGCGAAGGTGGGCAGATGACGCCGGCCGACCTGGCCAAATTCGAGCCGCAACGGCGCTACGCGACCCTGGTGGCGGTGGCCCTGGATGGCATGGCCACCGTGACCGATGAGATCATCGAGCTGCACGACCACATCATCGGCAGAATGTTCAATGCCGCCAAGCACACGCATCAGCAGCAGTTCCAGGCATCGGGGAAGGCCATCAACGACAAGGTGCGTCTCTACGGACGCATCGGACAGGCCCTGCTGGACGCCAAGCAGAGCGGCGACGATCCGTTCGCCGCGATCGAGGCCGTGATCCCGTGGGACGCCTTCACCGCCAGTGTCGGCGAGGCGCAGCAACTCGCCCAACCCGAGGACTTCGACTTTTTGCACCGCGTCAGCGAGCGCTACGCCACATTACGCCGCTACGCGCCGCAATTCCTGGACGCGCTCACGCTGCGCGCGACCCCGGCCGCCAAGGGCGTGCTCGATGCCATCGACGTGTTGCGCGGGATGAATGCCGACAACGCGCGCAAGGTGCCGCGTGACGCGCCGACCGCGTTCGTGAGCAAACGCTGGGCAAAACTCGTGTTCATCGACGATCACATCGATCGGCGCTTCTATGAGCTGTGCGCGCTGTCGGAACTCAAGAACGCGCTGCGTTCGGGCGATGTCTGGGTGCACGGCTCACGACAGTTCAAGGACTTCGACGAGTACCTGGTGCTGGCAGAAACATTTGCCGCGATGAAACGGGACTGTGCCTTGCCGCTAGCGGTGGCCACCGATTGCGACCAGTACCTGCATGACCGGCTGAGGATCCTGGACGAGCAGCTCGCAACCGTCAATCGCATGGCTGCGGCCAACGACCTGCCGGATGCGAGCATCACCACGTCCGGACTGAAGATCACGCCACTTGATGCCGCGGTGCCCGACGCCGCGCAGGCCCTGATCGACCAGACCGCGATGCTGCTGCCACACGTCAAGATCACGGAACTGCTCTTGGAGGTCGATGCGTGGACGGACTTCACCCGGCACTTCACGCATCTGAAGACCGGCGATGTGCCCAAGGACAAAACCGTGTTGCTGACGACGATCCTGGCTGACGGGATCAATCTCGGGTTGACCAAGATGGCCGAATCCTGCCCCGGCACGACCTCCGCCAAGCTGTCCTGGCTGCAAGCGTGGCACATCCGGGACGAGACCTATGCGATGGCGCTGGCCGAACTCGTCAATGCCCAGATCCGCCAACCGTTCGCCGAGCACTGGGGCAACGGCACCACGTCGTCCTCGGACGGACAACGCTTCAAGGTCGGCGGCAAGGCCGAGAGCACCGGCCACATCAATCCGAAGTATGGCGCGGAGCCAGGTCGGCAGTTCTACACCCACATCTCTGACCAGTACGCGCCCTTCAGCGCCAAGGTGGTCAACGTCGGTGTGCGCGATTCGACCTATGTGCTCGATGGTCTGCTCTATCACGAATCTGATGTGCGGATCGAAGAGCACTACACCGATACGGCGGGTTTCACCGATCACGTCTTCGCCTTGATGCATCTGCTGGGCTTCCGCTTCGCGCCGCGCATTCGTGACCTGAGCGACATCAATTTGTATCGCCCCAAGGGTGCCGCCGGGTATGACGCGCTCAAGCCGATACTCGGTGGGTCCCTGGATAGCAAGCCGATCCGCGACCATTGGGATGACATCTTGCGCTTGGCCACCTCCATCCAGCAGGGCACGGTCACGGCCTCGTTGATGCTGCGCAAACTCGGCAGCTACCCGCGTCAAAACGGACTGGCCGTCGCCCTGCGCGAACTGGGACGCATCGAGCGCACGCTGTTCATCCTGGATTGGTTGCAAAGCGTGGAGTTGCGCCGCCGCGTTCACGCCGGGCTGAACAAGGGCGAGGCGCGCAACGCGCTGGCCCGGGCGGTGTTTTTCTCCCGCTTGGGTGAAATCCGGGATCGTCGGTTTGAGCAACAACGCTACCGCGCCAGCGGTCTCACGCTGGTGACGGCGGCCATTGTGCTGTGGAACACGGTCTATCTGGAGCGTGCCACCAACGCCGTGCGTGCCCACGGTCAGGCGGTGGACGACACCCTGCTGCCCTATCTGTCGCCACTGGGCTGGGAGCACATCAATCTGACCGGTGACTACCATTGGCGAAGCAGCACCAAGATCGGCGCGGGAAAGTTCAGACCGCTCCGGCGGGTGCCGAACCCTTAGCGTACGATTTTTTCCGTTTTCTGAGAGGACCCCTAATCGAAGAAGTTCGCGTGGAGGTGAAACGAGTTAATCGGATCGAACTCGGTGATGTTGATCAGATAAATCCGGACCGGGCGCGTTTTGTCGACCGGAATCGGATGCTTCATGTAGTGGAACGCGACGGAGTTGATCGCGTAGACCTCGTTCGCAAAGTCGAAATTCGTGTCGAAGGCGTTCATCACCATCACGTATTCTTGCCACTCCGCCGACTCCCCGTAATCGGGATGGCGCACTTTGGCGAGATCTCCGCGCCGCGCGGGATCGGGATTGACGATGAACGCACCGTACAACCCCTTGTGGATATGCCGCTTCAAGGGAGAAGCGTGGCAGTGGTAGAGATGGCAACCGAACGGACGAGCGGGCATGTCGTAGACAAACACCTCGCCTGGCAGGATCTCGCCTCGCCCGATCCCGGTGACACCG
>JBBSLA010000152.1:0-5829 GCA_038255665.1 Lysobacterales bacterium | reverse complement strand
AGCACCGCGCAGCTGCGCTGTGCTTTTGATCCACCCGCCCGTTCCTGTCGGCAAGTGCTGGACGGTAAAGCCGCTTGCGGGCCACGCGAGGGATCGCGTGGCTTCGGCTGCGGCACACGACGTGCCTTCAGCCGAACCCGGCCAGTGCTTGCGCAGTCGTGCGGCTTCATCGCACGACCGACAGGCCATCGGGCCGCATCTTTTGGCTACTTTTCTCTGCGCGAGAAAAGTGGCTCGCGCGCCGGCAGGCGCGAGAAACGCTTGACCATACTGGCGACAGCCAAACAGAAGGCTACCTGCGGCAGCCCGGCGACAGCCAACAAACGAGCGCAGTGCAGCGCCCACACCATGGCCGTCTAGACGGCCAAACAAAGCGAAGGTGAAATCTTCGCAACGACAAAAGGTGACACAAGGGCCGGACCCTCATACCCGACCCTTCTCCCGACGGGAGAAGGGAGAAGGGAGAAAAGAAAAGGCCAGCGCAGCGTTAGAAGTGATATTGCGCGGACACCGACAACAAATTGCTCGACGTCGCATAACTGCCAGTCAGGCGATCCGCGGTCGCGCTGATGCTGTTGACGTTGGCTTCGTTGAGGAACAGATGGACGTAGGCGAAATTGATTTCAAAGCGATCACTGCTCCGATAGCCCAGGCCGACGCTGGCCCAGTGGCGGGCGGAATCGGGGACGCGTGGCGTGCGGGTGCGCTCAGCAGTCGGTGACCCGTCGGCGGCGAATCCGCCGCGCAAGGTCCAGACATCGTCGATGCGGTAGTCGGCGCCGATTGATCCGAACCATGTGTCTTCCCAGTTGTAGACGTCGCCGCTCGGCGGTTGCGCGGGATTGTCAAAACGCACGGTCAGATCCTTGAACACACTCCACTTGGTCCAGGTCGCTTGCGCGCCCACGCTCCATTTCGCGTTGACCTCGTGCCACCAAGACAGGTCCACGAATGCAGGCGTCGTCAGCGCAGCACTTGCACCGGTATCGACGAAGCGCGGGCCGAGCAGCGGAGCAATGGATGCTGGCACCGTGAAGTCGGCATCGCCTCGAATTTCGTGGTCGATTTTCGAGTGGTAACTGATGCCGATGCGATCATTCGGGGTCGGCTTCCACAAAGCTGCAAGCTGCCAGCCGTAGCCCCAGTCGTCGCCGGTTATTTGGACCTTGCCGTCGACGCTTTGCGGCAGCACCGCGCCTTGCGTGGGTTGCAGCAGGATGGCGCCGAAGTTGATGGCGTTCGATAGTTCTGCGCTGGTGTGCTGCGCGATTGCCGAAGCGCCGAGCGAGAACTGGTCGGACAACTTCCATGCGCCGGACAGCGTGAAAGCAGGTGATTGCAGGTCGGACTTGAGCGCGGAATAGCGACCCTTCCAGCCCTCGTCGTAGTCGGTGAAGAAACCGAACGGTGCGGTGATCGCGGCACCGATCGCGAATGCGTTGCCGACTGGCGCGGCGTAGAACAGCGCCGGCACCGGCTTTACGCCACCGGCATTGCCGCCGTTGCCGCCGGTCAAAGGCTGCCCAAGCACATCGCGGCCATCGCCGGAAAATTCGGTCTTGAACTGGATGGCGGTGAGGTCGCCCTGGAAGCCTTCCGACAAACCAATCATCGCGGCCGGATTGTTGACAACGACGGCATAGTCATCGGGTGCGGCGCCTGCTCCGGCAAATGCACGGCCCAGCGCTTTCGTGCTGTTTTCCTTCAACTGGAATGCACTGGCATTGGCTGATGTGTGCCACCCCAGCAACACGATGGCCAACGGCACAACGGCGAGGAGCGCGATGCTCGATTTCGACTCAGCACGCATGCGAATCGCTGTGGGTTGTGCTGGCATGAGGAACTCCTGGATTACGTGACGGCGCCATCGCCCGGGCGTATTAGCGCGCATTCAAGCCCTCCAGGCAACCATCTTGTTCCGGCTTCAACGGCGAAACCGCCTTGCGTCATTGAGAGGACGAATCGAGGAGTCGCGCAACAGCGGCGCAGGCCAACTCGTTCAAACCGGTGGTTCCCTCAGAATGCATTGAGCGAATGCGGACCAGCATGCGTGGCTCCCAAAATCGTTGCAGGTGTAGAACCATTCCGGCGATGGCGAGCTCGCGATCAGGCTCCGATGCGAAATAGTCGGCAATGTCGTTGGCCATCTGGACCAGTCGTTCGCCGCTGCCGCTGGGATCGCTCATGGCGTTTCGCTCGCGGCGGCAACGGACCGCACGCGTTGCGGATGCGTGTAGATGACATGGCGATCCTGTCGCGCATAGCCGACCAACGTGACGCCGGTCGTTTCGGCCATCTGGATGGCCAAGGCCGTTGCCGCAGAAATCGCGACCACAATGCTGATGCCGGCCGTCGCCGCCTTCTGCACCATCTCGTAACTGGCACGGCTGCTGATCACGACGGCGCCAGCGCCCGCATTGATACCGTCGCGCGTCATCGCGCCGATCAACTTGTCGAGCGCGTTGTGGCGACCAACGTCTTCGCGTACCAGCACGATCTCGCCATCGCCATCGATCCATGCGGCGGCATGAGTAGCGCCAGTCAAGGCATTGATCGGCTGCTGGTTCGGTAACGCTTCCAGCGCACGATGCAAGGCCTCGACGTTGATCGTTGCGCCCTTGCCGACGGCGCGTGGCTGGCGGACAACGTCAGCGAGCGATTGGGTGCCGCAAAGGCCACAACTGCTCTGCCCGGTCATGTTGCGCTGGCGCGTCGCGATCGCGTCGGCGCGCTTTGCTGGAACCGTGATATCGACGACGATGCCTTCGAGCAATTCGCGGACCTTCGTCGATTCGAGTTCCGAAGCCTTCGCGATAATCCCTTCGCTCAGACTGAAACCGAGCGCGAAATCATCGAGGTCGGATGGCGTTGCCATCATCACCACATGCGGCTGGCCGTTGTAGTGCAGCGCGATCGGAACTTCGGTTGCGATCCAGTCAGCGACGCGCTCGCGGATCGCACCGTTCTGGCGCTGCACCTGGCGGCGCACGCAAGCCGCATCGTCGTAACGTCCGCTCATTGCGGTGCAGGGTCGCGGCGGCGACGGCGCTGTGGCAACGACTCATCCTGTTGCTGGGTGAACGCCTCGTGCCGACGCTGCCACTCCGACGGCTGGCTGACCCGAACAGCTTCGACTGCGGTCACCTTGTACTCGGGACAATTGGTTGCCCAATCCGAATTCTCGGTGGTGATCACGTTGGCGCCGCTGCCGGGAAAGTGGAACGTCGTGTAGACCACGCCGGGTTGCATGCGATCGCTGATCGTTGCGCGCAGCACGGTATCGCCAGCACGGCTGCTGATGCCAACCCAGTCGCCGTCGTTGATGCCGCGCGTTTCTGCATCGTGCGGATGGATGTCGAGCCGATCTTCATCGTGCCAGGCGTTGTTCGGCGTACGCCGCGTCTGCGCACCAACGTTGTACTGGCTGAGGATGCGACCGGTGGTGAGAAGGAGCGGAAATTTTGCGTTTACCTTTTCGCGCGTGGCGACGTACTCGGTCAGCATGAATTGACCCTTGCCGCGCACGAATTCATCGACGTGCATGGTCGGCGTGCCGTCCGGTGCCTGCGCGTTGCACGGCCACTGGATGCTGCCAAGCTCATCGATGCGATCGAAACTGACGCCGGCAAACGTCGGCGTCAGCCGCGCGATCTCGTCCATGATCTGCGACGGATGCGTGTACTGCATCGGATAACCCATCGCCTGCGCAATGCGCTGGGTGATTTCCCAATCGGGCAATCCGGCCTTGGGTTCCATCACCTTGCGGACGCGCGAGATGCGCCGCTCCGCATTGGTGAACGTGCCATCTTTTTCGAGGAACGACGAACCCGGCAGGAACACGTGCGCGAACTTGGCCGTCTCGTTGAGGAACAAATCCTGCACGACGATGCATTCCATCGCCGTCAACGCAGCCGTCACGTGTTGCGTGTTCGGATCGCTTTGCGCGATGTCTTCGCCTTCGATATAGAGCGCCTTGAACTCGCCATCGAGCGCGGCCTCGAACATGTTCGGAATGCGCAGTCCCGGTTCGGCGCGCAGGGTCACACCCCACTCGTCTTCGAACAGCGCGCGCACCGAGCCATCCGAGACATGCCGATAACCCGGCAGCTCATGCGGGAACGAACCCATGTCACACGAACCCTGCACGTTGTTCTGGCCGCGCAGCGGATTCACGCCTACGCCACGCCGGCCGATATTGCCGGTAAGCATGGCGAGGTTGGCGATCGCCATCACCGCCGTCGAGCCCTGCGAATGTTCGGTCACGCCAAGGCCGTAATAGATCGCCGCATTGCCACCGGTTGCGAACAAGCGCGCTGCGGCACGCATCTTTGCTGCGGGCACGCCGGTGACGTCTTGCGTTGCTTCGGGCGAATGGCGCGCACCGCCGATAAAGGTGTGCCACTTCGCGAACGCCGCTTCATCGCAACGCAGGGCAATGAAAGCGTCGTCGGCGAGGCCTTCATCGACGATCACATGGGCGAGCGCAGTCAGCACGGCAACATTGGTGCCGGGTTTGAGTTCAAGGTGATGGTCCGCTTCGACATGTGCCGAGCGCACCAGATCGATGCGACGAGGATCGATCACGATCAAACGTGCGCCTTCGCGCAGGCGCCGCTTCATCTGCGACGCGAAGACCGGATGCGCGTCGGTCGGGTTCGCACCGATCACCAGAATCACGTCGGAATCGACGACCGAATCGAAATCCTGCGTGCCGGCCGATTCGCCCAGGGTCTGCTTCAGCCCGTAACCGGTCGGCGAATGGCAGACCCGCGCACAGGTATCGACGTTGTTGTTGCCGAAGCCGGCTCGCACAAGTTTCTGTACCAGGTAGGTCTCTTCGTTGGTGCAACGCGATGACGTGATGCCGCCCACCGAGTCTCGCCCGTACTGCGCCTGGATGCGCTTGAACTCGGCAGCGACATGCGCGAAGGCTTCGTCCCATGACACCACCGTCCACGGATCGGAAATCTTCGCGCGGATCATCGGCGTCATGATGCGATCGGTATGCGTCGCATAGCCGAACGCGAAACGACCCTTCACGCAGGACTGTCCGTGATTGGCCTTGCCATCCACGCTCGGCACCATGCGAATGACCTGCTCGCCTTTCATCTCCGCGCGGAACGAACAACCCACACCGCAGTAGGCGCAGGTGGTAGTCGTGCTGGTTTCCGCGTGGCCGAGTTCGATCACCGATTTCTCGGTAAGGCTGTTGGTCGGGCACGCCGTCACGCAAGCACCGCAGGACACACATTCCGAATCAAGGAACGCCTCGCCTTGGCTCGCACTGACGATCGAATCAAAACCGCGTCCAGCAATCGTCAGCGCGAACGTACCCTGCTGCTCGGCACACGCACGCACGCAACGCGAACAAACGATGCACTGCGATGGATCGAAGGTGAAATACGGATTGGATTCGTCCTTGCGTGAATCCAGATGGTTCTTGCCAGTCTTGCCGTAGCGCACTTCACTCACGCCGATGGCACGGGCGACGTCATGCAACTCGCTACGACTGTCGTCGCTTGCGTCTGCGAAACCCAGCGGATGGTCAGACAAGTACAACTCGATCACACCACGACGCAACTCGCCCAGTTTCGATGATTGAGTAGTCACCTTCATGCCGTTCGCAACCGGCGTGGTGCACGACGCGGGATAGCCTTTCATGCCATCGATCTGCACCAGGCAGACGCGACACGAGCCGAACGCATCAAGCGTGTCGGTCGCACACAACTTCGGAATCGCGATGCCCCTTTGCGAAGCGGCGCGCATGACCGATGTTCCTGCGGCGACGGTCATTTCGACACCGTCGATGGTGAGCGTGACCGTGTCGGT
>JBBSLA010000151.1:0-5858 GCA_038255665.1 Lysobacterales bacterium | reverse complement strand
ACGGCGGCGTGTTCCGCGCCACATCCGGCCTGCTCGACAAGTTCGGCGCGCTGCGTGTCATCGACACGCCGCTCTGCGAAACCACCATCGCAGGCCTCACCGTCGGGCTCGCCGCGCAAGGCATGAAGCCAGTCGCCGAAGCGCAATTCGAAGGTTTCATCTACCCGATGATGGAACACATCTGCTGCCACGCGGCGCGCATGCGCACGCGCACGCGCGGCCGCCTGACCGTGCCGGCCGTGTTCCGCGCGCCGTGGGGCGGTGGCATCCGCGCGCCGGAGCATCATTCCGAGGCGAACGAACACCTGTTCACCAACGTGCCGGGCTTGCGCGTCGTGTTGCCATCGTCGCCTGCTCGCGCTTACGGCCTGTTGCTCGCCGCGATCCGCGATCCCGACCCGGTCATCTTCTTCGAGCCCAAGCGCATCTATCGCCAGTACAAGGAAGAAGTGCCGGACGACGGCGAAGCCTTGCCTCTCGACGTGTGCTTCGTTCTGCGCGACGGCACCGACGTGACCCTGGTGACCTGGGGCGCGCAGGTGAAAGAAACCCTCGAAGCCGCCGACGCGCTGGCGAAGGACGGCATCAGCGCCGAAGTAATCGACGTCGCCACGCTGAAGCCGCTCGACTTCGACACCATTGCCGAATCAGTCGGCAAGACCGGCCGCTGCGTAATCGTCCACGAAGCCCCGCGCACGGCCGGCTTCGGAGCCGAGATCGCAGCGCGCCTGGCCGAGCAATCCATGTACGACCTGGTCGCACCGGTCGAACGGGTCAGCGGCTACGACACCCACATCCCGCTGTTCCGCCTGGAAATGAAATACCTGCCCAGCGTCGACAAGATTGTCGAGGCGGCGAAGCGTACGCTGGCTCATGCATGAATACGATTCGGCAACAGTTGATTACCGCTACGTTGCTGATTTTCGCGGCGACGGCAGCGATGGTGTCAAGGCCAGCCTTGGCACAGATCCCGCCGCCCGCGCTCACGACGACCATTGTTCCTCCCCCGGCAAATCAACCGTTTGCGGCTGCATTCCATTACTTCGGGTATCCAACCGCTTTCGGGATTAGCTCATCGAACGGTCAAGCCAATATCACTACATCCGGCAACACCATCACCCTTGCTTTTAATGGCGGATGCGGATGGATCTGCCCAGGTGCGCCTGGGTACTACCCCTACCCATTCACCATGCCCGCGTTGCAGAGCGGCCGCTATCGAGTGCGCTTCGTGGCCGCCGGATCTACATTAGAACTTGCGGCCTTCGATCTGGATGTCGCCGTAACCCCCGTGCCGACTGGGTCTGGCCCAGCGATCGCATTGCTGATTGGCATGCTTGCTTTGCTTGGTACTCTCCATCCAAGGCTTCGTCATCGACGCTCCCGTTACAACGCGCAATCGAGACTCCCATGAGCGAATCGAAAACGTTTTACCTTCCCGACCTTGGCGAAGGCCTTCCCGATGCAACCATCGTCGAGTGGGTAGTCAAGGTCGGCGACATCATCAAGCTCGACGAGCCGCTGGTGTCGATGGAAACCGCCAAGGCCGTCGTCGATGTGCCGTCGCCGTTTTCCGGCAAGGTGACCAGGCTCTACGGCGAAAACGGCGACATCATCGAAACCGGCCACGCGCTGGTTGATATCGCGCTGGATGCGTCACTGCCGCAGCGTGCCGATGCCGAGGATACTGGTCATAGCCATGGCGGTCCGCCCGCCGCAAAGGCGGCGCCAGCCGAAGCTGAAAAACCTGTACCGAAAACCGAAGCGAAAGCCGAAGCCAGCGCCGACGCCGGAACCGTTGTTGGCGCGATGCAGAGCAGCGATCGCGTCCACGTTGAATCGGTGTCTTCTGCTGGTGGTGCAAAGGCGATGCCCGCCGTGCGCGCGGTGGCCAAGAAGCTGGGCGTGGACCTGTCTCGCGTCAACGCAACCGGACCGGATGGCACCGTCACCATGAAGGACGTGAAAGACGCCGCCGCGAACCCACCTGCTCCGCGAGCTCAAGGCGATAGTTCAAGTTCTTCTCGGAATTCGCGTGAATCCGAACCGGCAGCCACACCACGCGCCGCGGCTCCCGAGACAAGAAAGGAAGATCAACGCAGCACGCTTTCCGCCGCCGGAAAACCCATGCGCACGTCGCCACACGGCGGCGCGGCATTGGGACAGCCGGAACAACTCAAGGGCGTACGCCGCAACATGGCGCGGGTGATGGCCGACGCGCATGCGCGCGTGGTGCCGACCACCCTCTGCGATGACGCCGACATCCATGCCTGGCGCGCCGGCAACGACATCACTATCCGACTGGTCCGCTCGATCGTGAAAGCGTGCCAAGCCGTGCCCGCATTGAACGCGTGGTTCGATGGCGACAGCCTCACCCGCACCCTGCACCCGCATGTCGACATCGGCATCGCGGTTGACACCGACGATGGACTGTTCGTGCCTGCATTACGTAACGCCGACGTGCTCGACGCCGGCGCGTTGCGTGCCGCCATCAACCGTTTGCGCGATCAGGTGATGAACCGCTCCATTCCCGCCAGCGAGCTTTCCGGGTACACCATCTCGCTGTCGAACTTCGGCGTGTTCGCCGGCCGCTACGCAACGCCGGTCGTCGTGCCGCCAACCGTAGCGATCATCGCTGCCGGAAAAGGTCGTCACCAGATGACGCCCGTGATGGGTGGCTTTGAATCACACAGGGTGATCCCGCTGTCACTCACGTTCGATCATCGCGCCGCGACGGGTGGCGAGGCGGCACGTTTCCTGAAAGCCATGCTGGACGATCTCGCCCTGGCCGATTGATGGCCGATGCGTATTTCTCGGCGAAAACCTTTCGCTTCCTGAAAGACCTCGCGGCCAACAACAGCCGCGAGTGGTTCCAGGCCAACAAGGATCGCTACGAAACCGAAGTGCGCGAGCCTTCGCTGCGCCTGATCGGCGACCTCGGCGCTCCGCTCAAGAAGATCAGCCCGCACTACTTGGCCGACACCCGCAAACAGGGCGGCTCGCTGTTCCGCATCCATCGCGACACCCGCTTCGCCAACGACAAGACACCGTACAAGACCTGGTCGGGTGCACGCTTCTCCCACGAGCGGGCCAAGCAAATGCCGGCACCGTCGTTCTACCTGCACATCCAGCCCGACGGCTGCTTTGCCGGCGGCGGCATCTGGCATCCGGAATCGCCGACGCTGAAGAAGATCCGGGATTTCCTGGTCAACAACCCGGCTGCGTGGACGCGCGCCGTGCATGCGAAGGCCTTCCGCGAGCGCTTCGAGTTCTGGGGCGAAAGCCTCACCCGTGCACCACGCGGCTACGACGCCGACCATCCGTTGATCGACGACCTCAAGCGCAAGAACTTCGCCGCCGGCGCGAACTTCACCGATGCCGTAGCAGCATCATCCGAACTGCTGCCGCACATCGCCGCCACCTTCAAAGGCATCGCCCCGCTCAACGACTACCTGTGCGCGGCGCTGGATTTGGAGTTTTAGTGCGTGTACTGAACGTCAAAAGATGAGATCAAAATGGGTTCCCGCCTACGCGGGAATGACGAGATTTTGTACGTTGACGCCAGCTCCATGACGGCATTGATCCGAGCGAAACTTTCCCACTCGTCATTCCCGCGTAGGCGGGAACCCATTTTGACGTTGGGTGTAATCACGGCGAACGAAGCAAGCGCACCATTTCGCACAAACCCAACCTATCGTGACATCACCGCTTCTGGCACCCTCCCCGCGATGAGCTCGATTGGCAAAGGCGTGGAGGAGATTCGGCTATGGGATGAGGCTGGAACGTTCCGCGTGATCTACACAGCTCGACTCGCCAACACTGTTTACGTCCTCCATGCATTCCAAAAGAATACCGAGCGCACATCGGGACATGACTTGGCCCTCGCCAAATCCCGTTACGCACAATTGATGAGCGAATTGAAATGACCAACGATTCGAGCAAAACCTACGCCAGCGTCTGGGATGCATTGGCCGACGGTCCGGAGGACGCGACCAATTTGCGGCTGCGCGCCGAGTTGATGGAAAAAATTGCGGAATTGATTGGCGACAACGGCTGGACGCAAGTCGAAGCTGCGGAGCGTTGTGGCGTTAGCCAACCGCGGATCAACGATTTGTTGCGCGGCCGAGTGTCAAAATATTCGCTCGATGCCTTGGTGAACATCGCAACTGCTCTGGGTCATCGCGTACACATGGCGCTGGAAACGGTTTAGCACTCGCCGGAGCCGTTCTCGTAGCTCGTTTCTTCGATCAAACATTGCTATTCGTCACCCCTGCGGAGGCAGGGGTCCATTTTGATTTCGCCGTTAATTCAGCGAGTTACCGAAGATCAAAATGGATTGACCAGCCTCCGGCTGTTGAAAAGCGCTTCTGCCTACGCAGGAATGACGAGGCTTTGCGAGCTATCGCTATGACTACGCTTCTGGCAACCTCCCCGCGATGAGCGCCATTGCCGTAGCTGAACCCGCACCACCCGTCCCGGCGTTCCGCCTTTCCAGTTTTTACTTTGCCTACTACGCGGCGCTGGGCGCGTTCACGCCGTACTGGGCGCTGTGGCTCAAGCATCGCGGCATGGACGTGGCGGCGATCAGCGTGCTGATGAGCCTGTGGTACGCCACCCGCGTCGTTGCGCCGACCACCTGGACGACACTGGCGGCACGCTCGCCGCAGCCGATCCGCTGGCTGCGCATTGGCTGCGCGCTGACGCTGGCCAGCTTTGCGCTGTTCCTGCTGCCGATGCAGTTTGGCGGGCTGTTCGTCAGCATGGCTTTGTTCTGTTTCGCCTACAACGCCGTGATGCCGCAGTTCGAGGCGATCACGATGTCGCATCTCACTGGTCAGAACGAACGCTACGGGCGCATCCGCGTGTGGGGTTCAATTGGCTTCATCGTCGTCGTGGCGGGATTCGGCCCATTGCTGGATCGCTTCGGTATCGGCAGCCTGCCGTGGCTGATGCTGCCGATCTATATCGGCCTCCTTGCAACTTCCGGCATCAATGAATACGCGCGGCCGGTCGCCGAGGCCAACGACGCCAGCGGCGCGTTCTGGGAGCGTCTGCGTCGTCGCGAGGTGATAGCGTTTTTTGCCATTGCCTTTCTCACCCAGATCTCATTTGGGCCTTACTACACGTTCTTCTCGATCTACATGGAAGGGCACGGCTACACGACCAGCCAGCTCGGCGCGTTCTGGACAATCGGCGTGGTCGCGGAGATCGTGGTGTTCTTCCTCGCCGCCCGCATCTTCGCGCGCTGGCGCGCCAGCACCGTGCTGCTGGTCGCCCTGCTCAGCGCCGCACTTCGATGGTGGGTAACCGCGCTGTTCCCGGATTCGGTCTGGCTGATCGGAATGGCACAGCTGACCCACGCCATCAACTTCGCCGGCTTCTTCGCGGCGGTGATGTATCTACTGGCGCAGTACTTCCCCGGACGCATGAACGGCCACGGCCAGGGCATCTTCTACGGCTTCTCATCCGGCATCGGCGGCGTCACTGGCGCGTTGCTGGCTGGAAAGCTGTGGACCATCGGCGGCGGCCGATTGGCGTTTCTTGTCGGCGGCGGATTCTGCATTGTGGCGGCGGTGCTGGTGGTTGCATTCCTGAGACCCGCAGAGCGCACGCAGCACACGTAGGGTGGAACCCCCGAAGGGGATTCCACCGCCAGCTTGGCAAGACCTGCGCGATGTCGAAGAGTGGCGCTCGGCACATCGGTGGAATCACCTTCGGCGGTTGACCAGCTCCGCTGTTGTGAAGCGCCTCACCCTACAAATGCATCTTGTGCCCTAAGTGACCGTTACGACTGCTTGGCCCGCCACACGTTGGGTTTGGCGCCTCACAACAGCGGAGCTGGTCAACCCGCGCAGCGGATT
>JBBSLA010000150.1:0-5945 GCA_038255665.1 Lysobacterales bacterium | reverse complement strand
GTTCGCGCTGTTCGCCGACGACTACCTCGAATTCGGCAAGGGCCTGTCCAGCGACAGCGAGCCCGACCTGTGGCGCAAGGAGTTCACTGGCGTGATCGCGCTGTGGGTCGAGTTGGGCCAGCCCGACGAATCGCAGATCCGCAAAGCCTGCGGTCGCGCCGAGCATGTCGTGGTCGTCAACCACCACGGCAACGCGAGCGACATCTGGTGGGACAAGATCGGCGGCGCGCTTGATCGTTTGAGCAATGTCAGCGTGATCGATATTCCAGCCGGCCAGGTCGCCGCGTTACCTGCCCTGCTCGGCCGCAGCATGCGCCTGAACTGCATCATCCAGGATCGCCACATACAACTCATGGATGACAGCCATTCGGTCGAGATCGAGCCGCAGTGGCGGCTGACTGCGGAAAGCTGATCGGTGCAAAAGGAGTGGGACGTCATCGTCGTGGGTGCCGGCGCGGCGGGCCTGATGTGTGCGATCACGGCCGGGCAGCGTGGACGCCGCGTTCTGCTCATCGACCACGCCAACAAGGTCGGCAAGAAGATACTGATGTCAGGCGGCGGTCGCTGCAACTTCACCAATACCGGCACCACGCCT
The DNA here is from genome assembly GCA_038255665.1 of Lysobacterales bacterium. Taxonomy (GTDB): domain Bacteria; phylum Pseudomonadota; class Gammaproteobacteria; order Xanthomonadales; family Rhodanobacteraceae; genus Dokdonella. The sequence goes on along the minus strand of JBBSLA010000150.1, from coordinate 5,350 downwards.
GCGCAGTTCCTTTCGGCCAATCCGCACTTTTGCAAATCGGCATTGGCACGCTACACGCCGCAGGATTTCATCGACCTGGTTGATCGCCACGGCATCGCCTGGCACGAAAAGGAACTGGGCCAGCTGTTCTGCGACGAATCGTCGAAACAGATCGTGCGCATGATGCTCGACGAAGCCGACGGCGCGCACGTGCAAGTCGAGATCGAATGTCACATTGAATCAGTGCAGCGTGATGGCGAAGCTTTCCTGCTGCGCACATCGAAAGGCACGGTCAGCGCAACGTCGCTGGTCGTCGCCAGTGGCGGCCTGTCGATTCCGAGCATGGGTGCCAGCGGATTCGGCTATGAGCTGGCGCGCCAGTTCGGTCACGACGTGTTGCCCACGCGCGCCGGCCTCGTGCCGCTAACGCTGAGCGGCAAGCACCAGGAGCGCATGGACGGCCTTTCCGGCGTTGCCTTGCCAGTCGAGGCAAGTTGCAACGACATTCATTTCAGCAACCAGATGCTGATCACCCATCGCGGCATCAGCGGTCCGGCGATCCTCCAGATTTCTTCGTACTGGCAACCCGGCGACGAGCTGCGCCTGGACCTGATGCCGGGCCGCGACGCAGTTGAATGGCTGCGCACCCAGCAGCGCGAGCGCGCAGCGGCGGAACTGAAAACCGTACTCGGCGAAGTGATGCCACGACGCTTCTCGCAACGCCTCTGCGAGACCTGGCTGGCCAGCAAGCCGATGCGCCAATACAACGAACGCGAGCTGGCGAATACCGCCGCAATCCTGCAAGCATGGCCGCTGGTCGCCAGTGGCACCGAAGGCTATCGCACCGCCGAAGTCACCCTGGGCGGCGTCGATACCGATCAACTGTCGTCAAGCACCATGCAATCGACATTGGTCGACGGCCTCTACTTCATTGGTGAAGTCGTCGACGTCACCGGTTGGCTCGGCGGCTACAACTTCCAGTGGGCCTGGGCGTCGGGCCATGCGGCGGGGATGGTGGCGTAGTCGATGGTTGAAGCCGCGATGACGGTTCGTTACACGAAAATCGCGATTACCACTTGACCAATGGTGCCAAGACAACCCGTATCGACGCGACGGTTTGCAGTGCTCATATCCATTCGATTTGCGGTCCTGTTTGGTTCGGGCCCGGTTGTTCTACCGCACACGATCGCTTGGACAGGACGACGCCTGGAGTAGACTTCCCGCAGCAACGGGGCGTGCGATGGAAGATGCCGCACAATCGACTGAAACGACGCCGGCTTCACTTGAAGCCGATGCATTGTTTGTCCAGGTTTATGAGCGACTCAAGGCCATGGCCGGGAAGCGTCTTGCTCACCAATCACGCGGCACACTCGATACGACCGCCCTCGTCCACGAACTGTATTTGCGCATGGGCAGCCATCGAGAGCTTGCGTTCGATCATCCCAGCCAGTTCTTCACCTACGCGGCACGTGCGATGCGCCACCTGCTGGCTGACCGGGCACGCGACCGCCTGCGACTGTGCGCCGGTGGCGACTGGATGCGAACGACACTGACTGGCAGCGACTATCGACTGGCCGTCGACAGCGCCGACGAAGCGCTGGCTCTGGAAAAAGCACTGCAACGGCTCGCGGAAGCCGACGCACGCGCAGCCCACATCGTCGAACTGACCTGGTTTGCAGGGCTCGACCAGAAACAGATCACCGAATCGCTCGGTATCGCACGCAGCACGGTGGCGCGTGATTGGCGCTTTGCCCGGGCGTTCCTCAAGAACGAACTCGGCGGATGACACAAGTCCGCGCAGAACGGCGTTTCCAGTTGAGGACATGAACCTTCAATCGAAATCTCTGCGCGAATTGTTCGAGGCCGCCTTGGCACTGGAAGAGACGGCGCGCTCGGCCTTCCTGGAAGCGAATTGCGCGGACGCCGAAGATCGCAAGCGGGTCGAAGGCATGATCGCCGCAGACGCGGATCCGGGTGAACCACTGGCGGAGGGTGGTGTCCATCGCCTCGCCAACGCCATCGGAACGACAACGTCGCCTCCGACGCTTCCGCCAGGTAGCCGCATTGGTCCATTCGTTCTCGTTGAAGTGCTTGGCGAAGGTGGCTCGTCGACGGTTTTCCATGCCACTCGCGATATTGAAGGCGCAACCCAGCACGTTGCCCTCAAGCTGATGCGGCGGGGCATCTACAGCCCGGACGCGCAACGTCTTTTCCGCCGCGAACAACGTGCGCTGATCCAACTGCGACATCCGAACATCGCACGCATGATCGAAGGTGGCGTCACCGATGCGGGGTTGCCCTACATCGCACTCGAACTGGTCGCGGGCAACACGATCACCGATCATGTTCACCTCAACGATCTCAATCTTCGCGAACGCTTGCGCCTGTTCTGCGTGGTTTGTCTTGCCGTCGATGCTGCGCACCGTGCGCTGATCGTCCATCGCGATCTCAAACCCTCCAATGTTCTGGTGACCGATGAAGGCGAAGTCAAGTTGCTCGATTTCGGCATCGCCAAGCTGCTCGCCGAGAACGACGACGGCATCCTGACCCAGCTTCCCGCTTTCACACCAGCCTATGCCGCGCCGGAGCAACGCAAAGGCGGTCCGATCACCACCGCAACCGACGTCTATGCGCTTGGCGTTTTGCTGGGCGAACTGATTACGGGAGAGCGCGTCAACGACGGCAGCGGTCGGACGCCATCCAGTTGGATCACGTCCCAAGCGCAGTCGGGGTCCGGATCGACAGTCGCGAATTTCCCAATTACTCGCCGCCAGGTTCGCGGCGATCTCGACGCAATCGTCATCAAGGCACTCGACGATGATCCCGCGCGCCGCTACGCGTCTGCCGGAAGCCTGGCCGATGAAATGAATCGACTGCTGTCGGGCCACCCGGTCTCCGCGCAGTTACCGACCCGACGGTATCGCACTCGCAAGTTTGTGCTGCGCCACAAGGGCGGCGTACTGACGACGGTCGTCTTCCTGGTCGGCATTCTCGCAGCGCTTGGCGTTGCGCTCTGGCAGGCGCAGGTCGCCCGCGAGCAGGCCGACATTGCGCACAATGAGTCAGTACGCGCGAATTCCACACTCGCGTTCATTACCGACCTGCTGATGACGGCGAGCGCAGACTTACCCAAGGACCAGCGGCCGACGCCGGAAGCGCTGGTGCAGGACGCGGCAAAAAATGCGCGTGACGATCCGAATCTAGATCCGCTGGTTCGTGCCCAGTTGCTACTTACACTGGGAGAAATTGCACGAACCAACGGCGACACTGCAAACGCCGAAAGCCTGATCGACGAAGCGATCGATCGTGAGCGCAAACTTGGCGTCAAGGCCGATTCCGCCGAATGGATCGCGGCACTGGTGATCAAGGGCAACCTCCTGCACAGCACGGATCGAACGAGCGAAGCCGACCGGTTGATGCATGACCTGCTACCCGACATCGAGTCCGTCGACACCGAAGCAGCTGTTTCCGCCCTGATGCTTTACGGAGCGACTCGCGCCTACGCGGGCGACGCGGAAGGCGCAGCGGCCGTGGCGAGGAAGGCGCTCGCCAAGGCGCAGCGCGTGTTCGGGCCGGATTCTTCCGACGCTATCGAGACGGCGACCTATCTGGGCCAGCTTTGTTCCAACTTGGGCCGCTACAGCGAGAGCGAGGCCATACTCGAAGAAGCCATGGGGCGCTGGCGTCGCCTTGGCCTGCCGCAGAACGAACAGTTCGCGCGCAGCCTGTTCCACCTTGCAGTCTCCAAGCATCGCCTCGGCAAGCTCGACGAGGTCGAACCGCTCTATCGCGAGGGACTGGCGCTGATGCGCAGCATCAAGGAGGGACCGTTCCATCGGCTCTCGCAGGGCCTGGTCGGCCTTGCCCGGTTTCTGCTGGAAACCGATCGTTTCGACGAGGCAAAGCGTCTCGTTGATGAAGCGCTGGCCAACGACCAGGAGGTATTCGGCGCTGACCACGTGCGTACCGCCGTTACCCTCGATGCGCAGGCTTCGGTACTCGGCGCCATGCAGCAGTTCGCAACTGCGGAAACCGCAGCAAGACACGCTATCGGCATCCTCGATAGGCATATGGAGGAATCGAGCTACGCGCCCGAACTGGCCCGCACGCGACTACACCTTGCCAGCATCGTCAATTCGCTGGGTAGAACCGATGAGGCGGCAACTCTGCATGGCGTAGCCAAGACGGAGATTTCGCGTGTCTTCAAAGTGCCCGGCGCCGAGATGGCCGACGCTTTTCGCATCGAAGGTGAAATCGCCACCAACCAAGACAATTTTGCGCGCGCACTGGACCGTGCGGATGCCGCGCTAGCGCTGATGGCGACGCTGAATGTGCCGGCACTGTCACTCGAAGTCGGCGCAAAGGCACTGCGGGCGACAGCGCTGCTTGGCTTGCTGCGCATCGACGATGCACGCACGGAGATTGTCCACGCCTTCGATCGCCTAAATCGATCCAATCCCTTGGCCAAAACCCGGTTGACCCATCTGCTCGTGCTGCGATCACGCATCGAGCGCGTCGCGCACGACGACAAAGCTGCCAACGTTGCCCTGGACCAAGCACGCGCCCTTGGCGTGCCACTTCAGCTACTGGCCAAAGAAGACCGCGCGACCTTGCAGCGCGAATAGCAAGCGCTCGCCCACCCTCCAGTTGCGCATTCGCAGCATGCGAATAGAACAAATGACACACATACGCGCCTGATGGCGTTACCCGGAATGCGCCCGCTCAAGGGCGTCCCTGGAATACACGTCATGACGCATCGACAATTGAACCCAGCCCGCGCACTTTGTCTCGCCGGCCGCGCTGTTCTGCTGGCCTGCCTGATGGCTCATGGCGGCAACGTTCTTGCCGCGATCTTCACGGTCGGAACGGGGACGGGTTGCACGCACGGCACCATCCAGTCGGCGATCAATGCCGCCAACGCCGCTCCCGGATTCGACGCCGTGCGCCTGACCCGTTCGCTGACCTATCAGCCAGAGGCGAACACCATCAACGCGACCAATGATCTGAACCTGGTCGGGGGGTTTGCGACCTGCAACCAGGCTGCCACCGACAGCATCAAGACCGTGGTCAGTGGTGTCGGCGGCGCTGCCGAGCCGGTCTTTCGCATCACTGCCGGTACCGGCGTCGTCGTCAAACTTCGCCACCTGACAATCAGCGGCGGCGATGAGGACGGCAACGGTCGCGGCGGCGGCATCAACTTCCAGGGCGATGGCGTGCTGGAAATCATCGAATCCACCATCACCAACAATTCAGCGGCGACTGGCGGCGGCATTTATGCACTCGCGACCGGCAGCAATGCCGAGCTGATCATCAGCGATGGCACCATCATCAGCAACAACACCGCGCGTTACAGCGGTGGCGGCATCTCGAT
>JBBSLA010000149.1:0-6072 GCA_038255665.1 Lysobacterales bacterium | reverse complement strand
TGATCTACCCGCCCGTTCCTGTCGGCAAGTGCTGGACGGATCAGCCGCTTGCGGGCCGCGCGAGGGATCGCGTGGCTTCGGCTGCGGCACAGGATGTGCCTTCAGCCGAACCCGGTCAGTGCTTGCGACGTCGTGCGGCTTCACCGCACGACCGACAGGCCATCGGGTCGCATCTTTTGGTTACTTTTCTGTGCGAGCAGAAAAGTGACTCGCGCGCCGGCAGGCGCGAGAAACGCTTGACCAGTCTGGCGACCGCCAACAAGAAGGGAGCGAAGCGCGGAGCAGCGCGAAATGATGCGCGCCGGCTGGCGCGAAACCAGCGCTAGTCAGATGGCGTCGCGCGCTTGCCGAGCACGCGGGTGTGCGGGCGGGGGCCTTCGGCTTTGCGGCGTAGTTGCGCTTCGGCGCTTTCGCTGGCGATGGCGAGTTCGTCGCGCAGTTTCAGGAAGCTGTGCAAGTGTTCATCGTCGAGCTGGCCGTCATCGACCGCAGCGCGCACGGCGCAACCGGGTTCGCTGAGGTGGGCGCAGTCGCCGAAACGGCAGTGCATGGCGAGTTCGTCGATGTCGGCGAACTGGCCCATGTCGATGCGTTCCTCACCGGTGAGCTTGATCTCGCGCATGCCGGGCGTATCGATCAGACAGGCGCCGCTGGGCAACTGGATCAACGCGCGATGGGTGGTGGTGTGGCGGCCTCGACTGTCGTTGTTGCGCACCGTGTTGGTCGATTGTCGTTGCTCGCCGAGCAGCGTGTTGGTGATCGTCGACTTGCCCGCGCCGGACGAGCCGACCAGCACGGCACTGTCGCCAGCGCCCAGCCATGGGAGCAACTGGTCGACGCTTTCGCTGGATTTTCCGTTGATCGCCAACACCGGGACATCGCCGGGTACGCGGGCTCGTATCACTTCGATCGCGTCGGCGAGGGACTGCGCGTCGAGGTTGTCGGCCTTGGTCAAAATGACAACCGGCGTCGCCCCGCTGCCCGCGACCAGCAGCAAATAGCGCTCGATGCGGGCCGGGTTGAAATCGCCATCCAGGCCGGTGATCACCAGCACGGCGTCGATGTTGGTTGCGATCACCTGACGACGATGGCGCTCGCCCGCGGCGGCACGAATCAACTGGGTGCGGCGCGGCAGGATGCGATTGATCAGCAGCGATTGGCCGAGGGCCACGACGACGAAATCGCCGACGGCAGGTCGATCCACCGGATCAACACTGGCTTTGAGGAATCGCGGAGCGGGGTGCGCAGTGTGGGTGTCCTGGCCATCGTGGACCTGATAGCCGACCCGATGCTGGGCGATCACCCGTGCGACGAATCCGCCCTCGGGAAGCTCGTTGGGCCAAGGCTGGTCATGCCAGCCGATATGGCTGAGGTCGGGATGTTTCGGCGTAATAGACGTCATTGCGTTGGAAGCGCTGCGCGGCGCGCAGGCTATTTGAAGGTGTCCTTGTTCTTCGCGTAACCAATCGCCTGCTGGCGCGTGATCAGGCCGCGGCGGACCAGGTCCTGCAGGCATTGGTCGAGTGTCTGCATGCCGAACTGCTGGCCGGTCTGGATCGACGAATACATCTGCGCCACCTTGTCCTCGCGGATCAGGTTACGGATCGCCGGCACCGCCACCATGATTTCATGCGCAGCGATTCGGCCGCCGCCGACCTTCTTCAACAGCGTCTGCGAAATCACCGCGCGCAACGATTCGGAAAGCATCGAACGTACCATCGGTTTTTCGCCAGCCGGGAACACGTCGATGATGCGGTCGATCGTTTTCGACGCCGAACTGGTATGCAGGGTGCCGAACACCAGATGCCCGGTTTCGGCCGCCGTCAGCGCCAACCGAATGGTTTCCAGGTCGCGCAATTCGCCGACCAGGATGTAGTCAGGATCCTCGCGCAGTGCCGAGCGCAGCGCCTCGTTGAAGCCGTGCGTATCACGATGGACTTCACGCTGGTTGACCAGGCATTTCTGCGAGGTGTGCACGAATTCGATCGGGTCCTCGACGGTCAACATGTGGCCGTATTCGGTCTTGTTGATATGGTCGACCATCGCTGCCAGCGTGGTCGATTTGCCGGAACCGGTCGGTCCCGTGACCAGGATCAGGCCCTGCGGCTGGTCGATCAGCTCACGGAAAATCTTCGGCGCGCCAAGGTCTTCGAGCGTGAGCACCTCGGACGGAATGGTGCGGAACACGCCGCCAGCTCCTCGGTTCTGGTTGAACGCGTTGACACGAAAACGGGCCAGCCCCGGAATCTCGAACGAGAAGTCGACTTCGAGGAATTCCTCGTAATCGCGGCGTTGCTTGTCCGACATGATGTCGTACATCAACGTGTGTACCTGCTTGTGATCGAACGCCGGCACGTTGATGCGCCGCACGTCGCCATCGACGCGAATCATCGGCGGCAGGCCTGCGGAAAGGTGCAGGTCAGACGCCTTGTTCTTCACCGAAAACGCCAACAGTTCGGCGATATCCATGATTTCCCCAGTGATGGTTTGCCGTCGCGATGACGGACGTGAAAGGATGTTGGCAGTATAGCCAGCCGCAGGACCGCGTATCCCCCGCCGCGCCATGACGCCAGACGATCCCTTATCAAGCACGTTTCATTCCATCGCCACGCGCGTCGCCGACGCCGCTGCGCATGCCGGCCATCCGGCCAAGCTGCTGGCGGTCAGCAAGACCAAACCGTCTGACGCCATCCGCGAACTGGCAGGGCTTGGCCAATCGGCGTTTGGCGAAAACTACGTCCAGGAGACGATCGGGAAGCAGCGTCAATTGTCCGATCTGGACATCGAGTGGCACATGATCGGGCCGCTGCAATCAAACAAGTGTCGCGCGGTCGCCGAGAACTTCGACTGGCTGCAGACACTGGACCGCGAACGCCTGCTGGAGCCGTTGGCACGCTGGCGTCCGCCCACGCGCGCGCCCTTGGATGTGCTGATCCAGGTCAACATTGACGACGAATCAAGCAAGTCCGGGTGCGCGGTTGCCGAGGTCGCCGCACTGGCTGAAAAAATCAGCGCGTTGCCGATGCTGCGATTGCGCGGATTGATGACGATTCCCGCACCGGTTTCCGATCCGCAACTACGTGCCGAAACTTTTGATCGCATGCGCTCGCTGTTCGAGCAATTGCGCGGGTCGTTGCCGACGGTCGATACCTTGTCGATGGGTATGTCCGACGACTTCGAACTGGCGATCGCGCACGGGTCGACCCTGGTGCGCATCGGCACGGCGCTGTTCGGCGCACGTGAAAAAACTTGACTGACAGGAGCAGGAAATGACTGACCTTGACGAGCTGCGCATCGCGTTCATTGGTGGCGGCAACATGGCTCGCAGCCTGATCGGCGCCTTGATCCATGCCGGACATCAGGCTGACCACCTGCGTGTTTCCGAACCGAACGCCGAGCTTCGCGCGAATCTCGAATGTGAATTTGGCGTCGCTGCGTTCGACAACGCGGCGCAGGCCTGTGTCGATGCCGACGTGGTGCTGGTCGCGGTGAAGCCACAACTGTTTCGCGTCGTCTGCGAGGAGTTGTCGACCGCATTGGCGGGCGCGAAGCCGCTGGTCATTTCGATCGCTGCCGGCATCACGATTGCCCAGATCGATCGCTGGCTCGGTGGCGGCCACGCCATCGTGCGCTGCATGCCGAACACGCCGGCACTGATCGGTGCCGGCGCGACCGGTTTACACGCCAATGACGCGACCAGCGACGCGCAGCGCAGCCAGGCGGAAACCATCCTGGGCTGCGCCGGCATCACGGCCTGGATCGATGACGAAGCGCTGATCGACGTCGTTACGGCGGTTTCCGGCTCCGGGCCGGCCTATTTCTTCCTGCTGGTCGAGGCGCTGGAAAACGCGGGCGTCGAACAGGGCCTGCCACGTGACACCGCGCGCGCGCTGGCCGCGCAAACCTGCATGGGCGCGGGCCGCATGCTGGTCGAGTCGGGCGAATCGCCGGAAACCCTGCGCAAGCGTGTCACATCGCCAAACGGCACCACCCACGCCGCCGTGACCGCGTTCGAAACCGGCGGCTTGCGTGCACTCGCGGACAAGGCCGTGCAGGCAGCCACCGAGCGCGGCCGCGAATTGGCGGCGCAGCCCTGAGCCGAGTCGCAATGACAGAGCGAATGCGACTGCTAGAATCGGCGCAATACCCCCGATCGGAAACCATCATGATCCAGCGAATCCTCCTTAGCCTGTTGCTGCTGCCAACGTTTGCGCTGGCGCAACAGGTGTCCAAGCCCGCACCGAAGCCGGTTACCACCGCGGCCACCGCTGCCGATGCACCGAAAGTGGTGTTCACCACCAGCGTCGGCGAATTCACGGTCGAGCTGTATCCGGACAAGGCACCCAAGACCGTCGAGAACTTCCTCGAATACGTCAACAGCGGTTTCTACGATGGCACGGCATTCCATCGCGTGGTCGACAACTTCATGGTCCAGGGCGGCGGTTTCACCCAGGACCTCAAGCACAAGCCGACCCGCCCGGCGATCGCCAACGAAGCCAACAACGGCCTCAGCAACATGCGCGGAACGCTGGCAATGGCGCGAACGATGGACCCTCATTCGGCGACCGCGCAGTTCTTCGTCAACGTGGTCGACAATCCGCGCATTGACTACAGCGGCGACCAGAACGCGCAGACCTGGGGCTATTGCGTGTTCGGCAAGGTGATAGCCGGCATGGATGTGATCGACAAGATCAGGGCATTGCCGACTGGAGCGACGGGACCATTTCTGAGCGAAGTGCCGACTCCGCTGCCGGTGATCGAGAAGGCGACGCTGGTGAAGGCCGACTTGGCGGATGCCGCGATGCCCAACTCGGACAAGCCATCCGACAAGCCGAAGGAAACCAGATCCCCAGCCAAAAAAGCCAGCGAAAAGCCCGCGGCGAAGAAGGCTGGCGGCTGAGCGCAGCTGCAAGTTGCGGGCGCATGCGCGCATGACCACGCTGTTCGTTTCCGATCTGCACCTGGACGCATCGCGTCCCCACGTCACCGAGCAGTTCGTTCGGTTCGTTCGTGACGAGGCCAGTCAGGCGCGAGCCTTGTACATCCTTGGCGACCTGTTCGAGGCATGGATCGGCGACGACATCGCCGATGCGGTTGGCGACAGCGTCGCGACAGCGCTTTCCGGATTGCACGAACCTGGCGTGCCCGTCTATCTGATCCATGGCAACCGCGATTTCCTGCTCGGCGACGCCTGGGCACGCCGTGCCCGCGTGACCCTTCTGTCCGATCCATCACTGATCGACATCGACGGCCAGCCAACGCTGCTGATGCATGGCGACCTGCTGTGCACTGACGACAGCGCGTACCAGGCTTTTCGACGCCAGGTCCACGCGCCAGCATGGCAGCGCGAATTCCTGTCCCGCAGCAGCGCCGAACGCAGCGCATTCGCCGCACAGGCCCGTGACGAAAGCCGTCGCCAAACCGCAACAAAGGAAAGCGCGATCATGGACGTCAACGCCGATGCCGTGTGCGACACGATGCGTGCCCACCACGTCACCCGCCTGATCCATGGCCACACCCATCGACCGGCCATCCACGAGTTCGACCTGGATGGCGATCGCGCCCAGCGCATCGTCCTCGGCGACTGGTACGACCAGGGCAGCGTCCTTCGCCTTGACGCGGGCGGCGTGGAGTTGGCTGCACTCTGATCACGCTCTCTCTTTTCGTTAGCGCGGCTTTGCTCGTTTTCGTGCGCAGGCCAGGTTGGCAATACTTTCACGTCTCTCGACGCAAGGGCTCTCTGGCTCCCTCCCTCCCAGGGCGGCGGCCTGCCTCCAAGCGTTTCGCCGGGCGGCAGGCGCGAGAAACGCTGCACCCGTCTGGCGACAGCCAACCAACAAGAGCGCGGCGGGCGGCAGCCCGACGAAACGCTTGACCAGACTGTTCAGGACGGCATTGGTCGACCACCGAGGCTGATGCAGAACTGCCCTGATCGGTGTATACCGACAAACGGCTCGCGCCAGCGAGCCATCACCAAGGGGGTGGAACGATGGTTGGGAATTCCGGATTCGTGCCGAGCCGACGTGCGCTGTTGCGGATGATCGGCATGAGTGCAGGCAGCGCGGCGATGTA
>JBBSLA010000148.1:0-6100 GCA_038255665.1 Lysobacterales bacterium | reverse complement strand
TGAAGCGGCTCAACGACGACCTGCTCTCGGGCGGCATTCCGTTCTACGGCTACGAGCAATCGGATCACCTGCGCTTTGCCAATCAGGCCTGGTCAGCGTACGTGCTGGCTCGCGTGAATCGTGCGCCACTCGGCACCTTGCGCACATTGTTCGACAACGAGCGCGGCAAGTCGCTGACCGCGCTGCCGCTGGTCCAGCTCGGCATCGCGCTGAAGCTGATGGGCGATGCGCCGCGTGGCGAGAAGGCCGTTGCCGAAGCATTCGCGAAGGAAGTCGAGCGGCCTTGGTATCTCGGCGATTACGGCTCCGATCTTCGTGATACGTCGTTGATGATTGCGCTGGTCAGGCGTTTTGACATGAGCAAACCCGAGTACGAAGGCCGCGTCTTCGACCTCGCTCGTGGCGTATCTGCCGAACAACGCGAAGCCGATGCGTCTGCGGTTCGCTGGGGCTACCGCTGGAATTTCCTGAGCACGCAGGAGCAGATCGCGATTGCGCGACTCGGCAAAAGCCTGATCGACACCAACAGCACCGACAACGCGATCAGCGGGACGCTATCGGTAAGCGGAACTGACACCATGATCGATCCGGCGATGCTGTGGAGCCGCAGCTTCAACGCGGCGGAACTGCGCAGCGGCGTCAGCATGACGCCAGAGGGCGAGCCGCCGATCTACGCCAACATCGATGTCGCCGGCATTCCAAAAACCGCGCCCGCCGAAGACCGCAGCAAGGTGTGGATTCAGCGCAACTACTACAGCCTCGACGGCAAGCCGTGGACGCCAGCACCGCTCAAGGAAGGCGAGGCCTTGATCGTCGGCATTCGCATCGAAGCCAAGCAGGCGATGCCCGATGCCTTGCTGGTCGACCTGCTGCCCGGTGGTCTCGAGATCGAGAACTTCAACCTGACCGATGCCGAGCAATGGGCCGAGGTGGTCGTCGATGGCATCACCTTGAGCGATCGCAGCAGTGCCGCCGACGTGGTCCACGAAGAGTTCCGCGACGACCGTTACGTGGCCGCGTTGAAACTGTCGCAAGGACAAAATGCGCAGGTGTTCTATCTCGTTCGCGCGGTGTCGCCGGGTACGTTCCTCGTGCCGCCGCCACAGGTGTCAGACATGTACAAGCCCGAACAACGCGGCATCGGCCGCAGCGTACCGGCTACGATCCAGGTGGTGCAGCCGTAGGCATGCTCGGAAAGGTTCTTCGCAGAAGCTGGACCGGTGCGTTCGGGCGCACCGGTCTGTTTCACTCAGAAGCTGTCAAAGCCATGCGCGAAGATCGCGCTTGGGGTCACCTGCAGGAAGAACTGCGGCGAGGTGCCGACCGTCTTGTTGTAGATCGCTAGGCCGAGATAGTCGCCTGCGGATGTGGAGTTGCGATAGCGGATGCGCTCGGTCAGGCCGAGGCCCGAGCTGTCGCTAACCGCAACGGATTGGCTCGCACCCCGACTCCAGGTCGCAGAGTCGGCGGGACTTGACTGGTACAAGCGAAGTCCCATGTCCGACGTGCTGGCACCTACACCCGGAATCAGGCTGATGCGACGCTCACTGTTGGCTGCGAACAGGGTATCGGCGACGATCAGGGAGCTGTTCGAGTCCAGGCTGTACGGTCCGTACGTTCCAGCCGCGTCGGGCAACGCAATGACGTTCGCAGCGTTTGTTGTGTAGTTGCCCGATCCGGAAAACTTCTTGACCCGGTAGAACTCGCGCTTGCTGCTGGGCCAATGGTTGCCATCGACCATTACGAAGTCGACCTGGCCCGACAGGTAGGCCGAGCTACTCAACAGCAGGCGATTGTTTGAATTCGCGGTCGTGGTCGGTTCATCGAACCACGAGGTATCGTAAAGTTCGAGATCGTTGTCGGCCGTGGTCGAACGCAAGCCGACGCCGCGCCAGTAGCTGGTGATGCCGCTGTATTCGGTGGCTGGCCGGATGTCATAGAACATTCCCTGCGCTGCCGGCGTATTGCGCGACCACCAGGTATTGCGCGGCAGCAGGTAGCCATCAAGGTTTGCAGCAGCCGCGAATGGCACCGCGCCTCCGGTCCAACTACCGAACAAAACTACGCGCATTTCATAGGTGTCAGTTACCGGCGCGATGAAATCTACGATCTCGAAAGCGTTCGGAGTACTTGTCGAGCCGGTGACAAACGTGCCGTCACTGCGATAGGCGCGCAGGTCCAGGTCGGCGGGAAGTCGATCGTTGGAGTACGTGCCTGCGCTCAAGGTGACGTTCGACAACCAGTTGATGACGAAGCGAACGCGCTGGCCGGCACGTGCGTAGACGTTGTAGTTGCGCGGGAAGCTGCTGGCATCGACACCGGTGAACCACCACGGACCCACCTCGGTCGTGAACGTTGATGCGGTGCCGTTGATCGCACCGGCGCCGTCCTGGTTGCTGATCGGCGCACCACCTGCGATGTCTCGCTTGGCACCCGCCATCACGATGGCTCTCGTCGCCACGGGCGAAGAAGCGAGTTGTGCGTCGGCTTCCATCAGGTCGGCAGCGAACCCCGATACCGACGGTGCCGCGAAACTGGTCCCGGTGACGGCGCCCGACAGCGGACTGGTGGAACTGGTGGTCTGGGCGAGGCTGGTGATGCCGACCGCGGACGCGACCACTTCGGGCTTCTGGTGCGCACTCCCGGCGCTGTCGCCAATCGGGTTGATGAACGACGAGCAGTTGTACATCGTGTCGTCGTCCCAGTCGATCGTGCCAACGTCGTTGAAGCCACCGACCGTCAGCGTGTTGTAGCCACGGCCAGGGCTGGACACCGGCAAAGCCGCGGTTGAAGGCGTCTGGCCGCAGTTCGCCGCGCCGGAATTGCCGGCCGACTTCACGACCAGGCGACTATTGACGCGGCTGATGTAGTCCAGGCGTCGATCAAATGCGTTGAATGCGGTCGTCGCATCGTCGCCGAAGCCCCAGCTGTTGCTTAGCACCTGGGCGCGCGCGGCAGCCCAGTCTGCCGCTGTCTCCAGTGCGCCGGCCACGCCATAACTGCCATCAGCACTGATCAGGGTAGTACCGCTGGCCATGCCGCGATGCGTGGCATGACGGCTGGCGATCACGCCACCCACCTGGGTGGCGTGATTGGCGGTCGCAATGCTGGTGTCGCGCGACTCCGAAACGGTGAGCCAGGGATTCAGCGAATACACGCGTCCACCTTCAACCACGGCCACGGTGACGCCGCTGCCGTCATAGCCGGAGTTGTTTATCGGCGACACGTTGTGCGCCGGCCGCGCGGCGTCGAGTTCGTCGGCACCGGTCATCAGCGCGCGATCGACAATGGCCACTTCATGCCAGCGCGCCACGACTTCCAGTTGAGCGCGACTCAGCTCGATGATGATCGATGGCACGATGTCGCTGGCATAGATCACTTTCACACCCGCATTGGCGAGCCGATCGAGCATCGCCTGGCGCGGCGCCAGCATCGCGGCCTGGACCTCGGCGAGGTGAAGCTGGTTTTGCACTTCGACCGCTTGCAGGTTGGCAACCGCTTCCGCCTTGCGCGCGGCCATTTCGACCGGATCGGATTCGGCGTCTGCCGGCTTGAGCGCGTCAGTTTGCGGGTGATTTTCACCGTCGCGAGACGATGCCGAAACCTGCGCGGCTTCGGCCGGCGTCAAGACTCGGGCATCTGGTTCACTTGACGCACCGGTGCTGCCCGCGTTGGCCTGGCCACCACCGCTGGCGATCTGGTCTGGCGCTGTGAAGGCAAACCACAGGTCAACGAGAATCGGCTCCGCGGCGGGCGCCTTGTCCAGTGAATTAACAAGTGCCGGCGTCATCGCGCCGTGGGCAAACCGCCACAGTCGCTCTGAATCCTGCCTCAAAAGCTCCGGATCAACGACAGATTCACGATAGAAACTGCGCCCGACACTGTTGCCGCTTGCGGCGTCGGTGGCTTTCACATGGAGCAGCTCGCGGCCATCGAGCAGGCGCTCGCTGTTGACTTGGACATCGCTCAACATGGCTGAATCGATGGCGAGATTGGTGGCAAGCAGTTCGGTGGCGTGCTGGGTTGCCACATTGGCATCGGGACCAGAAGATGGCGCCGCGAGACTGATCGGAGCAGACGAGGCAGCGAAGGCGACAGCGATAGCGACGGACAAGGCACGTGGTTTCATGGCGAGCGTTCCTTTTCGGCATTTGATGGGTGGGTCGTGCGATCGAACGGTGCGACGCTGGTGCCCACGGGCCAGTTCCCCGATTCAATGGCAGAACCGGTCTTGGGACCAGAGCGATTCTGCTCGCAGGATTGTAGGAAAATCGTGATGATGAGTCCAATTCTTAAAAGCGCCCAGCCGAGGCTGCCGTTTCTGACAGCTCGCTGGCGACAGTCTGGTCGCCTTGCCAAGCTCGCGATGATGGCCGTGGCGTCCATGCTGTTGTGCGTCATCGTCTTTTTCTCGCTCGACCGGGTGTTCCCCTTGCCCTTGCCCAGCGAAGGCGGCGGCAGCACGGTGGTGGTGGCCAGTGATGGCTCGCCGTTGCGTGCATTCGCCGATGCCGATGGCGTTTGGCGCTATCCGGTGACCCTGGATCAGGTCTCGCCGCTCTACGTTGACGCGCTGCTCACGTACGAGGATCGCTGGTTCCGTCACCACCCCGGCATCAATCCGTTTGCCTTGGCGCGGGCGATCGGCCAAGGCATCTGGCATCGGCGGATGGTGTCGGGCGGTTCGACACTGACCATGCAAGTGGCTCGCATCCTTGCCGGCACCCCGCACACGCTGCCCGGAAAATTCCGGCAGATGTTCCGCGCCCTGCAACTGGAATGGCATCTGTCGAAAGACCAGATCCTCACGCTCTACCTCAACCACGCGCCGTTCGGTGGCGTCATCGAAGGTGTCGAAGCGGCATCGTGGGCCTACCTCGGCAAGTCGGCGCAAAGCCTTTCCCAAGCGGAAGCGGCATTGCTGACCGTGCTGCCGCAGGCACCAAGTCGACTGCGCCCAGATCGTCACCCGGAACTGGCGCGACGCTATCGCGACAAGGTGCTTGATCGCATGGCGGCACTCGGGCTTTGGACGCAAGCGCAAGTCCACGACGCTCGTATCGAAGGCGTCGCTGCGCGTTCGATGCGACAGCCGCTGCTGGCCGCGCTATTGGCCGAAAGACTGCGTGCCGAACAACCCAATCGGCGACGCATCCAGACCACGATCGATGCCGGCCTGCAACGCGCGATGGAAGCGCGGGTCAGCGATTATCTGGCCCGTTTCCCCGAGCGCACGTCGGCTGCCGTGCTGGTGGTCGACAACGCGACCATGGCGGCCCGCGCGTACGTGGGTTCCGGCGAGTTCGGCGACGATGCGCGACTGGGCCATGTCGACATGGTTCGCGCCTGGCGCTCGCCGGGATCAACGTTGAAGCCTTTCCTCTACGGACTAGCGCTGGACGATGGCGTGATCCATTCCGAAAGCCTGCTGATCGACGCGCCGCAATCGTTTGGCGACTACCGGCCCGGCAATTTCGACCTCGCCTACAACGGCCCGGTTGGCGCGGCGGAAGCCTTGCGCCTGTCGCTTAATGTTCCAGCGGTCGACCTGCTGGATCGGATCGGACCGGTCCGCTTTGCGGCGCGCCTCGCCAATGCCGGCATCACATTACGACTGCCGCGCGGGGTGACGCCGAATCTGTCAGTGATCCTCGGCGGAGCTGGCGTACGCATGGAAGACATGGTTGGTGCCTATGCGGCGTTCAATCGCCAGGGCATTGCCGGGACGGTGCGTTATCGCGACGACCAGCAATCGGCGGATCGTCGCGTGCTGAGCGCCGGCGCAAGCTGGATCGTGCGCAGCATCCTCGAAGCCAATCCGCGACCGGGCTACAACGCGGCGACGTTCGACCCTGGTTCACGCCCGCCGGTCGCATGGAAAACCGGCACCAGCTACGGCTTCCGCGATGCATGGGCGATGGGCACCACGCGCCGCTATACGGTCGGCATCTGGATTGGTCGCCCCGACGGCACACCGCTGCCCGGCCAATACGGCGCAATCACCGCACTGCCATTGTTGTTCCAGGTGATCGACAGCCTGCCGCGCGCAGGAGTAGGCAACGCACCCGATGCCGCGCCGGCAACGGTCGCAAAGATCGAT
>JBBSLA010000147.1:0-6216 GCA_038255665.1 Lysobacterales bacterium | reverse complement strand
GATGGCCTGGTCGCAGAGGTGGCAGTCGTCGCGGGTGTAGAGGATCAGCATGGCGCGATCATTCGTCGCGAATCTTTGGCGCGGATCGTTCGGAAAAGCGGCGGCGTAGTTCGGCGCTTTCGTGTTCGTCGAGGCCGGATTCGTTTTTCTTCTGCAACAAGTCGTCGAGGCGTTGCTGTGCGATCTGCACGTTGAGCTGCTCGATCGCGCCAACAAACTCGGTGCGCCATTCCGCCTCGCCACCGGGGAATACCTGCACGGCGAGCTTCTGCAGCGCGGCGCTTTCCTCGCGTTCGGCGTAGTACTCCAGCAGCGATGCGGTGCTGATGTCGGGGCGTTCGCGGCAGCGTTCGATCAGTTCGATCAGCAGCGGAATACCGGGCTGGCGCAGTTCGGCGAACAACCATGGCGGCGTGACTGCGCTGGCCGCGCCGGGATGCTGGACCAGCAAGGAGACGGCCGTGCGTACCAGCGAGCGTTGTTGTGGCCGCGCCTTCATCGCCGCGCGCGCGGGTTGCGATGGCGCGATCTGCACGCGCACGCCGCTGATGCGGTCGAGTTCGCCGAGCATCAAATCGCGAAATGCGCCATCGGGAATCTGGGTGAGCAAGGGCCGTGCGCGTTCGGCGAGGCGGGCCTTGCCATCGAGGCTGCTGACGTTGACGTCCTTGGATTGCTCGGCAAAGAAAAAATCGCTGAGCGGCGTCGCTTCTTTCAGTCGCTGCTCAAATCCTTCCAGGCCTTCCTGTCGAATCAGCGAGTCGGGATCTTCGCCATCGGGCACGAACAGGAACCAGGCCTGGCGGCCGTCGCGCATGCGTGGCAACACCGATTCCACCGCGCGCCATGCGGCCTGGCGGCCAGCGCGATCGCCATCGAAACAGAAATACACATCGGCGGCATTGCGGAACAGCGTTTCAGCGTGCTCGCCTGTTGTTGCCGTGCCCAGCGTCGCCACCGCCTGGGTGACGCCGAACTGATGAAGCGCGATCACGTCCATGTAGCCTTCGACGACCAGCAGGCGCGCGATCTTCTGGTTGGACTCGCGCACCTGCCACATGCCGAACAGCTCGCGACCCTTGTGGAACAGCGCTGTCTCGGGCGAGTTGAGGTATTTGGGATTGTCTTCGGGTGTCAGCACGCGACCACCGAAAGCAATGGTGCGACCACGTCGATCAAGGATCGGGAACATGACGCGATTGCGGAAGCGGTCGTATTTCCGCCCGCCCTCGCCACCCGTCAACATGCCGGATTTTTCGAGCAGCGCGTTGCGTTGCGGGGTGGTGCCGAGCGCGTTCTTCAGGTTATCCCAGCCATCGGGGGCGAAGCCGAGACGGAATCGTTGCTGGATGTCGGCGTCGAGTCCGCGCTGGTCGAAATACGCTTGCGCGGTCTCGTTCTTGCCGAGTTCGTTGCGGAAGAAGTTGGCCGATGCGTCGAGGATGTCGTAAAGATCGGTGGCGTCATCGCGCTCGGTTCGCGCGGCTTCGCGTGGAATCTGCACGCCGACGCTGGTGGCGAGTTCTTCGACCGCGTCGAGGAATTCCAGACGGTCGTAATCCATCAGGAACTTGATCGCGCTGCCGTGCGCGCCGCAACCGAAGCAGTGATAGAACTGCTTGGCCGGGCTGACCGTGAACGAGGGCGAGCGCTCGTCGTGGAACGGGCAACGCGCGCTCCAGTCGCGGCCCGCCTTTTTCAGCACCACACGCTGCCCGATCACGTCGACGATATCGACGCGAGCCAGCAGGTCGTCAAGGAATGAGTCAGGAATTCGGCCGCGCATGAGCCGGTTAGGATGCCACGTTGGAGTCATGGCTTGGGCTATTTCCTGGCGCCGCGGTGTGGTGTTCGGCGATGCAGCCGCCCCAGCTACTCGTCATTCCCGCGTAGGCGGGAATCCATTTTGATCTTCCTGGTCGGAGCCTACGTCCTCACCGCCCGCGATCTCTAGCCAAAGATCGCGCCACTCCGCATTGCCAGCCTCGATCAGCCGCATCTTCCAACCACGATTCCAAGTCTTGATCGTCTTTTCTCGAGTAATGGCGCTTTCCATCGTCAAGTGGAGCTCATACCACACGAGCATGGTCACGTCGTATCGTTTGCTGAATCCATCGACGACATGATTGCGATGCTGCCAAACGCGGCGCACAAGGTTTGACGTAACGCCGGTATAAACCGTGCCCCGGCGCTCGCTTGCCATGATGTAGGTAGCTGGCTGGATCAGACGTTTCATTTACCTACGGACTAAGATCAGAATGGATTCCCGCCTTCGCGGGAATGACAAGCACTTTAGTTGCAGAGCCGACGAAAGCGGGGAGTATCTTCTCGGGATTTTAGAGCCGTGAGGTCGTCGCCAACCCTCACTCCCCCGCCACATGCCTGCGCGCTGGCACATTGATCGACTTGCCCTTGGCCGTCACATCGACGCCCGCTACATCGATGACGGGATCGAACATCGCGATCGCGGTGGCGCCGACGCGGCGGCTGTCGTACCAGGCGTAGGCGGCAACGCCGGCGGCGCCGAGTAGCGGTACCCAACGGGCGACGCCTTTCGCGACGGTGCGTTTCGACAGGTGGATGCCGACCTGGCCGGCCAGCTTTCGCAAGGCGTGGGACGACAGCGCCTGCACCACGCCGCGCTGACCCATACGCACGCCCAAGTCACGAAACGCCTGCGCTGCGGTGTGGCGGAACAGGCAGTACAACATCTGTTCTCGGCTGACCGGCGCACGACGGCCGAATGCGGCGGCGATGTCAGTAACCATCTGCGCCTGGATGCGCCAGATCAAGGTGAGTTCGGGGATCAGGGTGAGCCAGCCCAGTGGCCCGACCGGCAGCGATAGCGAACCTGCAGCGAACGCTGACTTGCGCGCCGCCGCATCGGCAATGGCGCCGGCTCGCGCGCGTGGCTGGCCACTGGCGGGTTCGAATGTGGACGGTACGACGCCGACGAAATCGAGCACCAGGTTGCTGATGGTTTCGCCGGCTTCGACCACGGCGATGGCTTTCGCCGCCTTGCTGGTTTTCTTTGCTGCCGGGGTTCTGCGTGCTGCGGATTTCCGTGCGGGAGGTTTGTCTGCTGGATTTTTGCGTGCGGTCATCGTGATCGTCAGTTCGCGAAGAGATCGAAAACTATGCAGGCGCGCGGCTGTACAGACGACTGACGCTGGGTGCGGCAGTTGGTTCGCTCCCGCGCATCCCTCACACCGGCAGGCTGCGACCGCCGTCGACGCAGATGACCTGGCCCGTCACGAAACCCGCGTCACGGATCAACCACGCCACCGTGTTTGCGATCTCCTCGGCGCTGCCAGCGCGGCCCAGCGGCGTGCGCGCGATGATGTCGTCGCGGCGCTCGACCGATACGCCGTCCTGCGGCCACAGGATGGCACCGGGAGCGACCGCGTTGACGCGCACCTGCGGCGCCAGATCGAGCGCGAGAGCCTGCGTCATCGCGACCAGCGCGGCCTTGCTCATCACGTAGACCGCGTGTTCGGGCAGCGGCCGTTCGAAGTAGATATCGACCAGGTTGACGATGGCGCCCTTCGCCTCGCGCAACGCCGACGCAGCCGCTTGGGCGATCAGCAACGGCGCGCGAGCATTGACGTTGAACAGGGCATCCCACTGGGCCGCGTCGATGCTGCCCAGCGGTGTCGGGAAGAACGCCGAGGCGTTGTTGACCAGCGCATCGAGTCGCCCAAAACAGCCGAGCGTCGCTGAAACCATCAGGTCCGGCGCGGACAGGTCGGCAAGATCGGCATGCACGGCCAGCGTGCTGGCGGGCCGGACGCTTTCCAGTTCCGCCAGCAGCGAGGCCAGTTCACCGCGCGAACGGTTGGCATGCGCGGCAATGTCGTAGCCAGCGGCGTGCAAGGTCCGCGTGATGGTCGCGCCAATGCGGCGGCCGGCGCCGGTGACAAGGGCGACGGGGTTCGTGTTCGGTGGCATTGCGGCATTGCTCCAGTCGGGTTCGGATAGCGCTGCGTTATTCTGCTCGCCGTCGAGAGTGCCGCACTAATGCGGTCGAGCCAAGGGATGCCGCAAACAGTTCACACATGAAAATTTCCCTGCCACCGCCCGATGCCGACCAGCAGGCGCATAGCGCACGCCTGGCTGCGGCGTTGCGCGACGAAATCCACACCGATGGGCCGATGCCGTTTTCGCGCTGGATGGAGCGTTGCCTGTATACGCCGGGGTTGGGCTACTACAGCGCCGGATCGACCAAATTCGGTGCAGCCGGCGACTTCATCACCGCGCCGGAACTGGGGCCGCTGTTCGCGCAATGCGTGGCGACGTCGGTGTTGCCGGTGTTTGCGGCTCTGGAGGGACGACGATGCTTTCTTGAACTGGGCGCTGGCAGCGGCGCGTTCGCCGAAGCCGCGCTGACCGAACTGGCGCTCCAGGATTCCGTGCCCGATGAATACGCGATCCTGGAGCCATCAGCCGACCTGCGCGAACGTCAGCGCGACCGGTTGCGCGACGCGTTGCCAGGCGATCTTTTCTCGATCGTGACGTGGCTGGATCGACCGCCTGCACAAAACTGGCAGGGCGTGCTGTTTGCCAACGAAGTGATCGATGCGCTGCCGGTGACGCGATTTGCGATTCGGGACGGGGTGGTCGTAGAGGAGCACGTGGCCCTGGATGGCGAGCAATTCGAGATCCGCGATATCGAGGCAAGCGAGCACCTGATCGCTGCGGTTCGCACGCTGGAACAGCGCCTGGGTCGCGACCTCGTTGACGGCTATCGCAGCGAGATCCTGATCCAGTTGCCTTCGTGGATAGCCACGGTCACCGACACGCTCGAACACGGCGTGGCGCTATTCAGCGACTACGGTCACAGCCGCGATGATTACTACGCCAGCGAGCGTTCCAGCGGCACCTTGCAATGCCACTTCCAGCATCGCGTGCACGACGATGCGCTGGCCCTGCCCGGCCTGCAGGACATCACCGCATCGGTCGATTTCAGCGACGTCGCTGACGCAGCCGTTGAGGCTGGACTACGCGTGCTGGGCTACGCGAGCCAGGCCCGGTTCCTGCTCGGCAACGGATTGGCAGACCTGCATCAGCGCCACGCGCAGGACGCCGACGCCAACCAACTTTACGAGTTGTCGCGACAGATCAAGCGTCTCACCCTGCCCGACCAGATGGGCGAGCGATTCCAGGCGCTGTTGCTCGGTCGGAACATCGACGCGGCGCTGCTGCCGGCATGGTTGGACATCGACCGGAGTGCGCGCCTGTGATTTTTTCCTGGCTGCTGTCGCCGTTGCGTGGCGGATTGCTGCTGGCACTTCTACTGTGGTTGCTATGGCGCTGGCTGCCACGCTGGATTCGCGCCATGGGAATTTCCGGCCTCGCCATCGCATGCGTGCTGGCAACGCCGCTCGGCGCGAATGCCCTGGTGTCGGCGGTCGAATCGCGCGCGCGTACGTCGTCGGATTGCAGCGGTCCGCCGCCATCGACCATTGTCCTGCTCGGCGGCGGCGTACAGGTTTCCACCCACGATCCGCTCGACTATCGCGTGCTGTCGCCGCCCAGCGTACAACGCGTTTTCGCAGCAGCAAGGCTGGCGCGGCAGCAACCCTTCGCGCAGATCGTCATCACCGGCAACAGTTTCTGGGGGGTGCCGGAGAGCAGCCTGATGACGCGGTTGCTGATCGAACTGGGTATCGCCCCCGAGCGCATCCGCGAAGAACCGGCCGCCCGCACCACCTGGCAGAACGCGCAACTCAGTGCTGCGTTGCAACCGCCGATCGATCGGCGAATCTGGCTGGTCACGTCGGCACTGCACCTGCCGCGCGCCCTGTACGCGTTCGAACAAGCCGGCTTCGACGCCTGCGCATGGCCCGCCGACACCCGCTATGCCGGCTGGATTGGCTGGGGCTATTTCCTGCCCGCCAGCAGCGCAATCCACAAGTCCGAAGCCGCCCTGCACGAAATATTCGGCGATTTCGCCTATCGCCACGGTTGGCTGCGCCACGCTGATCGCAATCCCTCGCCGGATTCCGGCGAAGGCTGACTCGCCTTCTTTTGGCCGTCTAGACGGCCACGCCGCCACATCCATCCGACGCTTTGCGCCGGCCGCCAAAGTTGTCGCGCTGTTAGTCCTTCTCCCGCCGGGAGAGGGATTGGGGTGAGGGTCCGGCACTTTTGCCAAGTTTCGGTGGCGAAATCTTCGCTATCGCGCGGTTCCGCTTCTGCCAATCTGGTCAAGCGTTT
>JBBSLA010000146.1:0-6218 GCA_038255665.1 Lysobacterales bacterium | reverse complement strand
GTCTGCTCGCAGATCAAGGCGCGTCGGCGAAGACAGACTGGCCGTCTGTCGAGGCGGCGCAACGCGGAGCTGCGGGCAGACAGGTCGGCCCCAGCATATTGATTATAAAAGAGAGGGTGATATCCGAAAGGTCCCCAGACCGACGCGCGCGGCTTGTCCAGGCGGCCAGCCTGCACGGCGCCACGCACCTCAATCTGTGAACCTTTCGGACATCATGCCGCCTGCGTGGACTTGTTCAGAACATCCCTAGGTACGCCGCGACGTCAAGATTCTTGCGAACGGCGTTCTGATGACGCTCGCTGGATTGGGTCCGGTTTTGCTTTCCGTACCGGTTTTTCGCGGTGGCAGCAGCGTCGCGACCCTGCGCGAATCGCGTCGCTGGTTAAGGGCCGACGGCGCACTCATCGTGTTTCCTTCGGGGATTGTGTCGCGCCTCGGCGCGCAAGGCTTACGCGATGCGGCCTGGTCTTCCGGATTCGCCTGGCTTGCTGCCTACGCGCAGGCACCGTTGCTGCCGGTCCACATCGCGGCCCGGAACTCGGCGGTTTTCTACGGCGTTTCCATGCTTGCACCGCCGTCGTCCACATTGCTGCTGCCGCGTGAAATGTTCGCCGCGACCCAGACCCGGATCAGCTTCACCATCGGGTCCGCGCCCATGGACGCTTCGAACCAACTGCGGAGATCGCTCTGGAGGCGAATGTGTGCAGGGCGCGACATCGCTTGTCCAGATGGCGGATGGGTCGGGTTGCAGCAGCGTCTTGCGGGGCTGGGCGCGAGTTTGCCGGTCCTGTTCCGACAATACGTGGACATTGCCGATCCCGAGTGCGTCGCGTTCTTCGATTTAGGCGTCGATCCAGCGTTCGGAAACTGCGTGGATGGGCTGATTCGGCTGGATCTTACCCGCCTGAAGGCGCAGAAACGCGCTCGCTACCTGAACCCGCACGCTGCGACCAAGCGCGTCGGCGACGGTCGAAATCTGCTTGTCACAATTGGCGGTTAGGCTGTTAAGATGTCGTTCATTCGGGGCCTGCGGCCGCATTGCGGGAACCGACTTGGGGCAGAACTGCGAACAAGTTATTCGAATCACCACCGGCGATTCGCTGTATCGAAACTTTCACCCTTTTTTCAAACTTGAACAGGTCATTGATCACGATGAATAGCCATCCGATACGGCGCTCGCGCCTGTGTGTCGCTCTCGCTGCGGCGCTGCTTTTTTCAGTGCCCGCCATGGCGCAGGACACGTCATCTGCCGTGACCGGTCGCGTCGTTGACGCATCCGGCCAGCCGGTCGCCAATGCGCCGGTGGAAATCATCCACGTGCCGTCGGGCACCAAATCGGTCTCGACTACAGATGCGAATGGTCGCTATCAGGCTCAGGGTCTGCGCGTAGGCGGTCCATACCGCGTCATTCCAGCGGGCGATGATGCGTCGGCCGTCAACGACGTTTACCTGCGCCTCGCCGAAGTCACCACGGTCGACATCACCGAAGGTGCCTCGTCGGCCACGACCACGCTGGAAGGCATCGTTGTTACTGCTTCACCGTTGCTCAATACGTTTAGCGCCGACACCAAGGGCATTGGCACCAACCTGTCGCAGCGCGACCTGATCGCGATGCCGCAGCCGGATCGTTCGATCCAGAACGTCGTCCGCGCCGATCCACGCATCGTGATTACCGATCGTGACCGCGGCGCTTTCTCGGCTTCAGGCCAGAACTTCCGTTACAACTCGATCACCGTCGACACGATCAACGCAGGCGACCCGTTTGGCCTGAACGACAATGGTCTGCCGACCAAGGGCTCGCCGATCTCGCCGGACGCGATCGAGGAATACAACATTTCGGTGGCCAACTACGACGTGACCACGCGTCGCGGCGTTGGCGCTACGGTCAATGCCGTCACCAAGAGCGGCACCAACGAATTCCACGGTAGCGCCTACTATCAGTATCAAGACACTGACAAGATGATTGGCGAGTTGAATGACGCCAAGTACAGCGGCTACACGAGCAAATATACCGGTGGGTTTACCGTTGGCGGCCCGATCGTCAAGGACACGCTGTTCTTCTTCCTCTCGTACGAAGAAGGCAAGAACAAGGCTCCGGGCTCTACTTTTGGTCCGGAAGGTTCCGGTGCCACCAATATTGTCCGCAACCTGACCCAGGCTCAGGTCGATCAAATTTCGGCCATTGCGGCAGGCTACGGCATCGACGCCGGAAGCACCGAGGCATCCAACGTAGATCTGTCAACCAAGCGCGGCTTGGCCAAGATCGACTGGAACATCAACGATTCGCACCGCCTGAGCTTCCGTGCCAGCCGCACAGAGGAAGACGAGCCGATCATCACCAACAGCCGTAGCGACCTGCTGCGCCTGTCCAGCAACTATTACCTGGTCAACAAGCGCAACACCAGTTATGCAGTGAGCCTGTACGACGATTGGTCCGATACGTTCTCGACGGAAGCCTCGTTTGGGTACAACAACTTCCAGCAACTGCGCGGTCCGTTGAACGGCAAGTTCGCGCCGGATGTTACCGTTCGTACGGCAGGTACCGGTTCGTCCGCTGTCGAATTCGGAACCGAACTCAGCAGCCAGGCCAACCAGTTGGGCGTGAAAACCTACAACGGTTACTTCGCCGGAAACTGGTTCCTCGGTGAGCACTCGATCAAGGCCGGTATCGACGTCCAGCGCGACGAGTACTACAACCTGTTTCTGCAGCGTTTCAACGGTGCCTACGAATTCGACACCATTGCCGACTTCGCCAGCGGAACCTATCGCCGCTACCGTCTGTCGCAGCCCGCAATAGGCTTCAGCCTCGACAACGTCGCCGCAGTGTTCGACCTGAACCAGTTTGGCCTGTTCGCGCAAGATACCTGGCAGGCGACTGACCAGTTGTCGATCCAATACGGCCTGCGGTACGACGTACCGAAAGTCAGCACCGATCCGACCTTCAATCCGTGCTTCTCGTCGGCCCCCGGCACGCTTGGCAACCTTGGGCCGTGCGGCCTTCGTGCGCCCAGTGCCTCGCAGAGCCCGAACGCGGCGCGCGGTGGTTTCGGTTACAGCAACCAGAACACCATCGACGGTAACGGTGTGGTGCAGCCGCGCTTCTCGTTCAACTACGCGTTCGATAGCGAGCGCCTGACCCAGTTGCGCGGCGGCGCTGGCCTGTTCATCAGCCAGGCGCCGAGCGTTTGGGTGGCAAACCCATACTCGAACAACGGCGTCGCAGTCGCAGCGTATGACATCAATCGTCGTCGCCTGGCCACCGATCCTGTCTTCAGCGGCAATCCGTTTGGCCAGAACATCCCGGGCGGCACCATCACCGTGCCGGGCCTGGGTAGTTCGGTGATGAACGTCGACACCATCGACGAGAATTTCCGCCTGCCCACCGTGCTGAAGCTGAGTCTTGGAGTCGACCACGAACTGCCGTGGTGGGGCCTGGTGGGAACCGCGGAGTTCGAGTCGATCAACGTCAACGACGCGATTCAGTACCAGCAGCTCAACCTCGGTACGCCAACCGGCACACTGCCGGACGGTCGCCTGACCTACTCGCGTAATCCGCTTCTCGCGCCAGCCAGCAGCAACACGACGCGCTACAACGCCAACCCTTCGTTCGGCACGGTCACTTATTTGACCAATACCGGCAAGGGCGGCTCGAACAACTTGACCTTGTCGGTGAAAAAACCATTCTCCGAAAACTGGTCGGGCACGGTTGGCTTCACCTACAGCCGCGCCACCGAAGTTAATCCAGGCACGTCCAGCGTCGCCAACTCGAACTTCCAGAACCGTTCCTACACGAACCCGAATGACGCCGAGGTTGCTATCTCGAACTACTCGATCCCGCGTCGTGCGATTGCTTCGCTGAGCTGG
Source organism: Lysobacterales bacterium (assembly GCA_038255665.1). Taxonomy (GTDB): domain Bacteria; phylum Pseudomonadota; class Gammaproteobacteria; order Xanthomonadales; family Rhodanobacteraceae; genus Dokdonella. Next base: position 2,354 of record JBBSLA010000146.1, on the reverse strand, counting down.
TCGAAGAATTTGTTCGGCGATTACGCGTCGGCAGCCAGCATGTTCTACGACGGACACTCCGGCGCGCCGTATAGCTGGGTGTTCGGAAATGATGCCAATGGCGACAGCTTCACCGGCCAGGACCTGGCATTCATCCCGGCCGACGTTGGTTCGATCGGCTTCGCTGGCCTCGCCGCCAACAACCCGGCCCTGCAGCAGCAGTTCCTGGACTACATCAAGAACGACAGGTACCTGAGCGAAAACCAGGGTCGCATTTTCAAGCGCAACTCGGCACGCGCCCCGTGGTTCAACCAGATCGACGTAACCTTGCGCCAGGAAATTCCGGGTCTCTTCGCCGACAACAAGGGCGAAGTGCGCCTCGATATCTTCAACTTCACCAACCTGTTGAACAGTGATTGGGGCGTCGAACGGCGCGCCAACTTCCCGCTGACTCGTCGCTTCGCCAACTTCGGTGGCGTCGATGCACAAGGTCGTCCGATCTACAACATCGACAACCAGGTTCGGAACGGCGTCTACACTCCTGACGCTCTGGGCGTCAACGAGTCTCAGAATCCGTCGCAGCGTTGGGCCGCACAGCTCACCGTTCGTTACAAGTTCTGATCCGAAGTATTGACGTGTAATCCGACCGGCGTCCGCAAGGGCGCCGGTTTTTCTTTTTCGACATTGCGGGCATGCTGCGGATTGGTTTTAAATCAGCAGTGAGCACGGGAATCAATCCCAGGAGTTTTTGATGGCTGTCACCCACGTCCCGACCATTTCCAGCGCCACGGTCAGCGCACGCATCACGCCTGCAGCTGGCCTGGATGTGTTGTCACGTGACGAAATCGTGCGGCTGCGTGACGCCAGCTCGGGCGGCCTGCACCAGTTGCTGCGAAAGTGCGCACTGGCCGTGTTGACCCAGGGCCACGTCACCGACGATCCGCGCGAGGCCTCCGAGCGCTTTCCCGATTTCGAAATCCAGGTGCTGCAGCAGGACCGCGGTCTTGTGCTGGAACTCAGCAATGCGCCGGCCGACGCCTTTGTCGATGGACGCATCATCAAGGGAGTCAGTGAACTGATCTATGCAGTCGTGCGCGACATCGTCTATGTGTCGACACAGATCGAGGCCGGAGCATTCGACCTTGCCAGTTCGGAAGGCATCACCGACGCGGTGTTCCAGATCCTGCGCAATGCGCGGCTGCTGAAACCCAACGTCGAACCGAACCTGGTCGTGTGCTGGGGCGGCCACTCGATCTCGCGGCTGGAGTACGACTACACCAAGGATGTTGGCTACGAATTGGGCCTGCGCGGGTTCGACATCTGTACCGGTTGCGGACCGGGCGCGATGAAAGGCCCGATGAAGGGTGCCGCAGTCGCGCACGTCAAGCAGCGTAGAATCTTGAACATCTACATCGGCCTGACCGAACCCGGGATTATTGCCGCCGAGTCGCCGAACCCGATCGTCAATCGCCTGGTCATCATGCCGGACATCGAGAAGCGCCTCGAAGGTTTCGTGCGCATGGGACACGCCATCATCGTGTTCCCCGGTGGTGTCGGCACGGCCGAAGAAATTCTCTATCTGCTCGGTATCCTGCTCCACCCCGACAATGCCGGCACGCCGTTCCCGCTGATCTTCACAGGCCCCAGACAGTCGGCAGCGTATTTCGAGCGAATCGACCAGTTCCTGCGACTGGCGCTGGGCGACAGCGTCGCCGAGCTGTACCAGATCATTGTCGGCAACCCCGCTGAAGTCGCGCGCCAGGTGCGCAAGGGCATCGAGCGCGTGCGCGTTGCCCGTCTCAACGCCAAGGATGCGTTTTATTTCAATTGGGCGCTCACGATCGAGAAGATCTTCCAGCAGCCATTCAAGCCGACTCATGCGGCAATGGCCGCGCTGAATCTGAAGCGCGATCAACCGCGCCACATGTTCGCAGCAGATCTGCGCCGGGTGTTCTCGGGCATCGTTGCAGGCAATGTGAAGGATGAGGGTATGCGCGAGATTGCCGCCCATGGTCCATTCCAGATCGACGGCGATCGCGAAATCATGCAGGCACTCGACGCGCTGTTGCAGAGTTTCGTCGAGCAACAACGCATGAAGCTGCCGGGCGGCAAGCCCTACCAGCCGTGTTATCAGGTGAAGGTGACGTAGCGTTCCAAATAGCCGCTATCGCGATTCGCCGTTACCCACCCTTCGTCATCCTCGCGAAAGCGAGAACCCCAATTCTCGTCATTCCTGCGAAGGCAGGAATGACGAGGTGTTGTGCGCATGCGCGGGGATGACGACGAGGGAGAGCTCGACGCACTCCGGCTCAACTCAAGCCGACTGCACCGACTTTTCTTTCGGCGCATCCGGTGCCGGCAAATTGCGCACCATG
>JBBSLA010000145.1:0-6258 GCA_038255665.1 Lysobacterales bacterium | reverse complement strand
GTCAGCTTGCGCAGCGCCTGGCTCATCAGGCGTGCCTGCAGGCCAACGTGGGTGTCGCCCATCTCGCCTTCGATTTCCGCCTTCGGCGTCAGTGCCGCGACCGAATCGATCACGACCACATCGACCGCATTCGAGCGAACCAGCATGTCGGCGATCTCCAGCGCCTGCTCGCCGGTATCGGGCTGCGAAACCAGCAGATCATCGACGTTGACGCCAAGCTTTTCGGCGTAGCTGGGGTCCAGCGCGTGCTCGGCATCGATAAACGCCGCCGTGCCACCGGCGCGTTGGCACGAAGCAATCACCTGCAGCGTCAGCGTCGTCTTGCCGGACGATTCCGGCCCGTAAATTTCAACGACGCGACCACGCGGCAAACCGCCGATTCCCAGTGCGATATCCAGCCCCAGCGAACCGGTCGAAACCGTTTCGATCGCCTCGATGGCCTTGTCCCCCATGCGCATCACCGCGCCCTTGCCGAACTGCTTCTCGATCTGGGTCAGTGCCGAAGCGAGCGCCTTGCGCTTGTTGTCGTCCATCGGGAAATCCTCGTTGATTGCGAATGCAGCGGAGTCTGCGGGCGGGCCATCTCAGAGAATGAGACGATCCGTTTGCGATGCCTAATTATCCCACAGCCCCACCGGCCACCCGCCAGCGCGTTTTGCCACGTCAACGAGTAAGAATTTCGCGCATGCCTGCGAGTGCGGCGGCCACCGTCTGGCGACGCACGGCTTCGCGGTCGCCATCGAAATGGAACATTTTGGCGCTGGCGTAGCCGCCGCGACGTTTCCAACCGATCCAGACCGTGCCGACCGGCTTGCCATCGGTTGCGCCGCCTGGCCCAGCGATACCGGTTACAGCTACGGCTATGCCCGCGCCGTAGCGTGCCAAGGCGCCGGAAACCATTTCCAGGCAGGTTTCCTGACTGACCGCGCCATGTACCTCCAACGTGCTGGGTTGCACGCCCAGCAGCGCTTCCTTCGCCTGGTAGCTGTAAGCGACCACGCCGCATTCGAACCAGGCTGAGCTACCAGCAATGTCAGTCAATGTCTTGGCGATCCAGCCGCCCGTGCACGATTCGGCGCAGACCACCGATGTCCGTCTCGCAATCAGCAGTTCGGCGACAGCATTGGCATGTTGGTTGAGTGCCGCATCAGTGTGTGATTCGTGGGAGTCGGGCATGGTTCTGTCAAAGACCGTTCGTGCCGGCGGGTTCACATCCACGCCCATGATCGCCGACAATCGCCGACTGCGCTCAACAGGAAACGCTCCACATGATCACCCTGTTCATCATTGCCCTGACCGCCGTCATCTCTTACGTCGGCTTCCAGAATCGGCGCCTGATCGACAAGTTGATCTTCTGGCCGCCGGCGATTCGCGAGGGCAAACAATACTACCGCTTCGTCAGCCACGGCCTGATCCATGCCGACTTCCAGCACCTGCTGTTCAACATGTTCACGCTGTACTTTTTCGGCCGCTATTTCGAGAGTTTCCTCGCCAGCCGGGTAGGCGCAATCGGCTACCTGGTGTTCTACGCGATCGCCATCGTGGTCGCGATCATTCCGACCTACTACAAGAACATCGACAACCGGAACTACCGCAGCCTTGGCGCATCCGGCGCGGTCTCAGCAGTTTTGTTCGCCTTTATCCTGCTGAACCCGTGGAGCCTGATCTTCGTCTTCTTCATCCCCTGCCCGGCCATCGTCTACGGCGTGGCTTACACGGCATGGACGATTTGGGCAGAAAAGAAGAACAGCGACAACATCAATCACAGCGCCCACCTGTGGGGCGCGGCCTACGGCATCATCGTGACAATCGCGATCGATCCGGGTTTGATCGGCCAGTTCGTCGAAAAGCTGCTCAACCCGCCGTTTTGAATTCGCCGCGATCAGGGAAACTCTCGCCAATAAATTACGGCTCGTTGGCCCCAAGCGTGCCACTGATAGTCAACGTGTATGAGTAGCAAGATGTGTCAGAGCCACCAATCCGACCGACGATCAAGGCGCGGTCAAACAGACTTGGCATGAAAAACAGCGGCCCCCAACTGGTTCCGGAATAGATTGCAGCCGTGCATGGACTCGCCGGTCCGAGACCGGCTCCGCACAAGAATGCCGCAGAGCCAGCCGGGTTTGGTGTGCTTATTTGAATCTGGCGCAAGTTGGTATTACCCGCGGGTATAGCGTGGATGGCTACCGGGCCCACCAGAGCAGAAGCTCCACTTGCCACCTGGGGCAGAAGATTCGTTCCTCCGCAGGTCGAGCCCTGCATTTGACGAGGCGGTTCGGGGATGGCGGCCGCATTCGGCACCAAGTCGGGGATATCGCTGCTGTCGAAGTCGCTCCAGAAGACACCGGTGTCGTTAGCGATCACCTGATCAAGCACGATGGGCCGGCCAGCGAGAACTTGACGGAAATTGGATGAGGAATCACTGAGGCCCAGGGAAACCCGCTCAACACCGCCCCATGCCGCGTTGTCGAGATTGGTCAGGGTTCCGGTCGGCGGGCCACTCACGTCATCGCCCAGCCAATATTTCAGCGTGCCAGCCGACCCAGCACCTATCGTCAGATCCACGGTTACCCGCAACGGAAAAGCGGACGCATCAAGCTGTGGGCCGAACATTACGCATTGGCCCGACGACGCCCCGCCGCAGGCCGCAAAAAAACCTGCGATGAACTTCGTCCCCTGTACGTTTCCGCCTAGCGTGACACCCAACATGCGAGCGTTGTAAGGCCCCGCTGCCGGTGCAGTCTTTGCTACTCCACGAAAGAGTTGGGCGTTCTGGATGATGCTGAGGCTAAGTCCGGTCGGCAATCCCACCCTAAACGACGCGCGAAACGTCTCCGATGGATAGTGTCGCCGATAATGCGCAACCGCCGCCGCAGTCCCATCCGAATTCGCCGCCAGCGTGCTCTCCAGCCGGCAGTCGCTGTCCGTCCCAATCCAAGTCGCCGTTCCTTGGTTCGTCCACATCTCATTGAACGGCGGTGCCGAACAAGCACTCGCGATGGTGCACGTGGCCGCCAGCGCCAGGAGACCTATCGCAGCGATTGATTTCCACATTTACATACTGCCTTCGCTCCATGTTCCAGCGAAAATTACCACAGGTCAGCTGTTGCGGTGACGAAGCCCATGGCGGGCATATCGAGAATCGCGCAGAGTCTTGACGAGTATGTATTTCATATGCATAACCGCGACATGGAGATTGAATTCGACCCGGACAAGGCGCGGTCCAACCTTCGCAAGCATCGAGTCAGCTTTGCCCACGCGGAGCAGTCGCTCAGTGACCAGCGCGGCATCACGCTTGACGATCCGGATTCCGAAGGTGAACAACGCTTCGTGACCATGGGCATGGACGCGCTGGGCCGAATTCCTGTCGTTGTACATACCACGCGCGGCAACCGGATCAGGATGATCTCCGCGCGCAAGGCCAGCCCAGCTGAGGCGGAGAAATACCATGCGTAAAGAATACGATTTCAGTCGCGGCAAACGGGTTGCAGTCCTACCGTCCCCCGGAAAGACGCGCATCACCATCATGCTCGACAACGAGGTTCTGGAGCATTTCCGCGAACGGGCGGAGTCGTCGGGTAGCGGCTACCAGACCATGATCAATTCCGCGCTCAAGAGCGCCGTTGAGCTTGCCAAGAGCGGTGAAGAAGAGTTGACCGTTTCAAAGCTACGCGAGGTTCTTCGCCAAGAGCTGAGAACCGAAATACTTGGCCGTTGCCGGAGCTGGAAACCGTCTCGATCAATCAAAACCCCTCGCGAAAATCCAATTGCTGTCGACGAACAACGTGGCCCGGAACGGCTGGCTTACAGCGAGGCCATTCGACGCGGCGGGATCGGTGACATACCAGCGGCCGAACAGGGTATGGCGAAGAGTGCTGTAACGAACGCCATCGAGGCCCATAGGGTCACCATCATTGCCCGCAAGGCTCCGGGCGAAAGCCAGTTGGCTGTATTGGATGTCACAAAGCCAACGCCCGATTGTGCAGCAGTCGTGGAGCTTGCAATGCGGTGTAAAACGTCGCCGTTCCCGCCCCCTACTAACGCTCCCTGCGCGGGAAATACGATGCCATTGGGCCCAGCCGATATCATGTCGCCTGCACGAAACCGATCAGGGCCTTCCCAAGCATGAGCAGTCGCTACAACGCCGCCGATATCGAAGTACTGTCGGGGCTGGACCCGGTCAAGCGCCGGCCCGGCATGTATACCGATACGACGCGGCCCAATCACCTGGTCCAGGAGGTGGTCGACAACTCGGTGGACGAGGCGCTGGCTGGCTATGCCAACCTGATCGAGGTGATCGTGCACAACGATGGCTCGGCGTCGGTCACGGACAACGGACGCGGCATGCCGGTCGATATCCATCCCGAGGAAGGCATGCCGGGTGTGGAGCTGATCCTGACCCGCCTGCACGCGGGCGGAAAATTCTCGGACCGCAATTACCAGTATTCCGGCGGCTTGCATGGCGTCGGCGTATCGGTGGTGAATGCGCTGTCGAACAAGGTCGAAGTCAGCATTCGTCGCGATGGCAATGTGCACCGGATGGAATTCGCGAACGGCGATCGCGTCGGCGAGCTGGAAATTGTCGACACTGTCGGCAAGAAGAACACCGGCACCAGCGTGCGCTTCTGGCCCGATCCCAAATATTTCGATACGCCGAAAATCCTGTTGACCAAACTCAAGCATGTTCTGCGCGCCAAGGCCGTGCTGTGCGCGGGCCTGCGCGTGAAGCTGTTCGATGAAGCGAGCGGTGAGCGCGACGAGTGGTACTACGAGGATGGCTTGCGAGACTACCTGCGTAGCATGCTTGGCAAGGTCGAATATCTGCCCAGCGATCTTTATGTCGCCAGCCAGAAGCGCGAGAAAAGCGCAGTGGATTTCGCCGTGGCGTGGTTGCCGGAAGGCGAGCTCAGCCAGGAAAGCTACGTCAACCTGATCCCGACCGCGCAAGGCGGTACCCACGTCAACGGTTTGCGCACCGGACTTACGAACGCACTTCGCGAATTTTGCGACTTCCGCAATCTGCTGCCACGCGGCGTGAAGCTGGCACCGGAAGATGTCTGGGATCGTGTCAGTTTCGTGTTGTCGGCGAAGCTCACCGATCCGCAGTTTTCCGGGCAGACCAAGGAACGCCTGTCCTCGCGCGATGCTGCCGGCTTTGTTGAGGGCGCGGCCCACGATGGCTTCTCGCTGTACTTGAACCAGCATGTAGAACTTGGCGAGCGCATTGCCCAAATCGCCATCGAACGTGCCTCGGCGCGCCTCAAAGCCGAGAAGCAGATCGTTCGCAAGAAGATTACCCAAGGCCCCGCCCTGCCAGGCAAGCTCGCCGATTGCGCATCGAGTGATTTGTCGCGCACCGAGCTGTTCCTGGTTGAAGGCGATTCGGCCGGCGGCAGTGCCAAGCAGGCCCGCGACAAGGATTTCCAGGCAATCCTGCCGTTGCGTGGGAAGATTTTGAACACTTGGGAAGTGGAATCGGGATCGGTGCTGGCTTCGCAGGAAGTACATGACCTCGCTGTCGCGATTGGCTGCGATCCCGGTAGCCCGAAGATCGATGGTCTTCGGTACGGAAAGGTCTGCATCCTCGCCGACGCCGACTCCGACGGACTGCACATCGCCACATTGCTATGTGCGCTTTTCCAAAAGCATTTCCCGGCGCTGGTGCGCGAAGGTCATGTGTTCGTTGCAATGCCCCCGCTGTTCCGCGTCGATGTTGGCAAACAGGTGTTCTATTGCCTCGACGAATCCGAGCGCGACGCAACCATTGATCGGATCGCCCGCGAAAAACTGCGCGGCGCGGTGACCGTCACCCGCTTCAAGGGCCTCGGTGAAATGAATCCGGGCCAGTTGCGGGAATCAACGATCCATCCCGACACGCGCCGGCTCGTACAGTTGACAGTCGGCCCGCTCGAAGACGGCGACGATGGCACGGCCAAGCTGATGGACATGCTGCTGTCGAAGAAGCGCGCCAGTGACCGCAAGGCGTGGCTGGACGAGAAAGGTGATCTCGCCCAGCTTGAAGTTTGATCAGCGCGGCACGAGTTTCGTAGCCCGGCACGCTGCGCGTGCCGGGCTACGAAGAGCGCGTCATTCCGCGTCGGCGCGCAGAGCAGCCACCTCGTCGGCGTACAGATGACGCCACTGTCCACGCGGCAGATCGCCGAGCGTGAGGGGGCCGATGGCAACGCGGAGCAAGCGCAGTACATTGACATCAACCCTAGTGAGCAAGCGACGTATCTGCCGGTTACGACCTTCGTC
>JBBSLA010000144.1:0-6310 GCA_038255665.1 Lysobacterales bacterium | reverse complement strand
GGATAGCAGATCAGCGGTTCGACTTCGTGGCAGCCCTGCACGCTGACCACGAAGCGGATGCTGTCGGTGGCGGGATCGACGAGCGTGTACGGAACGATGGCATCGACCGTGTCGTGATAGATCTCGACATCGCCAAAAAATTCGTCGTGCTTGGGCTTGCCCGCGGGCAGCTCGATCGCGCCGAGGTTCAATCCAGCCTGGTCGGTCTTGAGCTTGATGCGACCCTTGTAGAGGTAATAATCCTTGGCGATCTGCCAATGCAGCGCCACCTTGCCCGGTTCGACCAGTTCGTATTTCAGTCGATAGGCTTCTTCGACTGGCAGCAAGCCGTCCTGCGCGTGGGCGAGCGTGGGCAACAGAAGAAGGGCAAGCAGGAAACGAATCACGCGGAACTCCGGCAGTCAGGCTGGATGGCAACGATAAGAAGGTGCAGTGCGATCAGGGCGCAGCCACGGCTGCGGCGATCCAGTCCCGGTAAGGGCCATGCACGGCGGCGGCTTCGACCACGATCAGCTCGGGCAGTTCATACGGATGCAGTTCCAGCAGGCGAGCGGTGACGGCGTCCTTGCGATGCATCATCGTCTTGATCAGCAGCAGCTCTTCGCCATCGACCTGTAATTCGCCCTCCCAGCGATAGGTGGAAACCACGCCCGGAATGCGGCTGACACAGGCCGCCAGGCCTTCCTCGACCAAGGCATTCGCAATGCGTTCGGCGCTGGCCGCGTCCGGGCAGCTGGTCTGGATGATGACAGCACTCATGGGCGCAGTTTCGCATGCCCGTAAACGGTGGGCTCAGGCGTCGTCGCTCATCCTGCACACCTCACATTCAGGCAACCACCGAAGGAAACTGCCGATGAAATTCTGGAAGCCGCTGCTGTTGCTGTCGTCCATCAGCCTGCTCGCCGCCTGCGCCAGCACGCCGAAGAATCCCAACCCTCGCGCCGACGTACCGGTGAAAACCGCGAACATTGAAGACCTGCCGCGCTACATGGGCAAGTGGTATGTGATCGCCGAGATTCCGTGGTTCGGCGAGAAGGGCTATGTCGGCAACCAGTCGCTGTGGAAGCTGCGCCCGGACGGCAAGATCGAGGACAACTTCTACGGTCACAAGGAGTCGTTCGATGCGCCCGTCACCCATCACCAGTTCATCGATACCGTCGTTCCGAACACTGGCAACGCACATTGGCGGGTCAAGTTGTTCTGGCCGATCACGGTCAGCCAGTTGACCTTGTATGTGGATCCGGAATATCGCTACACGCTGCTCGGCAACGAGTCGAAAAAGTGGGGCTGGATCATGTCGCGCGAGGACACCATGGACGACAAGACCTACGACGAACTGATCGCTCGCTTCGACGCGATCGGTTACGACACCAGTCGCTTCATGCGCGTGGTGCAGAAGCCGGAGCAGATGGGAAAGCCGGGGTTTATGACGCCTGGGAAATAACCACCCCTTCGTCATTCCTGCGAAGGCAGGACTGCGTAGGCAGGATGCCGAAGCGAACATCCGCAACGCGGATGGCCCGAAGGGCGAGCGAAGGATTTCGCGAGTCATCCATTTTGATCTTCGTCAAGTCCACGCAGTAACAGCAAAATCAAAATGGATCCCCGCTTTCGCGAGGATGACGACGACGTTGTAGGTGGCCGGCGAACTGGCGCGGCGCGAGCGTCCCGGAGAACATCAATGCTTCAGCGATACCCCGCGGCCTGCAACTCGAACAACTCTGCGTAGCGTCCGCCCATCGCAAGCAATTCCTCGTGACTGCCGGATTGTTCGACGCGGCCGTCGGCCAGCACCAGGATGCGGTCGGCCATGCGGACAGTGGAGAAGCGGTGAGAGATCAACACCGCCGTCCGCGCGGTGCTCAGTTCGCGGAAGCGCTGGAACACTTCGAATTCCGATCGCGCATCCAGCGCTGCGGTCGGCTCATCAAGGATCAGTACTTCGGCATCGCGCATGTAGGCGCGCGCAATGGCGATCTTCTGCCACTCGCCGCCGGACAGATCGATGCCCTGGCTGAAACGCTTGCCGATCATCTGCTGGTAACCCAGCGGCAGGCGTTCGATCACTTCATCGGCGAGCGACTGCTTTGCTGAGCGCTCGATGCGCTGCTCGTCATCGCGTGCATCGATGCGACCGACCGCGATGTTTTCCGATGCGGTCATGTAATAGCGCACGAAGTCCTGGAAGATCACGCCGATGCGGGCGCGCAGTTCGTCGAGATCGTAGTCGCGCAGGTCATGGCCATCGAGCAGGATGCGGCCTTCGTCCGGGTCGTACAGCCGCGCCAGCAGTTTCACGACGGTGGTCTTGCCGGCGCCGTTCTCACCGACCAGTGCAATCACCTCGCCGGCGTTCAACGTGAAATCCAGATGCCGCACCGCCCAGCGTTCCGCACCGGGATAGCGGAAACCGACATCCTCGAACACGAAGCCCTGCGCGATCGGCTGCGGAAACGGTCGTGGGTTCTGCGGCGACACAATCTCGGGCTGCACTTCAAAAAACGAGAACAGATCGTCGAGATACAGGGCCTGCCCGGCGATCTGCGAGAAACCGACCAGCAGCGATTCGAGCAGGCTGCGCAGGCGCAGGAACGAGCCCGACAGGAACACGAGATCGCCAATCGTGAAGCGGCCGCGCACCGTGCTGATCACCAGGTACGCATAGGCCAGGTAATAACCCAGCGTGCCGACTGTGGTGAACAGTGCGCCCCATCCGGCGCGGCGCGTCGCCAATGCGCGATTCGACGCAAACATCGCGGTCGCAAGGCTGCGATAGCGATCAATCAGGAACGCATGCAGGCTGAAGATCTTGACCTCTTTCGCGGTCTCGGTACTCGCGCCGATCTGGCGCAGGTAATCCAGCTCGCGACGTTCGGGCGTGTACGAAAAATTGAGCGAATAACTCTTCGCATTGAAGTGCGCCTCGCCAACGAAGGACGGCACCACGGCGATAGCCAGCAGCACGATCAACCAGGGCGCGTAAGCGATCAGGCCAGCCGCGAAAGCGATGATCGTCAACGAGTCCTGCGCCTGACCGAAAATCTGGCCCATCAGCGACATCCGTCCCATGCTCTGCCGACGCGCGCGATCAAGCTTGTCCTGTAGTTCCGCGTCCTCGAAATCTTCCAGATCGAGCATTGCCGCGTGCTCCATCAAGCGCACGCTGGTCGCGTTGTTGTAGAGCTCGCCGAGCAGGCTGTCGGTCAGCGAGACGACGCGACCGAGCAGGTCCGACAACACCGCCAGCGCGAGTTCAAGCGCGAGCAACCACCACAGCGGATGCAGCAGGTCGCTGGCCAGCCAGTCCTGCCAGGTCGTCGGATGCGGCGTTACCTTCGACAGCGCAATCACGGTGTCGATGATCAACTTGCCGACGTACAGCGCGACCACCGGCAACACGGCGCGAACGATGCGAATCGACAGACTCGCAATGGTCAGCGACCGGCTGGTCTTCCAGATCAGCGCGAAGAACGGCGGCAGGTTGCGCAACGCGCCAAAGCGCTCGCGCAGCGTCTGCTGCTTGGGCGCTTCGCGCACGGTCCAGCCCGGCCGCTCGGGTGCGCCATTGCGACTGCCGCGATCGCTGGTGTTGTTCGCCATCCGTCATCCCGAAAGGATCAAATGACGATGTTAGCTGCTGACGGATCGACGAAGGCCGGGCCTGCGACGAACGGCGTCGCAGGTCGGCGTTATGGGGCTGGCGCTCAGAACATCGTCGGGGCCTGGCCACTTAACCACATCCACGAGCTGAAGCTGCCGGAGTTGTCGAGTTCCGGGCTGTTCGGTGCGGCATTGCGGAAACGCCAAGCCCATGGATCGACACCTTGCGGTGCGAGCCAACCCCAAGGATCGACCGCTGATACCTGTCCATCGCGATCCCAGGCGCCGCCCGAGAAATTGAATTCGAACGTCTTGCGCCACGTGAGGTTCTTGTTGCGGTGCACGGAGATATGCAGGTGTTCACCGGTGGCGGCTCCGGTTTCGCCGATCTGCCCAAGCACTGTGCCTGTGGTGACGAAGTCGCCGCGACGAACTGCGGTGTCCTGCATGTGGGCGTAGTAGGCAGCAAATTGTTCCGAGTAGCGACCCACACCGACTCGATGGCGGACGAACAGCTCTCGCTGGTAGGGATCATTGCCCGCACGGGTGAAGGTAGGGACCGAACGTGGTACCGCCATGCTGATCCAGCCGGGTGCCATGGCGACGGCCGTGCGGCTGCTGTCAATGACGATGTCCACCGCCGCCTCGTTCACACCGGAGCTGTCGTGCCTGCACGTCGACGGCGTGGCATTGGGGTTGCCGGTGCTGCGTTTTCGGCCACGGTTGTCGATATGGCAGGCAAAGCCGCCGTTCGGATAGCCAAATTCCGCGACGTCGAGGGGTATGGCATACACATCGTGGTCGAATGATTGCGCGGTGTTAACCGTGTGTGCGCCGGTATAGGGCCGCGAGAATACTGCCAGCGTATTGGGCACCGCCGTGAAAACGCACCCGGAGCGGCCGACCGTCGCCGCGAAAGCCTGGTCAAAGGGTGTCGTTCCATTGCCGACGAGCAGGGTAACGAATCCTCCCGAGCACGTGCCGATGACCTGGTTGGAGCCGCTCATCGAGTAGAGGCCGGATCGCTGGATCACCAGATTGGGGTTGCCATCCAGGAACTGCTGACAAGGGTCACTGCCCGCGCCTTGAGGAAGCAGACCATATCCAGAAGGTGAAGAGGGGTTGCTGACACTGCAGTAGTTGCCATAGCCCGCGGGAACGGCAATCGTTGGAATGTTGAAGATGGGCGCGGCAGCGTCGATGCCATCGAAGTCAAAGTCTTCGCTGAATAACCGCTCGGTGTTGATTGCGGCGACGAGCGGCACATCGGGGCCAGGTTCGTCGCGATTGCCATCGCCGTCATGGTCGAAAACCGTGTCCCAGTAACGAGGTCGATTGGCGAGCACCAACAGATTGCCGCGATACCAGGTTGCGTCGACCATCCGTTCGTTCGCAAAGCGATCCTGGTCTTCCGCGTACCCGCTCGGTTGGTTGCTGGTGCCGTTGGCCTGGTGAACCTGCGTGAAGCGGTGAAACCTCACGCCTTGATCGGCGTAGGTGTTCGGCCCGTTCGCGATGGTGATTACGCTGCCGTCGGCCTCCACCCGCATTGAGGCCAAATCGCTCGCGCCAAACGACGTCACATCGGTGGAAGCGTTGTAGTGGGTGCCCATCAGGTACATGGCCCCGTCATCGCGGAGCAGCAGGCGCTGCAAGCTGGTTTCGCCGGCTGCGCGAGCGTCCGCGAATCCGTAACTGGAGAAGCGCAGGAACTTTCGCCCGTCGCCGTCGAAGCTGGTATCCAGGCTGCCACTGGTCCGAACTGCGATCACGCATCCCTCAGGGGCGTTGGGGATGTTGCCGTTGATGTTGCATGCGGCCACGTAACGGTCGCGCGTGGCGTCGTATTCAAGGTCCGCCAGGTTTCTCGCGCTCGAAAACTGCGACCCGGTCCCGATAACGAGTTTGCCGTCGCTGCTGAATCCTGTATCCAGGCTGCCGTTGGCGTTGAGCCGGGCCAGCGCGAACGCGCGCGATCCCGCCGCGTCTTTCGACATGCCACCGAGCAGGATGTCGCCATCTGGCAACAACGTCAGGCGCTGGCAGCTGTCCGCATCGTCGCCCAGGCTGTTGAAAGTGACCTCGACGATACCGCCACTGCCAAAAGTCGAATCCAGCGAACCGCCGGTGGTAAACCGCACCGCGAGCATGAGCTGGTCGTTGCCCCGCACGACCGATCCGCAGGCGACGGGACGATTGCTGGCGTCAATGGCGACGTGATTCAAGGAAGTTGCCAGACCTGCCAAGCTCGGTGAGTTCTTCAGCGCGAACTTTCCGTCGCCCGAAAATGAGGTGTCGTAAGCGCCGTTGGCGGTGAGGCGCACGATGAAGCCGCTGCCAGTGAAATTACCGTAGTCGCCGACGCCAACGACAACCGCGCGGCTCAGGCTATCGCTGGCAATCGCGTTGCAAACGTCATAGTTGGTACCACCCAGATTCATCGCGATCTTGCGGGTGCCTTCGAGTTCCTCTGGGCCGGTGTAGGCCATGTCGAGCAGGCGTGCGTTCTTGATGTGCCGGGAGACCGCACAGTCAGTGTCGGCATCGGTCGATTCATCCCATTCATTGAGGACAAGGATTCGCTGCTGCGGATCGACGGCGATACCCTGTGCGAATTGGGTGGTCAGATGGCGACGGGTGATGTTGACGAAGGCACCTTCGCCGCGGTCCGGCCCGAACGCGGGCCAACTGTTGCCACTGCCGACCTGGG
>JBBSLA010000143.1:0-6460 GCA_038255665.1 Lysobacterales bacterium | reverse complement strand
CGGGTTCGGCTGAAGGCACATCCTGTGCCGCAGCCGAAGCCACGCGATCCCTCGCGTGGCCCGCAAGCGGCTTTTCCGTCCAGTAGTTGCCGACAGGAACGGGCAGGTGGATCAACAGCATCCGCCGCAAAGCGGCGGACAACGCAGCGACGCTGCGTGCCCTTGACCTTCACCCCGATTCGGGGAGGCGAGCTGGCGCAGAAGAGGCCCGCAGGGTGGCCCGAATGGATTCGGGCCAGTTCGGTGTCAGCACAGGGATGTGCTGTCAGCGAACCCCGGAGCCAGCTTGCGTAGTCGTGCGGCTTCATCGCGCGACCGACCCGCCACGGGCGCATCTTTCGGTTACTTTTCTGTGCGAGCAGAAAAGTGACTGGGTCGGCGGCAGCCGAACCATACGCTTGACCAGCTTGGCGTTAGCCAACAAAAGCGAAGATGAAATCTTCGCAACAATCAAAGGTTGCACAAGGGCCGGACCCTCATCCCCGGCCCTTCTCCCGAGGGGAGAAGGGAGAAACGCAAGCCGCAGGCGAAATGGAGAAGCGCGCGTCATGCGAGACGAGCCTCGCGCCGCAACGCGCGTCGCTCGGACGCAAGTTTGATGCGATCGGAGAATCTCTCCATGTAGAGATAGAGCACCGGCGTGGTGTATAGCGTAATCAGCTGCGACAGCAGCAAACCGCCGACGATCGACACGCCGAGCGGGCGTCGCAACTCGGAACCAATGCCGGTGCCGAGCGCCAACGGCAGCGCGCCGAACAAGGCGGCGGCGGTGGTCATCAGGATTGGCCGGAAGCGCAGCAATGCGGCGCGGCGGATCGCGGTCTGCGCGTCGACGCCTTCGCGCTGCGCGTCGATCGCGAAGTCGATCATGATGATCGCGTTCTTCTTGACGATGCCGATCAACAGGATGATGCCGATGATGCCGTCGATCGAAAGGCTGAAGCCGAACAGGGTCAAAGCGAGCAAGGCGCCGACGCCGGCGGGCGGCAGGGTCGAAATGATCGTGATCGGGTGGATGTAACTTTCGTAGAGCACCCCGAGCACGATGTAGATCACCACCAGCGAAGCCAGGATCAGCAGAACTTCCTCAAGCATCGACGATGAAAATTCTGCGGCCTTGCCAATGAAGTTGCCGCGAATCTGGGTCGGCATCTGCACGCTTTCCTGGACTTCTTCGATCGCATCGAAAGCGGCTGACAGCGAATAGCCCGGTGCCAGATTGAACGAAATCGTCACCGCCGGCAGTTGGTTCTGATGGCTGATGACCAAGGGTGCGTTGACCACCTTCGCCGTCACCAGCGAGGCGAGTGGAATGCTGCCGCCGCTCGCCAATGCAATGCCGGTATTACCCTGCGCGCCGATGCCACTCGGTGTTGCCGAGTTGCTCGACGTGACCTGGCCGAGCGTGGTCGCATTGCTGCCGATCAAGGCACCGCTACTGCTGCCGCGCACGGTCAGGCGATTGAGAAGGTCGGACTGGGTGCGGAACACCGGGTCGACTTCAAGCACCACGCGATACTGGTTGAGAGGCGTGAAGATCGTCGATATCTGGCGTTGGCCGTATGCCGAATAGAGGGTGTCGTCGATGCTCTGGATTGGCACGCCGAGGCGACTGGCCTGGTCGCGATCAATCTTGAGGTCGAGTTGCAGGCCGTTCGCGGCAAGGTTGTTGTCAACGTCCGCGAGTTCAGGTCGCTGCTTCAGCGCCGCAGTCAGCTTGTTCGCGAACGCGTGCAGCTCGTCGCTATTCACGTCGGTCAGGGCGTACTGGTATTCGGTCGGCGCAACGCGATTGTCCAGCGCGATGTCCTGCACCGGTTTCAGGAACAACGCGACACCAGGAATGTTTGCGGTTGTGCGCTGCAGGCGCGGCAAAATCTCGGCCAGCCCTCCGCGTTCCGCAAGCGGTTTCAGCACGATCGACAACTGACCCTGGTTGAGCGTGGGATTGATCGAACCCGCACCAATGAACGCGGCAACACCGGCGACCGCAGGATCGGCTCGCAATGCTTCGGCGACACGCGTCGTGCGATCGAGCATGGCCGGAAACGCGATGGTGTCGTCGGCCTGGACGACGCCAGTGATCATGCCGGTGTCTTGGTCGGGCAACAGGCCTTTCGGCATCGCGATAAACAACACCACGGTCAACGCAACCGTCGCGGTCAACACCAGCATTGTCAGCACGCGATGGGCGAGCACCCAGTCAAGGCTGCGCGCGTAACCATCGACCAGGCGATCCCACCAGGTCTGCTTTTCGCCAGCGCCGTGGTGTTCTTCCGGTGCGTTCTCGCGGCGCAGCAGGTACGCGCACATCATCGGCGTCAGCGTCAGCGAGATCACCATCGACAGTGCGACCGCGATCGACAGCACGATCGCGAATTCCTTGAACAATCGTCCGGTCACACCCGGCATCAGCAGCAGCGGCAGGAACACCGCGATCAGCGATACCGTCAACGACAGAACGGTGAAGCCGATCTCGCGCGCGCCACGTTCGGCGGCCTCCTTGGGCGCGTAGCCTTTTTCAAGATAGCGCACGATGTTCTCGATCATCACGATCGCATCGTCGACAACAAAGCCGGTCGCAACGGTCAACGCCATCAGCGACAGGTTGTCGAGCGAGAAGCTGGCGGCCGCCATCACCGCGAATGTGCCGAGGATCGACAACGGCACCGCGACGCTGGGAATCACCGTCGCCCACAGGCGGCGCAGGAACACAAAGATCACCGCGATGACCAGGCAGATGGTCAGCATCAAGGTGAACTCAACGTCTTCCACCGATGCGCGAATCGTCACCGTGCGGTCGGAGAACACATCGAGGTCCACGCCAACCGGCAGCAGCGAGCGCATCTCCGGCAGCATCGCCTTGATGTCGTCGACGGTCTTGACGATGTTCGCGCCGGGCTGGCGACGGATATCGAGCAGCACCGCCGGTTTCCCGTTCGCCCACGCGGCGAGCTGGTCGTTCTCGACGCCATCGATCACCTTGGCAACATCGCCAAGTCGCACCGCTGCGTCGTTCTTGTAGCTGATGACGACGTTACGGTATTCGTCGGCATCGGAGATCTGGTCGTTCGCTGCAATCGAGAACGATTGTGCGGCGCCGTTGATGCTGCCCTTGGGACCGTTGACGTTGGCTTGCGTCAACGCAGCGCGCACGTCCTCGATGGTCAGGCCCTGGTTCGCGATGGCGGCGGGATCGACCTGTACGCGCACCGCAGGACGCACGTTGCCAGCGATGCTGACCAGGCCAACGCCACTGACCTGCGAGAGTTTCTGGGCAAGGATCGAGTCGGCGTAGTTGTTGACGTCGCGCAACGGCAGCGACGGCGAACTCAGCATCAGCGTGATGATCGGCGCGTCGGCCGGATTGACCTTGTTGTACACCGGCGGAAACGGCAGGTTGTTTGGCAGCGTCCCCCGTCCGGCGTTGATTGCCGACTGCACGTCCTGCGCGGCGGCGTCGATGTCGCGCGAGGTATCGAACGTGAGCAGGATCGTCGACAGTCCCGCCGATGAATCCGAGGTCATCACCTTGAGGCCGGAAATCTGGCCGAACTGGCGCTCCAGCGGCGTCGTCACCAGCGCTGCCATTGTGGATGGGCTGGTGCCGGGATATTGCGTGGTGACCTGGATCGATGGCGCGTCGATATCGGGCAAGGCCGACACCGGCAATTGCTGGTAGCCAAGCACGCCGAGCAGCAACAACGCCGCCATCAACAACGAGGTGGCGATCGGGCGGCGAATGAACAGTGTGGAGAAACCCATGTGCGTGCCTACTTAGCGCGGACGACGGCCGCGACCCTTGTCCTTGTCGTCGCTGGGCGGTACCACTGCTTCCGCAACCTCGCCCGGTGCCATCGCCTTCACGGCGAGACCCGACTTCAAACGGAACTGGCCTTCAGTGACCACCTTGTCGCCGGCTTTCAGGCCTTCGATAACAACAACGCCACCGTCTTCGGTTTGCCCGGCGGTCTTCAGCGGTTGCATGGTCACCTTGCCGTCGGCGACCAGCCACGCGAACTCGCCATCCGGTCCCTGGCTTACTGCGGGTCCCGGTACGACCAGCCCGTTTTTCACGGTGCGGACCTGCAAGCGCACGTTGACGAATTCGCCCGGCCACAACTTGCGGTCGTCATTGGCGAATTCGGCTTTCAGTTTGAACGTCGCCGTCGTGCTGTCGATGCTGTTGTCGATCACCTTGAGTTCGCCCGACGCGAGCGGTGTTGAATCGGTGCGCGACATCGCCTGCACGGTCAGCGGCGTGGCATCCGCTTCACGCACTTTGGACATGTCCTGCTGCGGCAGGGTAAAAATCACGTTGATTGGTTGCACTTGGGTCAGCACCACGATCGCATTGCCGTTGGCCTGCACCAGATTGCCAACATCGACTTGTCGGATGCCAGCCAGCCCGTCGATCGGCGCGACGATGCGGGTGTAGCCAAGCTGGGTGCGCGCGTTGCTGATCGCCGCATCGTCTCCTGCGAGCAGCGCCTCTTGCTGGTTCACGCTCTGGCGCTGGTTCTCCAGATCCTGCGCGGACACGAACTTCTTCTCCATCAGTTCTTCGAAGCGCTTCAAGGTGCTGCGGGCAGCGGCGAGCAGGGCCGAATCCTGCTTCTTTTTCGCCAGCGCCTGGTCCAACGTGGCCTGATAAGTACGCGGATCGATCTCGGCGATCAGGTCGCCCTTCTTCACCTCGCCACCTTCAGTGAAATGCACGGCCTTGAGCTGCCCGCTGACCTGGGCGCTGATGGTCACCGTGTTCAATGCCGACACCGTACCGAGCGCGGTCAGGAACACCGGCACATCGCGCGTCTGCACCTCGACGGCTGTCACCGGAACCGGCGCGGCATCGTCTTTCGCGCGCATCGCGGCAGCGCCTTCACCGGCATTTTTCTGCGCCATGACGCGCCAGGCGACAACGCCGATCACGGCAACCAGCAGGACGAGGACGATCAATTTGCTGCGCGACATGGGAAGTTTCCGTAGACAGGTTGCGGCCGACCGTCATCGGTTCGACAGCGCATGATCGCCGACACGCCGGTCCGCGTCACGGGACCAACGACAGGGCTGGCGCATGCAGGACTGACAGTCTGTCGAGTTGCGGCCGGAAAAATTCACCCGCCCGGTATTCTTTACAGCATTTTTCGCGCGACGCGGCGACCGCGTGGCGTTTCGCGCCACGGCGGCGCGCTGCTAGGCTGGCCACTCCGAACCCAGAGCAACGCCATGAATCTCCGCGCCTACAAGGGAATCACCCCACGTATCGCCGCCAGCGCCTATGTCGATCCGGCCGCCGTCGTCATCGGTGATGTCGAGGTTGGCGAGGACTCGTCGATCTGGCCCTGTACGGTCGTTCGAGGCGATGTCCATCGCATCCGCATTGGCGCGCGAACCAATGTGCAGGACGGCACCATCCTGCATGTCGCGCACGAAGGTCCGTACTCACCGGGCTACCCCTTGCTGATTGGCGACGACGTCACCATCGGCCACGCCGCCATCGTGCACGCCTGCGTCGTCGGCGACGCCTGCCTGATCGGCATGAACGCGACCATCCTCGACGGCGCGGTCATCGGCAAGCACAGCCTGATCGGCGCCGGCGCCACGGTAAGCCCCGGCAAGCGGGTCGGCGAAGGCGAACTCTGGATCGGCAGCCCCGCCCGCTTGGCGCGCAAGCTGAGCGACGACGAAATCGAACGTCTGTACTACTCCGCACGCCAATACGTACAGCTCAAGAACGATTATCTGGCGGGATAATTCACTGCTTCTTTTTCACGCTGCGCTTGGCTTTTCGCCTGCGGAGCGCGCTTCCCTCCCTTTTCCGCTGGGAGCGGACTGGGATCGTGTTCCGACACTCGTGCCACCTTTCAATGTCGCGAAGATTTCATCTTCGCTTTGATTGGCTCTCGCCAGATGTGTCAAGCGTATGGTTCGGCTGCCGCCGACCCAGTAACTTTTCTCGCGCAGAGAAAAGTCACCAAAAGATGCGGCCCGATGGCCTGTCGGTCGTGCGGTGAAGCCGCACGACGTCGCAAGCACTGGCCGGGTTCGGCTGAAGGCACATCCTGTGCCGCAGCCGAAGCCACGCGGTCCATCGCGTGACCCGCAAGCGGCTGGTCCGTCCAGTACTTGCCGACAGGAACGGGCGGGTGGGTCAAAAGAAAGAGCATCCGCCGCGAGCGGCGTCCTTGCGCAGCGCACGCGCTGCGTGCTTTTGACCTGTATCCCGATTCGGGGAGGCGAGTTGGCGTAGAGAAGGCCCGCAGGGTGGCCCGAATGGATTCGGGCCAGTTTGGCGTCAGTGCAGGGATGCGCTGTCGTCAAACCCCGTAGCCAGCTCGCGTAGTCGTGCGGCTCCTCTGCACGACCGACCCGCCACGGGCGCATCTTTGGGCTACGTTTCTGTGCGAGCAGAAAGGTAGCTCGGTGGGCGGCAGCCCGGCGAAACGCATGACCAGTT
>JBBSLA010000142.1:0-6469 GCA_038255665.1 Lysobacterales bacterium | reverse complement strand
CGCGCGCTCGGCACAAACAGGTTCCAGCATGCAATCGAACTGCAGTTGGGCCGCCGCTCCAGTATAGGTGCGCCCGGTCGACCACGAAAGGCGGTTGATGGCGGTGGAGTGCGGCGGAAATAGGTCACTGACCCCTGTTTTCGACAGGGAGTATAGTTTTCTTCGCGCATCTCACAGGGGAAACCGCGCATCAGGAAACAGGGGTCAGTGAACTATTTTATCAACTAACCTGATCGAAATACTACACTGACCCCTGTTTTCGATCGTTCGAGTCGGAAAATTGGACACCCACATTTTTCGTCACGGCGTAGCCAGTCGTTGTCGACCGTCACAACGTGGTGCGCTGACTTCGAGGGAGGCAGTCGGGGTTGGCTGGAGAAGAGTTGGACACCCACATTTTTCGTCACGGCGCCGCGACTCATTCTTGACCATCACAACGTGGTGCGCTGACATCGCGTGGCGCAGTCGAGGTTGGAGTCGAACGCTGCTCGCGAGTACTGGCACCGGATGGGCGCGCTTGGACGCAGCGGTTTCCGCGCCACTGTCCAGTGATCTCGCTGGGTTCGTTTCAGCCAGGCACTTTGGCCAGGGCCCGAGCGGTGCCTATTCCACGCAGCCAGCATTGGCCCATCGCTCGGGCTTTCTCGATCAGGCTTTCCGTTTCGCCGATCGCGCGGCCGTACCCTGAGCCTACCGCCATGACTTGCCGCGTCCAGCACTCTGGGCGCATCCCGAGCCTTGTCACGACTGCAGGCGCGGGACCAACGATTGCACCTCGTTTGTCGGCGCGAATCTGACGACCGCTGGAGTCGACCAGTCCGAGGTATTCGGCTTGGCTCATCCGCAGCACCGACAGTCCGCGAATACCCAGCACCGGTGCCAAAGCGTGCCCGGCGGATGCGGGCGCGGCTTCAATCTCGGTGATTCGCTGCCGCGCGCTCGTGTGGTGCGATGCATCCAGCGTGTCGCACATTCCTGCACGAACCGGATTGAGGTCCACATACGTCATCGCCGCGATCACCGCAGCATCGTCGAGGAGCGCTTGGCATTTGAATCGACCCTCCCAGAATCGCCCTTTGCAGATGTCTTCCTTATTGGCCCGACGCGCGATGGGCTCAGAGAGTACTCGCATGAACCAGGACAGGTCGAAGAGCCGGCCGCGCAGCATCGCGATGCGATCGGCGTAGCCGGAGAGTACGCTTGCCCGCAACTCAGGTGCTTGATCGGGCCGCGGAAACAATCGAACCCAACGCTCCGCGACCTCCAGGTCCGACCACGCCGACGCTACTTCCGGCAGCGTCTGGACGACCACATGCAGATGATTGCTCATCACGGCGAATCCCCAGATCGACACCGCGAAGATCTCGCCGATCTCGCGCAGCCGATCTTCTACCCACTGCCGGCGATGCTCGAACGAACGACCGGTGTAGCTGTCTTCACCGCACAGGAACGCCCGACGCACGCAGCGCGACACGCAGTGGAAAACGCCAGGCGCGCCGGGAGGGACAAGAGTGGAGCGCGGATAGGTTATGCCGTACAGACTGGCATCGCCGATCGGTGATTGCAGTCAGATCAGAGCGCGGTGGGAGGTGGGAAAGATCTGAATCATGGGTGTCCAGGATTCAATTGGCAGATCGAGGCGATTGAAGCAGTGGTGCGTGAGGATATGCGCGGTCGGTCCGACTTCAGGAAGCTCAAGTCAGCACCGGGCATTGGCGACATACTCGGCCCGACGATCCTGCTGGAGACTGGGCCGATCGAACGTTTTGCGAGCGTCGGCGATTACGCCTCGTACTGCCGCATGGTCGACAGCAAGCGGCTGAGCAACGGCAAGAAGAAGGGCGAAGGCAATCGCAAATGCGGCAACGCCTACCTTGCCTTGGCCTACATCGAAGCTGCCAACTTCGCGATCCGCTACCACGAGCCGGTGCGTCGTTGGTACGACCGCAAGGCCAGCAAGCGCCATCGCATCGTGGCGCTCAAGGCGGTCGCTCACAAGATCGCGCGTGGCTGCTATCACGCGCTGCGCGATCAGGTGCCGTTCGATATCAAGCGCGCCTTCGGTTAAAGCTTGACGGTCGCAGGTCCGAAATGGGGTTGGCTTCAAGCCAGCAGATCTGAATGACCGCGACCGTCGAGCACCATCGAGTTCACGCAATGCCGCCTGTCGTCCGAGCCATTGAAGGGTGACCTGCGCTTATGCGCAAGGCCGAGAATCTGTGTCGCGCTCGCGCGCACCTGGACGGAACAATGGCAACCCATGAGTGATTGGTGCTGATTCGAATCAGCAAGAGCCGCGGCGCGATTGCTTCGGTTCAAACCAGAAAGGTCGAGTGCAGGGATGCACGAGGTAGGGCAATGCAGGAGCAATTGCCGAGACTGATGCGGCATTGTTCCGCCGATCGATTTGATCACCACGGCGCGGCAGCGATAGGGCTCGATGAAAGGATAGAACCGCTCTCGAATGCGGAACGGATTTGCTCGCCTCGAATTCGAGAACGCGGGCACTATGCCACTTGTGTTCTATGTGCATCGCATACCAAGGCAAGCACGGCGACACCATCATCGAAGCCTTCCTGCGTCGGCTTCGACTGCCTTAATTGTCAATCGCTTACCTGCCGTCAAGGGTCCGCTGCGCCGGCCTGCGGCCGCCCTTGACCGATTTGCTGACCAGGCGTTTCCATAGACATCAAGGCCAACGGCCTAGGCTTCGCTTGACACCGGCGGCTAAATGGTGACCCCTGTTTTTGATGGGTGTCCAAGATTCCGTCCAGGATTCCGGGCATCCATGCGTGTCCTATTCTGACCCGGCGTGCAATGATGGGAGTTCCTTGTTGTTCTTAATGTTGCCCCCGACTGCGGAGGTGATGGTCTTGAAGTGGCCACCTCCGCTCTTGAATCAATTTGCCTGGGAAAGTCGAGACTCTGCGATGAAAAATGCCCAATCAGAAGACCAGAATGGCGTCGGGTCCTCGCGCGGTCACTATGTCCGGCGGATCGCCCCATTCAGCAACATCCTGCCCACCTTGGCAGTCTTCGGCCTTTGGAGTGGTGCTTTACTCGCGTCACTCCCGATATCTGCCACCGAAGTCGACGTCGATCTTTTTCCATACGGAACTCCCGGCGACCTCGCTTCAGGAACCAGTATCCCGCGCATAGGAAGTCAGGATGGTCGCTACATCTTTCATTTGAGTAGTGCACCCGATCTCGTTCCTGGTTGCTCTGACTTGAACAATGGCAACGATGTCTTCGTCTTCGATCGCGTCAACAATGCGAACAGGCTATTGACTCATTCGGCGTTGACATTGACCGCAACAGGCAACGGCGCCTCAAGCATCGCTGCCATTAGCAGCGATGCGCGCTGGGTGCTGGTTGGGAGTCTGGCAACAGATCTGGTCGCTGGACTGTCCGACATCAATCTGGCGAACGACGTGTTCCTGATCGATCAAACGAAACAGACTACCACGTTGGTTTCCCGCTCGGCGCTGGGACTAGGAGGCACCGCCAATGGCGCCTCGACGCCGATCGCCATGAGCGCGGACGGCCAGTGGATCGTTTTCTCAAGTACCGCAACCGATTTGGTCAGCGGAGTGGTCGACAACAACAATGGAAATGATGCATACCTGTACGATCGCATCAGCGGAAATATTTCATTGGTGTCCAGGTCCCTCGCGCCAGCGCCTACGACCGGGATTTGGGAATCGAAAGCTCAAGGCATCAGCGGAGATGGCCGCTGGGTGGTATTCCAAAGTCGGGCTACCGACCTGGTGGCAGGAATGGCTGCTCCCACTTCGGCCCTAAACGTATTTGCGTTTGACCGTGTCAGCGGCAGCACTCAGCTCGTCTCGCGAACCCAAGGCGGCCCGACTACACCGACCAACGGCGACTCCAGCACAGCCGGAATCAGCCAAGATGGGCGCTTCGTTGTGCTGAACACGTTCGCGACCAATTGGTTCGCGGGGATATCGGATACCAACAACACCTCGGATGTCGTTCTGTTCGATAGGTCGACCCAGACGACCACACTTCTCTCGCATGCGTTTGACAACCCATCTCAGGCTGTCGACGGACAGTCCTTCGCCTATAAGATGAGTCCGGACGGCCGCTGGATACTTCTGAGCAATCATTCGTCGAACATTCTGGGCGAACAAACCACGGATGTCCTGGTGTTCGATCGTCAGGAGGCGCTATTTATCCCTGTGACTCCGCTGTTTACCTACCCCATATCCGCGAAAGATTTCGCCTATCCGGCGACGATCAGCGACGATGGCCGCTGGATCGCGTACTACCGGGGATCCGCGAGATTCTTGCCGGGCGTTACCGATACAAATAACGAAACGGACGCGTTCCTCTTTGATCGCATCAATCGCGTGACGTTGCTCGTGTCCCACGCTGCGGACGATGAGTCGAAGACTGCGAACCACTATTCAGTGCCGATTGGCTCGATAAGTGCCGACGGACGTTGGTTATCCTTCTTCAGTAGGGCAACCAATCTGATCGCTGGCGTCCGCGACAACAATTTGTCACCCGACAGCTTTCTTTTCGATCGTGTGACCAGGACATCGAAACCGATCTCGAGATCGGTTGGCATCATGCATCCCATGGCCACAAACGGCCAGTCCTACGGCGCGGGGATTAGCGCTGACGGCCGCTGGGCACTCTACGGGAGCGATGGCACCAACATCGACCTGGGGAGCCTGTCCTTTCTGCCGGGAGGCCGCGAAGTGTTTCTGTATGACGCCGTGACGCGAAGGTCGGAATTGATTTCTCACACGGCCGGCTTGCCCAACAGCGGAGCGCTCGGTGCCTCTCACCCGAGTTCAATCAGCCAGGATGGCCGATGGATTTTGTTCGAAAGCAATGCCCAGAACATAGTGCCCAACACCACCGACACCAACGCAACCACAGACGCCTTTCTGCGAGATCGGGAGAACGGAGTCACGGAACTGCTCTCGCCGACGTTTGGCAATCCATGGAACACCGCAAATCGCGCTACGAGTGCGACAAGAACGAGTCTCGATGGGCGTTGGGTATTGATGTCGAGCAAAGCCACCGATCTCGTGGCAGGCGTTTCCGACAGCAACGGAAGCGATGACGTGTTTCTTCGCGATCGACAAAGCAGCACGACCATTCTGGTCTCCCGAGCCTTCGGCTCCCCGACATTGGCTGCGAATGGACTTTCTTCTCCTTATGGCATGAGTGAGGATGGCAGATGGATCCTTTACGTTAGCTCCGCGACGAACCTGATTGATGGCGTCACGTACCTGAATTCAGCTTCAAACGTCTTTTTGTTCGATGCGAAGACGGGGTCGACAACGCTGGTTTCGCACTCGGTAACCCCGTTCACCGGCCCCAACAATATCTCGTTCCGACCGAGAATGAGCGCCGACGGACGCTGGGTCACGTTCAGTAGTCTCGCCACCGATCTCGTCAGCGATGCTACCGATAGTAACAACGCCGAGGACGTGTTCTTGTTTGACCGTCTCGATGCTTCGATCATATTGGTTTCCCGCAGCGCGGTGTCCAGCGCCTCGACCGGCAACGGCTCATCCGATTCTCCGCAGATCAGTTCGGACGGTTGTTGCATTGCATTTTCAAGTCTCGCGACCGATCTCAAGGCCGGATTGGTCGATTCCAACAACGCGCACGATGCATACGTATTCGATCGCAACGATCTGTCCGTAACCCTGTTGTCCAGGACGGCAGATTCCTGGTCGGTGACCGCGAATGGCGACTCAGGTGTTCAAGCAATCAGCAACGACGGGCGATTCGCGATCCTCGGTACCGACGCGAGCGATATTTCTGATGTGGCGGGTGACAACGGGCAGGATACGTACTTGGTTGAAGTCGATAATGGCGCCACCACCTTGCTCTCAAGAAGAATCGGTCCGCCATCGGAAATTCCGAACGCTTCTCATTTTTTAGCGGCCACGAGTCCCGATGCGCAATTCCTACTGCTCAATAGCACGCGGCCCAATCTAGTCGAGGGCGTCGTAGACACAAACGGAAAGGTCGATGTATTCCTTATTAGACTGTCGTTGTTTGGTGACGGCTTCGAATAGACGGTTGCAGCTCGTGCGGACGGCTTTCGTGATACTCCGCAGAACCTGATTAGCGCCAAACCTCAGCTGAGAAAACTGGAAGTCTGACGCAAAGTTGGCTCTGCACAGGCACCGCACAGGACCATTGCGCGGAGCAATCGTGGCATGAGGTCGGGCAGTTGGAAGCGGCGGTTGAAACGGTAGGCGGCTTCGCCGAGATAGCGGCGCGCGTACTTCCCTTGTTTGATGGCATGGTAGCTGCCGCCGATCGATCGTTTCGCCGAAACCAGCGAAACCAGGGTCAGAGAACTATTTCTCAGCGCACGTTCCGAACAATCACAGAGCGGGGCTGGTGTTTGTCTGATCGTCCGACGCAGAAGCAGCAGTGATCATGGGCTTCCACTCGAGTGAGCGCACCATGCCCCGAT
>JBBSLA010000141.1:0-6525 GCA_038255665.1 Lysobacterales bacterium | reverse complement strand
GGACAGGGGCGCAACCCCTGTCAATCCAGTGGCGTGCGCGGCAAGATGCGCGGCCCCCATCAAGCGTCGCGAAATGGCCGCCAGCATGTCCGCACGCCCCAGCCTGATCGAAGGCCCGATCGGCAAGTCGCTGGCGTTGTTCACGCTGCCGATCCTGGCCGGCAACGTGCTGCAATCGATCAATGGATCGGTCAACGCGATCTGGGTTGGACACTATCTTGGCGAGGCAGCGTTGGCGGCGACGTCGATCGCAAACACCATCCTGTTCCTGCTGTTGTCGCTGGTGTTCGGCATCGGCATGGCGTCGACGATTCTGGTTGGCCAGCGTATTGGAGGCGGGCAGACCGATGGCGCCAAGCAGGTGGTCGGCACTGGTTTTTCGGCGTTCGCGATCGGCGCGCTGTTGATCGCCGTCGGCGGCAGCGTGGGCGCTGCGCAGTTGCTGGCGATGCTGCAGACACCGCCCGATGTGTTGCCCTACGCGACGACCTACCTGCGAATCATCTTCTACGGCCTGCCGTTCACGCTGATCTACATTTACCTGACGATGGTGTTGCGTGGTGCCGGCGATTCGAAAACGCCGATGCTGTTTCTGCTGCTGTCGGTGTCACTCGACATCGCGCTCAACCCGCTGCTGATCTTTGGCTGGGGACCGATTCCGGCGCTCGGAATCGCCGGCTCGGCATGGGCGACCTTCATCGCCAACGTCAGCAGCCTTTCCGCCTTGCTTGCCTACCTGTACCGGCGCAAGCATTTCCTGTGGCTGCACGGCAGCGAGCTGCGGTACTTGCGCCCGCAGCGACAGTTGTTGGGCGCGCTGGTCACCAAGGGCGTACCGATGGGCTTGCAGATGATCGTGATGTCGGGCTCGGCTGTCGTGATGATCGGCCTGGTCAACCGCTTCGGCTCGCAGACCACGGCGGCGTTTGGCGCGGCCATGCAGTTGTGGAACTACATCCAGATGCCGGCCATGGCGGTCGGCATGGCGGTGTCGTCGATGGCAGCCCAAAATGTGGGTGCCGGGCTATGGCATCGAGTCGACCGGATCGCAATCACCGGCGTCGGCTTCGGCCTGCTGATGACCGGCGTGCTGGTCGGCATCGTGTTTCTTTTCAGCCAGCATGCACTCGGCCTGTTCCTGCCCAACGACGGCGACGCGCTGGCGATTGGCGTACACATCAATCAGATCGTGGTGTGGGCGTTCCTGTTCTTCAGTGTGGCGATGACCCTGATGGGTGTGGTGCGTTCCACCGGTGCCGTGATCCCGCCGCTGCTGATCCTGATCGTCGCGCTGTGGGCGGTGCGCATTCCGTTCGCGACGCTGTTGGTCGATGACTGGTCCGATGCGTTGTGGTGGAGCTATCCACTCGGCTCGGCGATTGCGGCGTTGCTGGCGATCGCATACTACCGTTGGGGCGGATGGCGCAAGGCGAGGATGATTGCGCCAGCATCGGCGGCCGGGACGTTCGAAACGCCGACCACTCCCGGCGCAGGTGGCAAGGCACCGCCGGTCACCGCAACGTGAGCTTTGGCATGGTCGGGTAAAGTAGCGCCATGTATCTGGAACACTACGGCCTCAACGAGGCCCCTTTCTCGATCACGCCCGATCCGCGTTACGTGTTCCTGTCCGAACGCCATCGCGATGCTTTGGCGCACCTGCTGTATGGCATCGGCAAGGGTGGCAGTGGCGGCTTCATCCAGTTGACCGGCGAAGTCGGCACCGGAAAAACCACACTATGCCGTCTGTTGCTGGACCAGTTACCCGATGACACGCGCGTCGCATTGGTGCTCAATCCCAAGCTGTCGCCGGTCGAGTTGGTCGAGTCGATCTGCGAGGAATTGAAGCTCGATGTCAGCCAGCAGCGAGGCAGCCTCAAGGGGCTGACCGACGTACTCAACGCGTTCCTGCTTGACGCCTATGCGGAAGGCCTGCGCGTGGTGCTGATCGTCGACGAGGCACAAAACCTGTCGACCGAGGCGCTCGAACAGATACGCCTGCTGACCAATCTGGAAACGCCAACCCAGAAGCTGCTGCAGATCATCCTGCTTGGCCAGCCCGAGTTGCGCGACATGCTGGATCGGCCGGAACTGCGCCAGTTGGCCCAGCGCATCACGGCGCGCTACCACCTCACGCCGCTGGATTCGGAAGAAACCGAAGCTTACGTACGCCATCGCCTTGCCGTCGCCGGCTGTACGCGCAGCCCGTTCACGAGGCTTGGGCTGAAGGCATTGTTCCGCCGATCTGGCGGCGTGCCGCGCCTGATCAACGTGATTGCCGATCGCTCCCTGATGGCAGGTTACGCCCACGAGCAGGACGTCATCGGCGAACGCCTGGTCGAGCGCGCGGCGAACGAAACCATTCCCGGCAATCGCCACTACTGGTATCACCGTTATCGCGGCTGGTTGCTGGCGTTGTTGGGCGTGGTCGTCATTGCCGCTGCGGCATCGTTGGCCTGGCGCTGGCATGTGCAGCAATTGGCCGCTCCGGCAACGGAGCCAGTGGCGACTGAACCTGCCGGGCCCGATCCAACCGTCGCCTTGCTGGCGACCGCCATCGAGCGCTCGCGCAACAGTGAGTTCGCCGCGTTCGGCGAGTTGCTGGCGCGCTGGCAGGTCGATGCGCAGCAAGTCACCGTTCGCAACTCCATTCGCTGCCCGGCGCAGCTTGCGACCGGCATCGCCTGCCTGCGCGGCCGCGCCACGCTGGAACAGTTGGCGCGCTTCGATCGTCCGCTGGTAATGCAATTGGCGCAGGGCGAGCTTCGCGCCTTTGCGCTGTTGCGAGGGGTGGGGCCGACCAAATTGCGGATCAACCTGGGTGGCAGCAACTACGATCTCGACCGCGCCGACCTCGACCAGTTCTGGGCCGGTGATTTCGTGGTGTTGTGGCGATTGCCCGACTACGTGCCGGCCAAACTCAAGCGCGGCGACAGCGGGCCGGCGGTGGCGTGGGTGAACAGCCGCCTCGCCAGCCTGAACGACCCGGGCGCGGAGCTGCGCGTTTCAGACAGCTTCGACGCGGAACTTGAAGAACGCATCCGCCACCTGCAAACCACATTCGGCATTAAGGCCGACGGCATCATTGGGCCGGAAACGCTGTTCGCGCTCGCCGCACTCGACGAGACCGGGCCGCACCTGACCCGCGTGATGCATTGACTGTCGCCGCGCCTGCGACGTCTCGCAGTGGCAGCGGCGGCGTCTGGCCGGTAGAGTGCCTCCCAGCAACGCCAGCGCCGCTTGATCGCTGCCGACTCCAGAACTGCAACCCATGTCCCTGATCCTTGAAGCGCTGAAGAAATCCGAGCGACAACGCCAGATCGGCACAGCGCCGACACTGGCGACGCCGCCGATGAGCCGCAAGCGCAAGCGCAGCATTTTGCCGTGGCTGGTGGTCGCGATCGTGATCGCGGGTACCGCCGGCTGGTGGCTGTCGCGTGAAGACCTGCCCGATCCGGTGTCGCCGGCCGACGTCCAGAATGCAGTGTCGGCGCCTGCTTCCGCACCGGTCGCGGCGACCGCGAAGAAGCCGGAAGTGCCTATGACGACGGTAGCGCCGCCACCGGCGCCAGTCGTTATCGAACCACTTGCCGCGCCTGCGCCTGCTCCGGTGAGCACCGAGAAGCAGGTGGCAGAAGCGGCCGCGGCGATCGCAGCGGCAGCGCCGCCCGAACCGACACCGCCCGCACCGGCACCACCCACAACGCTGGCCCCGGCAGCCGCCGTTTCAGAGCCGCCGCCGCCCGCCACCGCGCCCGCGGCGACGTCGCCACCACCACCGGCCGCGCTACCACCGCCCAGCGCAACCGCGTCGCTGCCAATGCTGTGGGAACTGCCCTACGAAAAGCGCAAGGATATTCCGGCGCTGGCGATGAGCCTGCAGGTGTACGCACCCGATCCGGCGCAACGTTTCGCCATCATCAATGACGAGCGTCATGTCGAAGGCGACGATCTTGGCGACGGACTCAAGCTTCAGGAAATCACGCCGGACGGTCTGATCGTCGAGTATCGCGGCGAGCGCTTCCTGTTCCCGCGCGGCGGCCGTTAGGGATACTTTGATCAACCCCGCAAAGGCGTCACCGATCTGTCTGCTCGCGACTCAAGGCGCGACGACGAAGGCAGGATGGCCGTCTGCCGAGGCGGCGCAACGCGGAGGTGCGAGCAGACAGATTGGCCCCAACCGATTGATTTCAAATGAAGGGGTGATGCCCGAAAGGTCCGCAGATCGGCGCGCGCGGCTTGTCCAGGTGGCCAGCCTGCACTGCGCCACACACCCCAATCTGAGAACCTTTCGGGCATCATGCCGCCTGCGTGGGGTTAATCAGAGCATCCCTGGCCCTTCGGCGTAGCCGAAACCTGCATCCCGCGATCGCTCGTGTTCGTCCATCTTCCCAGCCGCCGCAAACCGCATCCGCCATGGGTGACGCTCGCCATCGTCGCTTCCAGCGTGCTGACTTTCATGTGGCTGGCGGCATTGCCGTTGGAGCAGCGCACGGCGTTGATCGCCACTTGGGGAACGGTGCCTGCGACGCTGCTCGATACGCAGGTGCCGTGGCAGCAACAGCTCACCGAACTGCGCGCGGCTCGACTGGTCACCGCGTTGCTGATCCATGCCGACTGGCTGCACCTGATCGGTAACCTGCTGTTCCTGATTATCTTCGCCGTTCCGGCAGAGCGCGCGCTCGGTTCGCTTCGGTTCCTCGCCCTGTTCATGGTCGGCGGTGCGCTGGCCAACTTGATTGGCGCCTGGACGCTGGCCGGGACGCGCGCGCCGATCATCGGTTCAAGTGGCGCGGTGTCTGCCGTGGTGGGTGCTTACCTGGCGCTGTTCCCGCGAGCACGGCTGGGCCTGGTCGTGCCGCTGGGTGTGTTTCTTGAATTCGTCCGCATCCCGGCCTCGATCCTGATTGCGGTCTGGATCCTGCTGCAATTGCTGTTTACCTACGTCGGCCCGGCATTCGGTGCCGTTGCCTGGTGGACGCATATCGCGGGGTTTGCGGTCGGCATCGTCTTCGCCGCGCTGTCGCGCGGGGCGATTGCGCGACGATTGCGAAACTGAGGATCCTGCTGGACTAGAGAATGTAGCGCGACAGGTCGACGTTCTCGACGATGTCGGCCAGGTGCTTGTCGACATAGTCGGCGTCGACAACGTAGTTCTGGCCATTGCGGTCGGCGGCTTCATACGACACTTCATCGAGCAACCGTTCCAACACGGTGTGCAGGCGACGCGCGCCGATATTCTCGGTGCGCTCATTGACCTCGAAGGCGATCTCGGCGAGCCGTTCGATGCCGCTGTCGGTAAATTCCAGGGTCACGCCTTCGGTGCCGAGCAGCGCAGTGTACTGCTTGCTTAGTGCGTGCTCGGGTTCGCTCAGGATGCGGCGGAAGTCATCCGCCGTCAGGGCAGACAACTCCACGCGGATCGGGAAACGACCCTGCAATTCGGCGATCAGGTCGGACGGCTTGGCGACCGTAAACGCACCGGATGCAATAAACAGGATGTGGTCGGTCTTGACGATGCCGTACTTGGTCGAAACAGCCGAGCCTTCGACCAGCGGCAGCAGATCGCGCTGCACGCCTTCACGGCTGACGCCGGCACCGCTGAACTCGCCACGCTGGGCGACCTTGTCGATCTCGTCGATGAAGACGATGCCGTTCTGCTCGCAGGCTTCCAGAGCCTGCGCCTTGATTTCCTCGTCGTTGACCAGGTTGCCGGCTTCTTCTTCCAGCAACATCGGCAGCGCCTGCTTCACACTCACGTTGCGCTTCTGGCTGCGACTGCCGGCCAGGTTCTGGAACATGCCGCGCAACTGGCTGGTCATTTCTTCCATGCCCGGCGGCGCCATGATGTCCACGCCGACGTTGACGGCGAGATCGACCTCGATCTCACGCTCGTCGAGCGCGCCCTCGCGCAGTTGCTTGCGCAGCTTCTGGCGCGTGTCGGCATCGCGGCCATCGGGTGCGCTCGGCTCGTTGGCGAAGCCGACGCCCTGGCGACGCGGCAACAGCGCATCGAGCACACGTTCCTCGGCGCGATCCTCAGCCTGACTGCGTACGCGCGCCTTGGCCTGGTCGCGGACCATCTTCACCGCGGCGTCGGCGAGGTCGCGAATGATCTGCTCGACATCCTTGCCGACGTAACCGACTTCAGTGAACTTGGTCGCCTCGACCTTGATGAAGGGTGCGTTCGCCAGTGCCGCAAGGCGACGCGCGATCTCGGTCTTGCCGACACCGGTCGGGCCGATCATCAAAATATTCTTCGGCGTTACTTCGTTGCGCAGCACCAGTGGCAACTGCATGCGTCGCCAGCGATTGCGCAACGCGATCGCCACTGCGCGCTTGGCGGGATGCTGGCCGATGATGTAGCGGTCCAGCTCATTGACGATTTCGCGGGGCGTGAGTTCGGACATCTCAAAGCTCCTCGATCGTGGTGTTGTGGTTGGTATAGATGCAGATGTCGCCAGCGATCTTGAGCGCCGCTTCGACCACTTCGCGCGCGCCCAGCTCGGTGTTCTGCAGCAGCGCCAT
>JBBSLA010000140.1:0-6555 GCA_038255665.1 Lysobacterales bacterium | reverse complement strand
TTCCTGCATCTGCGCCTGGCGATCTTGCTGTTCCTGCTGGCGTTGCATTTGCTGCGCCTGTTCGCGATTCGCCTGCTCGGCACGCTGTTGCTCCTGCGCCTGCAAGCGTTCGGCCTGTTGGTTGCGTTGCATTTGCTGGGCCTCGGAGCGTTCGGCCTGCTCGGCGCGCTTTTGCTCCTGTGCCTGGATGCGTTCGGCTTGTTGGTTGCGTTGCACCTGCTGGGCCTCGGAGCGTTCGGCCTGCTCGGCGCGCTGTTGCTCCTGTGCCTGCATGCGTTCGGCCTGTTGGTTGCGTTGCACCTGCTGGGCCTCCGAGCGTTCGGCCTGTTCGGCACGCTGCTCGCGCTGTTCCTGCGCCTGCGCGCGGCGTTGTTCCAGCATGTCGTTGCCGCGCTTCTGATCGGCCTGGCGTTCGGCCGCGACATCGCGCTGTTGACGCTGCGCTTGCGGCTGGAAACGCTCCGGTGGGTCAGTCGCTGTGGGTCCGGCGCGGCGCGCGCTCTCCTCGCGAGCCCGCAGCGCCTGCTCGCGCTCGTTGTCGCTACGCTGCTGGTCGTCATCGGCACGTGCGCGCTTCGCGTCACGGCCGCGTTGCAGGCTACGTTCCTCGGATTGTTCGGCCGCCTGTTGGCGCTGCTCGACCAGGTCCTCGCGCGAGGTACCGTCGTTCGAGCGATTGCGCGTCGCCGGTGAGAAGCGCGTCGATGGCAGGCGTTGCTCGGCATTGCCAGCTTCTTCACGCGCATCGGCTTTTTCACGCAGGCGCTCGCGGCCTTCCCGACGATCGAGCCGTTGCCCGGCATCGGCATTGGCTTCACGATCAGCACGCTCGGCGATCACTGCGCGATCTTCCCCGAGTCGCTCGGCGCGAGTGGGGTTTGCACGCTCAGATCCGACGCGATTCGCAGCGACCGGAATTTCCTGTGGCTTGGCCCGTTCGTCCGTATCGACGACACGAACGCGACGGTCCTCGGTTGCCACCGTGCTGCGATCGCGTCCGCGCAGCTTCTCCATGCCCGGCGAGCGATTGCCGTTGTCGCGGATGATCGCCTCGCGCTCCGCAAACGGGAGCACCTCGGGCGGCGGCGCGTTGCGCGCAACCACGGCACGATCGAAACGCTCCGGATCAGGGCGATGCGCACGTCCTTCGCCACGTGCAGCGAGGCTGGCCTGTACTGGTGCTATCGCGACGGTGTTGACAACGTCGCCGCGACCGATCACGTCGTCGTTAAGGCGCAGCCGCGAGCGACCGACCGGTTGCGCACCGGCGAACACGTTGCCTGGTACCGCGGTGAACGCACGTTGGTCGCGCCGGTAGGCGTAGTCGGCCCGTGATGGACGACCGCGCGAATAATCGTTGTAGACGTTCACCACGGTCACGTTGTTGATGATGGTGTTGTGCGTGTTCACGCGAGTGAAGTAGTCACGCGAACTGTTGTACCACGGACGGTAAACATCGCGCGGGCCGAGCGGAAACCAGCCAACCGGGTTGTTGCCGATGCTGACGCTCCAGTTGTTGCCACCGACGAAAGCGACCAATGCCGGCGCGTAAACGGGTCGCAGTTGGCGCGGACCCGGCACCCAACCCCAGCGGGTGTCGATATAAGCCCAGCGACCGTAATGCGAAGGCGCGAAACCCCACGGTTGATCGTCGATCCAAGACCAGCCCCAAGGGTCGATCCATGCCCAGTGACCGTCACGATACGGCGCCCAGCCCGAACGCAGGCCGCGCGGATACCAGACCGAGCCATAGCTCGCCACCGTGCTCCAGCTGCCGTAGTCGTCAAGATCGGCATAGCCGACGATTTCATCGGACACGTAGCGGCTCGACACCGAGCGCTCATAGCGATTGCTGCGTTCCTGGCAGAAACGGTCGAAGTTATCGGCGCGCGGCAGGTTTAGCACTTCGTAGTCGCGCAGGCGGGAATCGTTGAAGCGGTACGACTGCCCGTTGCGAACGCGATAGCTGGCGTTGTTCTCGCCGTAGACGATGCCGCTACCGCGAAACACGGTGACCATCGTCGAGTCGCCATTTGGCGACACGTCAATACGATACTCGCCCGGCTGGCTGACGACGAAGGCCAGGGTGGGTGTATCCACCTCATAGGTCTGCCCTTCAATCAAGCGGCGCACAGCGATGTTCAACGTTCCATCGGTCAACTCGACCTGGGTGATGCGATCGTTGATGTCGAGCAGGCTGAACGTACTGCGCTCGTCGAGCCGGATCGAACCGGCCCCGATTTCCAGTTCGACGCGCGCATTGCGATCGGTGGCCAGTCGGTCACCGGTGACAAGCGGGCGGTTGATGACGGCGTCGGCCCATACGCCACTGCCGCCGGGCTGGAAGCCGACATCGCCACGGATGTAACTCATGCGTGCGACGCGGCCGGGCGGATCGGCCCAGGCGGCGTTGCCCGCCACCAGCAGCGCCAACGCGCTCGCCGACATCACGGAGCGAAGAAACAAGGAAGACAAGGTGACCACGGTCGATTCTCCTGAAGGGGTCGGTCGTGTCCTGGCGATGATCTCGCTGTGCACGACACCCGAACGAATGCGGGCGATGCGTATCTCATCGTACCGGCGCTGAACCAACGCCTTCCGCTGGCGTTAAGGTTTCCTTGAAAGCCGTTACGTTTCGACAAGTTTTGCAAAGATGGGTTTTTCGCAGCCTGCTCGACGGCGCGAATGCGGCACGTCAGCCAAGGTCGGCCGAAAATCGCATGGGCAATCGCGCCCTTACATCTGCTTGAATTGGTGCAGGTAGCTGCGACTGACCGGCAAGGTTTCGTCGCGACCCTTCAAATGGATTGTCGCGGTGTCGTTATCGGCGCGGATCACTTCACGGATCGCGTGCAGGTTCACCGCGACTGAGCGATGCACCTGCACGAATCGCTCGCGATCCAGTTGTTCGACAAGTTGTTTCAACGGCGTTCGGATCAGCGCATCGCCGGGCTTGCCGGCGTCATCACGCCACGCGATACGCGTGTATTTTTCGTCCGAACGCAGGTAGTCGATGTCGTCGACGGCGATCAGTCGCACAGTCGATCCGACCGACGCGCGCAGCCAGCGCAATGTCGTCGGTTGGCCGGCAGGACGGAGTCTTTCCACCAGGCGTTCCAGCAGCGCATCGCTGTCCGTCGTTGATCGCCCCGCATCGATTCGCTCGCGCAGTCGGGCTATCGTGCTCGTAACGCGTGCGACTTCCAGCGGTTTGACCAGATAGTCGAGCGCGCCCTGTTCGAAAGCCTGCACGGCATAGCGGTCGTATGCGGTGACGAATACGATATGCGCGCGCTGGCCGATCAAGCGTGCGGCCTCGATGCCGGAAATGCCCGGCATGTGGATATCGAGAAAGCAGACATCCGGTTGCAATGCCTCAAACTGCTCGACCGCTACACGCCCGTTGCGTGCCTGCGCGACGATTTCCAGCTCCGGCCAGGCCTGCGCCAGCATCCGTGTCAGTGACTGCCGCAACAGCGGCTCGTCGTCGGCAATCAGTGCGGTGGGATTCGGCTTGCTCATGCCGTGACCGGTATTGCAGGAAAGTCGAGGCGTGCGCAGACTCCGTGCGGCTCCACCGCGACAACATGAAGATTCGCATCGCCGCCGAACACCAGGTGCAGCCGTTCGCGCAGCGTCGCCAGTCCGGTACCGAGGCCGTTGCTACCGGCGCGCAATCCCACGCCACTGTCGCGAACTTCAATGCGACAGCGATTGTTGTCGATTCGAGCGAAGACGTCGATGCGACCGCCGTTCTCGGCTGGGTCGATACCGTGTCGAACCGCATTCTCGACCAAGGTCAGCACACTCATCGGTGGACACTGCAGCGAGGCGGCATCGGAATCGACATGCAGCGCAAAATTCAGTCGATCCGGCATGCGCATTCGCATCACGTCGAGATACGAGCGCACCAGTTGCAATTCCTGATCGAGCGACGTCGCCGCGTCG
The DNA here is from genome assembly GCA_038255665.1 of Lysobacterales bacterium. GTDB lineage: Bacteria > Pseudomonadota > Gammaproteobacteria > Xanthomonadales > Rhodanobacteraceae > Dokdonella. The sequence continues at coordinate 2,607 of JBBSLA010000140.1, read as the reverse complement.
TGCAGGCGCGGCACGGCCGCGCGCAGGTAGTCGATCAGGCTGTCGAGCACGCTCGATGCCTGCGCCGAACCCGAATCGACCAGCTCACGCACATTTGCCAGCGTGTTGAACAGGAAATGGGGCTCGACCTGCGCCTGTAACAAGCGCATTCGCGCGTCGAGCGCGTCGCGTTCCAGTTTGCTGCGCTCCAGTTCAAACGCCAGTGCCTGCCGTTGCGCCTCGCCGGTGATCTGGCCGATCAGCGCCGACACCGCCATCCACGGACCCAGCAAAACGCCCATGAAGGTCATGAAGCCGAAACCCGTGAGGCGGTCGCTGTCCTGCCAGAAAGGCACCGGATCGCCTTGCGTCGTCGCGACATACGCCACGAATGCCGCCAACGGAATCACGGCCGCCACGGAAACCACCTGCACTACCCAACGAGCGATCCGTCGTGGCATGCGTGCGGGCCATCGCTCGAAAAGGGCAAACGCGAGTGTGCCGATCAGCGCGATGAAAAACAGACGTCCAAACAGAACCCAATAGTGATCTTTCCACCCGGACATGAGCAGCAGGCCGAGCAGCGTCGCCGCGCCGAGTGGGTAGCGCACACGACGCCAGCCCAGTACTCGCCGCAGGCCTCGCGGTTGTTCAGTCGTGGGGTCAGTGGACATGATGGTCGATGGTAGCGCTTGCGACGCGACGAAGAAGGCCCGAGTCACCAAGGCGCAGCCATCGCGATGCGTCTCTCTCGGAGCGGATCCTGCTTGCGCGATCAGTCAGCCCTTACTCCGATTCTTCGTATTGACCCAAGGCTCCGCTGCCGCACGGACGTAGTGCCGAAACACGTAGCCCCAAGGGATGACAATGGGTACCAGCACCACGCCCATCAGGCAGGAGAGCAGCGTCTGGGCAGCGTAATCGTCTAGGCCCGAAGCCAGCCACATTCGCAGTGCGAAGGCGACGACCCAGATCAGCTTCCACAGCAGCTCGAACAGCAGGATCGGAAGCATTTGAAGCGGATAGCGAAGTCCCAACGCGGCGACCACGGCGAGTGCGCCCAGCAATGCCGAAATCACCGTGCCCTCATCGGCGATCGATGCAGACGGCGCGATGATGGAGGGCCAGATGGTGATCCCGAGCCCCACCGCCATCAGCAGGTACATGCCGCGCAGAAGGTAAAGCCGCAACGTGCTGACTTCGGACATTTCGAATGGATCCTTGATGCTCAGTTGGGGTGCATGGTGCTAGCGCAGGTGCGGCAGCCACATCATCATTGTTGCCGCAGCGCTGCCTACTGCGATCATCAAGGTGGCGACGACCAGCCCGCCAACCATCGCGTACTTTGCAACGGTGCCGCCGCGTTCCTGCGCATGTAGGTAAAGCTGAAGAATGGCGAGCGGAACCAGGTATTGGCCGAAAGCCAGAATGGTCAGGAACGGACCGGTAAATGTTTCGGGATCAAACCCGACTGGTCCCTGGTTGACCACCAGCCACAGCATCAACCCGACCCGAAAGAACCACACGCCGCTGACGGCGAGGAACAATCGCAACGCCCAGCGTCGATGCTCGGCAAAGCGCCGCGCCATCGCATGGCGCAGGGCCATTGCCGCGAACGCGAGAATAAGCACCGCATTGAGACTGATCGCCAAGTGCTGCGAAAGACCGCCGACGCCTTCGCGCGTCCACACCATCACCAGTCCGCCAACGCTCATCACCACGGCAGACGTTATGAAGAATCGGCCGTTCAAACGATGCAGTTTCGGCGCGAGCCGCCGTATCGCCGGCAACAACTGCACGGCGCCGGATAGCGTGATCAATGCGGCAAACAGCAGATGGACGCCGACCACCGTATTGCCAACCGTGTCACCCGCCACGTAGCCATGCGGCATCACTTTGCCCCACGCCGCCAGATCGCCACGCGCCGTCGCCACGCCGTAGAAGCCGGCGATGTAGATGACGAACATCAATTGCCCGAGCACCGTGACCGCAAACCACGCCGCCGCCGCGTTCCGCAATGAACGCGCCGCGCTGCTCGCATTTGCGCCGCGAGTAGCCGAACCGGTTGAGCCACGAACCGTTCGATGCGCGCTGGCCATTGTTGAAGATTCGACGACGATCTCGCCGCTGGCGCTGGTCATGACGGGTTGCTTCCGCAATGCGCAACGAATTGCGCGACGGCAAGATCAGAACAAAGCTGGCGGAGCGCCGAAACCAGATTGCGACGAAGCTGCGCGAGCATGTGATGGACCGCGCCATGGCTGGACAAACGGGGAGAGGCCTCGGCGCATTGGCATGGATCAGGGCGGTGACTCCGATCGCCCGATCCTGTCCCTGCTCAACGAATCGGTCGCGCGCCTGCACGAAGGCATCGTCGAGTCCGCGGAAACCAGGGTGGGAAGCGCCACCAAAGCCCGGAGAGTCATTGGAACGCTAGGGATGCTCTGAACAAGTCCGCACAGATCGGCCCCAACCTGTTGATTTTAACCGACGGGGTGATGTCCGGAAGGCCCCCAGATCGGCGCGCGCGGCTTGTCCAGGCGGCCAGCCTGCACTGCGCCACGCACCCCAATCTGGAAACCGTCCGGACATCATGCCGCCTGCGTGGACTTGTTCAGAACATCCCTA
>JBBSLA010000139.1:0-6581 GCA_038255665.1 Lysobacterales bacterium | reverse complement strand
GCGCGGTTCGCGACCAGTCGCAGGTAAGCCAGTGCATCCTTGATTTCTGCGCGATCAAAAAAGCGCTGGCCGCCATAAACGCGGTACTTCACGTCGTGCTGGCTAAGCACTTCCTCGAAGTTTCGCGACTGCGCGTTCGAGCGATACAGGATGGCGATTTCGCTGGCGCGATGGTCTTCGCGCACCGCCTCGCGGATGCGCTCGACCACATAGCGCGCTTCGTCCTGCTCGTTGTAGGCGGCGTAGACCTGGATCGGCGTGCCCGCCTCGTCTTCGGTCCACAGCTGCTTGCCGAGCCGGCTCGGGTTGCGCGAGATCACCGCGTTCGCGGCGCTGAGGATGTTGCCGGTGGAGCGATAGTTCTGTTCCAGTCGAATGGTTTTCGCGGTCGGAAAATCGCGCAGGAAATGCTGCACGTTTTCCACCCGCGCACCGCGCCAGCCGTAGATCGCCTGATCGTCATCGCCAACTACGAACAACTTGCCGCTCGCGCCGGCAAGCAGCCGAATCCACGCGTATTGCAGCGTGTTGGTGTCCTGGAATTCGTCGACCAGGATGTGCCGATAGCGTTCCTGGTAGTGCGCCAGCAGCGCGTCGTCATGCAGCCACAACTCGTGCGCGCGAAGCAGCAACTCCGCGAAATCAACGAGGCCCGATCGCTGGCAAGTCGCTTCGTAGGCGCGGTAGATATCGACCATCACCGCCGCCAGCGGATTGTTGCCGGTGTCGACCATGTCCGGCCGCTTGCCCTCGTCCTTCGCCGCATTGATGAACCACGCGGCCTGGCGCGGCGGGTAGCGCGCCTCGTCGAGATTCAAGCCCTGGATGGTGCGTTTGATCAGCCGTTGCTGGTCGTCGCTGTCGAGGATCTGGAACGTGTCCGGCAAGCGCGCTTCGCGATGATGACGACGCAACAATCGATGCGCGATGCCGTGGAAGGTGCCCGTGGTCAGCCCGCGCGTGCCGCTGCCTATCATCGCTTCGGTACGCCCGCGCAACTGCGCCGCCGCCTTGTTGGTGAAGGTCACCGCGAGGATCGCCCACGGCGACACGCGCTCCACTTCCAGCAGCCAGCCGATGCGATGGATCAGCACGCGCGTCTTTCCGGAGCCGGCGCCAGCAAGAACCAGATAGTGACCGGGCGGCGCAGACACCGCCTCGCGCTGAGCCGTGTTCAGCCCATCAAGCAGGTGGGAAACATCCATGGGTGGATTGTAACGAGTGCGCGCTGTAGTACGGGGTGTTTCCGCCTGCTTGCGCAGGCGATCAAACACAACTCCTCGTCATTCCTGCGAAAGCAGGAATCCATTTTGATCTCCTGGGGTATTGAAGAAACGGCAAAATCAGAATGGATTCCTGCTTTCGCAGGAATGACGAGGATGGAAGTTTTTCGCGATCATTTTTTCCGCGCTTCGTTGGATCGAACGTCAGTTCGTCATCACCTTCGCATAAACCCGCTTCCCACCAACCCAGGTTTCGAGCACCTGCGTCGACCAGATCTTCGACGGCTCGCCAGCAAAAATATCGCGATCAATGAAAATGAAGTCGGCCCACTTGCCCGGCTCCAGCGTGCCCAACGTTTTCTCGGCGTGTTCCGCATAGGCTGCGTCGAGCGTGAACGCACGCAAGGCTTCGGTCAGCGTCAACGCCTGCTCGGGATACCAGCCGCCGGCCGGGCGGCCTTCATGATCCTGCCGCGTGATCGCCGCATGCAAGCCGAAAAACGGGTTGGCCGACTCGACCGGGAAATCCGAACCACCGGCGATCCGCGTACCCTGCTTCAGGAACGTCCGCCACGCGTACGCGCCGGAAGTGCGATCGTGGCCGACGCGATCCTCGGCCATGTTCATATCCGACGTGGCATGGGTCGGTTGCATCGATGCAATCAACTGCAGCGGTAGGAAGCGCGGGATGTCGTCGACGCTGACGATCTGCGCGTGCTCAATGCGATTGCGCTGTTGCTCGCCGCCATGCGCCTTGTACGCCGCAGCGAAACTGTCGAGCACTTCGCGATTGCCCGCATCGCCGATCGCATGCACGCCAACCTGATAGCCACGCGACAGCGCCTTGCCGATTTTCGCGGTCAGCAATGCCGGCGAATCGAACAGCAGGCCGGAGTTATTCGGATCATCCGAATACGGCGCCAGCATCGCCGCGCCACGACTTCCCAGCGCGCCGTCGGCGTAGAGCTTCACGCTGCGCACGCTCAGGAAATCCTTGCCGTAGCCGACCAGCGGGCCAGTCTTGCTGATCGCGTCGAAGTCATCGCCAACGCCGCCGATCATCGCGTAAATGCGTGCGGTCAGGCGTCCTTGATCGGCATAGCGTCGATAGAGTTGATAGGTGTCCACACCGATTCCGGCATCGCTGACACTGGTCAATCCAACCCGTGCCATCTCGGCCAATGCCGCATCGAGCGCGGCGCTGGTTTGCTGTGCGGTCGGCGGTGGAATCTTCGCCGTGATCAAGTCCATCGCGCGATCAACAAACACGCCATTCGGATTGCCTTCCGCATCGCGTTCGATGCGACCACCGGAAGGGTCCGGCGTGTTTTTGTCGATACCGGCGCGTTGCATCGCCACGCTGTTGGCCCAGCCCGCGTGCCCATCCACGCGTTTCAGCCAGACCGGCCGGTCAGCCTCCGCGCGATCCAGTTCCTTCGCCGTCGGAAAGCGACCAAGATTCCAGATCACCTGGTTCCAGCCACGACCGGTCACCCATGCGCTGTCCGGATGCGCCTGCGCAAACGCCTTCACGCGCGCCAGCGCATCGTCCAGTGTCGCCGTGCCGACTACGTCAGCCTGCAACTTCATCGCACCCAGGCCCATCACGTGGCCATGCGCGTCAATCAAGCCCGGCAACATCGTCCGCCCCTTGCCATCGACAACGGTCGCGCCCTTCGCCACCGCTTTACGATCACCCGTACGGAAATCCGCGCTCGACCCCGTCGCCACCACCTTGCCACCGTCAATCAACAACGCCTCAAACCGCTGCAACGCGCCAGCGCTGTCAAGCGTGTAGCCGTTGACGTGATCAATCAGCGTCGGCACGGCAAGAATCGACGTAGGTATCGCGCTGAAGGCAATTGAAAGCGCCGTACTGACGAGAAAACGAGAGATTCGTGGGGAAGGTCGCATGGAAGGTTGTCTCGCTCTAGATTTCAGAAGTCGTTATGGCGCGCACACCGCCGTGACACACATCGCGCGGTTGCTTCAGGCACTCATCCTGTCAAGCGTACGATCCAATCTCGAAACCGAGGAGCTTCGATTGGACACATATAACTCCATCATCTACGGAAATTTCCTACAGCCGGTCGTTCATTCCGTCTGGGCTCTGACGCGCCGACCTCGGCCAAGCAACGCCTCGAAGACAAACGAAGGGGACTCGGATTGGATTCTCAGCGGCATTCTGCTGACAGTAACAATGTTTGAGTGTGCTTTGCGTTGGACAGCTATCCATCGGCGCAATGCGTCGCGCTTGGAAGGACTTAACCTATATCAAGAGCTTCGAAAAACTGATCAATCATTGCCCGATGTACGAGAAATCTTCGTCTTGCGGAACGCAATCGCTCACGGCCACGTCTGGAACGTTCCAACGGCCCGTCATGGAATCAACCGATTCATCCCAGCGTTTGTCCTAGGTCGGCACGACAAGATGTGGAAAGAACTTGTGGACACAAATACGAACACGGCGATATCGGGCCTCCATGTAGTTCCATCGCTAATGACGCGGAGCGATTTTCGCCAAGTTGTGGCGCTCGTACGCGATGCCTTCGAGAGGCTGGTCGGCGCCGACTTCTTGCTATCTCGGGCCATTCTAAACGCCGCGATCTGGCCTGATGGTTCAGGCAACCGCATCACGTTGGGCGACTTACCGGCGAAGTTCGGGGGCGAAGACGAAGTGGCGTGATCAACGCCCCAGAAGGAATGTTTGGATTGCAGCGCTTAAGCCGCCTAGGACCTGGTGCCGGGTGAGGGATTTGAACCCCCGACCTTCGGTTTACAAAACCGCTGCACTACCACTGTGCTAACCCGGCGAAGGGGCGGCGATTGTAGCGGCAGGGGCGGTGTTGTGCACCCTTGCGAGCACGTTCCGCGCTGGGTCGGCGCGTCGACCCCCAATGATCGTACGTAGTCACCTACCTCGTCATTCCTGCGAAGGCAGGAATCCATTTTGATTCTGCTGCTCAATCAGTGGCTTGACGAAGATCAACATGGATTCCTGCTTTCGCAGGAATGACGAGGGCGAGGATGGCAACCCTGTGCTCACAAACTGTTTGCAACAATAGGGCCTTCCTGTCCAAGCGAGCCCCTGCCATGTCCATCATTCGAGTTGCTGCGGTTGCTGCCGCGATCTGTGCTGCGCTGCCCGTACACGCCGCCGATTCCCATAGCTATGCCAACACCGATGCGGTGACGGTGACCGCCTTGGCGCTGGACCTGAAGGTGGATTTCGGCAAGAAGCAATTGATCGGCAGTGCCGAGCTGAAGCTCGACTGGCATGATCCGAAGGCGAGGTCGGTAGTGCTGGATACGCGAGATCTTTCGATCGACAAGGTCGAGGCCATCGGTGCCGATGGCAAGGCGAAGCCCCTGCGTTTCAGCCTGGCCAAGGCAGATGCCACGCTGGGTTCGGCGCTGACCATTCCGGTCGAAGGTTCGCCGATGGCGTTGCGCATCACCTATCACACCGCGCCGCAGGCCTCGGGCCTGCAGTGGATGGCGCCAGCGCTGACCGCGAACAAGAAACACCCCTTCATGTTCTCGCAGTCGCAGGCGATCCATGCACGCAGTTGGGTGCCACTGCAGGACACGCCGAGCGTGCGCTTCACCTACACGGCACACATCAAGGTGCCGAAGGAGCTGCGTGCGGTGATGAGCGCCGACAACGATTCCAAGCACGCGCTCGATGGCGATTTCAGCTTCACGATGAAGCAGCCGATTCCGTCGTATCTGCTGGCGATTGCAGTCGGCGATATTGCCGTGGAGGAAACCGGTCCGCGCACCGCGATTTACGCGGAGCCGTCGGTGGTCGAGAAGGCGGCGAAGGAATTTGAGGACACCGAGAAGATGATCGCGACGGCCGAGAAGATCTACGGCCCGTATCGCTGGGATCGCTACGACGTGCTCGTACTGCCGGCGAGTTTTCCGTTTGGCGGCATGGAGAATCCACGGCTCACGTTTGCCACGCCAACCGTACTCGCGGGCGACAAAAGCCTGGTCAGCCTGATCGCGCACGAGCTGGCCCATTCCTGGTCCGGCAACCTCGTCACCAACGCGAACTGGAGCAACATCTGGCTCAACGAAGGCTTCACCACCTTCGTCGAGAACCGCATCGTCGAAGCGGTCTACGGGAAAGCGGAAGCGGACATGCAACTGGTTGTCGACGACAACGAATTGCGCGCCCAGCTTCCGGAAATGAAACCCGACGAACAGGTGCTATCCCCCGACCTCAAGGGCATGGACCCGGACGATGGCCTGTCCGACATCCCCTACACCAAGGGCCGCTGGTTCCTGCGCTTCCTGGAATCACGCTATGGCCGCGATGCGTTCGACGCATTCCTGCGCGGCTACTTCGATCACTTTGCGTTCCAGAGCATCACCACCGACCAATTCCTCGCTTACTACAACGACAACCTTGCGAAGAAATTCCCCGGCAAGGTGAGCCCGGCGGAGATCGACGAGTGGTTGCACAAGCCCGGCATTCCGGCCAATGGACCGGTTGCCGTGTCGGCGAACTTCGACAAGGTCGACAAGGCACGCGAAGCCTGGATTGCGGGCACGTTGCCGGCATCGGAAATCCCCGCCAAGAGCTGGGTGACGTACGAGTGGCTGCACTTCATCAACTCGCTGCCCGACAAGCTGACCACGGCGCAGATAAAGGATCTCGATGGCGCGTGGAAGTTGAGCGATATCACCAACGCGGAAATCGCATTCCGCTGGTTCGAGCTGACTGTCGACAGCGGCTACACCGCCAACTACCCGCAGATCGAACGCTTCGTCGTGCCGATCGGCCGCCGCAAGCTGGTGATGCCGATTTACGAGGCGCTGGTAAAGACACCTGACGGCAAGGTGTTTGCGAAGAAAATATACGCCAAGGCACGTCCGGGCTATCACCCGCTGACCCAAGCCGGCGTCGATAAGCTGTTTGTGGACAGCAAGCCACAGTAGGTTTCGCTCTGGCGCCGCGATGGCGCTTTTGTTTTCGGCTACGCCGGGTGCGCTTTCCTTCCTCTCCCCTCGAGAGAGGACCGAGGTGAGGGTACGGCTCTTGTGCTGCGCTTGAATTGGTTTTCCGTTTGGCAGTTTGGCCGTCTAGACGTCCATTTCTGGGCTGTCGCCAGGTGTGTCAAGCGTATGGTTCGGCTGCCGCCGACCCAGTAACTTTTCTCGCGCAGAGAAAAGTCACCAAAAGATGCGACCCGATGGCCTGTCGGTCGTGCGATGAAGCCGCACGACTGCGCAAGCACTGGCCGGGTTCGGCTGAAGGCACATCCTGTGCCGCAGCCGAAGCCACGCGATCCCTCGCGTGGCCCGCAAGCGGCTGGTCCGTCCAGCGCTTGCCGACAGGAACGGGCGGGT
>JBBSLA010000138.1:0-6631 GCA_038255665.1 Lysobacterales bacterium | reverse complement strand
GCCGAGCAACACACCGGGGAAGTTGTTCTTGTTGACGTAATCGCGAACGCCAGTGACCAATCCCGCGTACAAAACGGCTTCGATGCTGCGATCCGTTTCCTGTTGCCAGTCCATCACGAAACGACGTGTCTCATTGTCGTAGTCGGCGAACAACAATTGTTCGACAAACTGCGGCGCCCGCGCGGCGACCTTGCCATCGGGCTCGATCAACAGCGAACCGCCGTCGAACAACAGATCGTCCTGACCGCCCACGCAATTCACGTAGGCAATCGCAACGCGGTTTTCGCGAGCGCGTCGGCACAGCAAGCGCTCACGCGACTCGGCCTGGCCGACGTAGTACGGCGATGCATTGATGATCAGCAGCAACTCGGCACCGGCTTCGGCAGCGTCGGCAGCGGGTCCGTCTTCCCAGATGTCTTCGCAGATCAACAGCGCAACTTTCACGCCATCAATGTCGCCAACAATGCTGTCACTGCCCGTTTCGAAATAACGGTCTTCATCGAACACCGCGTAGTTGGGCAACTCCTGCTTGCGATAGGTCGCACCGATTTCGCCATCCGCGAGAAGGCTGCCGGCGTTGTAGAGCACGCCATCGTTGCTTTCGGGATGGCCGAGGTAAGCGCCGATCTCGTCGTCGGTTGCCTCGGCAACGCGTTCCAGTTCCTCATCGCAGTCGTCGATGAAAGCCAGTCGCAACAACAGGTCTTCCGGCGGATAACCGCACAGCGCGAGTTCCGGGAACAACACCAGACTCGCACCGCCGGCCTTCGCCTGTGCGATCAGGTCGCGAATTTTTGCGCCGTTGCCGGCGAGATCACCAACCGGGAAATCGAACTGGGCGAGGGCGAGTTTAAGGGTGGCCATGGATTGGTCGGTGCACGGTGCGCAGGGCGGCCATGATAGCCGCGGGGTCGGCGACGACGTGCTGCCCTCCGAAATGTTCTCGCACCCTTGGTTCGCCGACGATAAGAAATGTTGTCGTCATCCTCGCGAAAGCGGGGATCCATTTTGATATTGATGTGACTTCGATGACTTCACGAAGATCGAAATGGTTTGACCAGCCATCCGGCTGTTGAAGAGCGCCGCTGCTTTCGCAGGAATGACGACAGTTTCGGGTTGCGTCGCTTCCGGGCATTTGAGCCGGCTCGGTGGAACCATTGCCTCGATTTCAGGCCCGGCCTAGAAATGGCCCTGAGCCGTTTGCCAAGGGCTGATCCCGAGACGCGCGATGTCAACCCTCGTGCGCGCTAGCGTTTCACATCCGGTTGTCTCGCAGGCGCGTGAGCCTGCATGTACGCACGCAGCACGCTGTTGATGCGCGTCTGATAGCGTTTGCCCGTGTCGCGGAAGTACTCCAGCACGTCGCGGTCAAGGCGCAAAGTCACCTGTTGCTTGGTGTCTGGGATGAGCGCGCCGGGTTTGTACCAGACTGCATCGGGCGGGCTTTCCGGGATATCGGTGAGGTCGATTTCGCTGTCAGGCATGTCGGTCAGACGCGCAAGCCGTGCTTCGTCCTCAACGCTCAAAGGCGTATCGGGATCGAGAGTAAATCTGACGGTCCTACCAGTATTCGAGGTGCTCATTGCGGGTAGCCTTTCGGGCAGAAATGATACGGATCGTGTCGCCACGCATTGTGTAGGGCACGGTCAGGCGCTTGTCACCAACAAGACCCACGGTAACGAAGCGATCTTCACCGTAGTCGTCACGACCGTCGTGGCGCTCAATGCGGTCCAAGTTTTCAAAGACTCGCATCGCCAATGTGAACGACACGCCATGACGGGTCACGTTCGAAGCAGTTTTTACCGGATCCCATTCAAAATTCAGGCTCACAAGATTTGCTCCGTTATGAACCCATACGCTTCCAGCGATGACACTACTTAATGTAGTTACATTTCGTATGCCCAGTCAAGCCGTCAAGTGCTATCGACGGCTCGACCTCACTCTCCCGAAACCCGCACCGCCTCAGCAAACGGCTTGATTCCCAACTCCTTGTGGATTTCCGCCGGGTAGTACACAACGTCGCCCTTGATGACCGTGGTCACCTTGCGGATGTCGGCGATGTTCTGGGTCGGGTCGCCATCGACAAGGATCAGGTCGGCACGCTTGCCCGGCGTGATGCTGCCGAGGGTGTCCAGCACCTTGGAATACTTGGCACCATTCCACGTCGCCACTTGCAACGCCTGCGCGGGCGTCAGGCCGGCTTTCACGTACAGGGCCAGCTCGTGGTGCAAGGTGAAACCGGCTACTTCATCGGTGCCTGCAACCAGGGGCACACCGGCGCGGTAGGCGCGGCCGACGAAGTCGACCATCTTGTCGAATGACTTGGTGTAGCGCGCTGCAGTGGCGTCATCGGGAATGTCCATTTCGGCGGCTCGACGACCGCGCTGCACATCCGGCGGAACGTGGTCTTCGATGCCGACGAAAATCGGCGACATCTCGCCATTGCGCTGGTGCAGGAACTCGAATGTGGACAGCGTGGGATCAATCACGATCTGCTTGCGGGCAAGCTCGGCGATGAAGTCCTTTACGGGCTTGGAATTGAAATCGAGATCGGCCACTTCCCTGGCCGGCAGATAGAAGCGTTCCAGCGTGCGCGTGTCGGTGTCGGGCTTGACCAGGAAATTCAACATCAACTGGTTGATGTGCTGGATCTCGTCGTAACCGGCGTCGATCGCATCCTGCGCGCGCAGGAACACCGGTATGTGTCCGCTCACGCGCAAGCCCTTGATGTGCGCGTAAGCAACCGTCGGCTTGAGGATATCCTTCGGGAACGAGTTGTAGATCTTGATCTGCGGGTACTTGTGCTCCGCATACCAATCCACCGCCTTTTTCGCTTCGGGCAGCGTGCTGATCACAAATCCATTGCGCGCAGACTGCTGGCTTTCGCCTTCGATGAAACCGGCCGGGACGATGCGCGGCGACAGCAACGTGCCGGCGCGTTCCTCGGCAATGATCTGTTGCAACGTCTTGTTGTCGTTGCCCATGTCGCGCACCGACGTCACGCCAGCGGCAAGGTTCAGCCCACCCTCCCAGCGCGACGCATGCGCATGCATGTCGAACAGCCCTGGCAACAAGGTGCGTCCAGCGGCATCCACGACCTGGTCCGATGTGATCTTGTCGCCACCGGTCGTGGCGATTGAGACGATCTTGCCATCACGGATCAGCACGTCCGATGCCTTTTCGAGCTTGCCCTTCTCGCTGTCGAACACGCGCGCGTTGCGGATCAGCGTTGAGCCTTTCAGCGGATGCGCCAGACGCTTCTGCAACTCGACCAGCGCTTGTCCTTCGGCAGTCTTCTGGAGCGCTTCGAGCAGGTCCGCGCTGCTTTCCCAGCCTTCTTCGATCAGCTGCAGGTAGCCGGGGAAGATGAAGGCGAACAGGCGCGGGTCCGTGTCGGTGGTCGCCCACGCGAACTGCGGCGTGAAGCCAACACCGGTAATCGCCAGCAACGCCACCTTGCGCTTATCGCCCTTGGCATTGGCGATCGCGACTTCATCCACCTTGCGCTGGCTCAACGAACCGCTCGGGATCAGCGGCAGGCGCATGCCGGGCCGCTTCGCCATCGCACTGATCGTCACCGTCGCCGTCTGCGGCGTGCCGGCCAACGGCGCATACAGAGCACCTTCCTCGTACGGCTGCCCGCCCTGGTCCGAGCTGGATTTCCACTGCGCCTTGCCATCATCGACACGAAAGCTCTCGTCGATCTTCGCGCCGAATGTCGCCGTACCCTTCACCTGGTAATCGCGATAGGTGCCATCCGGGTTCAGCGTGTACTGCTCCTTCAACTCCGGCCCGCGACCGTTGTCCTTGAACACGAACTCGACCCGCGTGACGCCATCGTCGCCCACCGTCACCACCTGCTCGCCGGCCTTCTTGCCGCCATCGACCAGCGCCACGTAACGGAGGGGTTCTGCAGCGTGGATTGATAACGAGCAGGCCAGCAAGGCCGCGCCGGACAACAGAGCCAACGCGCGAAGCAGGGAGGACATGGGGTTTCTCGGTGGGCAGACGGAGGCGCGACTCTAGTCACTTAGCGGTGTTGCACAAAGTGCCGCTGGTCACTTGCATGGCCGGGATCCAGCGCACCGAGCAGTCGAAGGTTTTGCTTTCGTCGCGCCGAAGGGACCGTTCAGAATCACGTCTTCTTCGACGAAAAGTGCACTCTGACCCGCGATCACACAAGTGCTGGCGTATGACGTCGGTCTCTTCATCGGGGGGTGCCGAATGAAGACCAGCCGAGTGCATTTTTCTTGTTCCCTATTGGTTCTTTTAGTCCCCGGATTGGCCTATATTTCGGGGTACACGACTGTCACGATACTGCGAGTCGCTGAAATTTGAGAGGAGCGCTCCTAATGCTTTGTCGGCGATTGGTCTGCAGTAATCTTTTTGTTCTCTCGCTGGCGGTCAGCGCGTTGCTGCATGGATCAGACGCAGCTGCGAGGACTCTCGCTTGTCCTGATCTGGATACGGTGTTCTTGGACAGTTTTGATGCTCGCCTGCCGACAACGCAATTGTCCCAGCCCGGGCCATTCCCCACGCAAACGCGCTCCGGCGTTACGCTACGAGCAGGGCGAAGCACCCCTTGGTTGGCAGTCTATCCAACGGGATCACCCGTGCCTCGACCGCTGCTGATTTTTGCGCCCGGCTTCCAGATTCCGTCTGCGTCCTATGCAGCATTGATGACGCATGTTGCGACGTGGGGCTTTGTAGCGGTGCGGGTCGATCCCACCACTGGCTTCTCTCCGTCGCACACGGAGATGGCGCTGGATGTGAGCGCTGTACTTAATGACTTGCTCGCTCCGGCAGCGCTACCGATCACCGTTGACGGGGCGCGTGTGGCACTTTCCGGGCACAGCCTGGGCGGCAAGATCGCGGTGATGGCAGCCAATGCGGACAGCCGTATCGATGCTGTCTACGCCTTCGATCCTGTCAACAGCTCGGGCGGAGCTACAGGGCAACCAAACATTCTGCCGGCAGGCATCAGCCAGCAGACCATACCCTTCGGTTTCGCCGGTGAGTTGCTTGATGGCAGCGGCGCATTCCAGGCGTGCGCGCCGCTCGCGCTCAACTATCAGACCTTTTTCAATGCTGCGGCGAGCACACCTGCAGCATACGAATGGACGCTGGACGGCGCATCGCATACCGATTTCGTCACCAATCCGGACCAATGCGGGTTTTCGTGCGGGTTCTGCCAGACCGGCACGCTCCCCACCACCGTCACCCACGCGTTCATGCGCTCATCCACCGTCGCATTCCTGCGCACCTACCTGCTCAATGAGCCTGGGCTATGCGGGTGGCTCAACGGCGGCGACATTCCCGCTCAAGTCGTTTTACGTCAACGCCCCTGACCAGCAAAAACCGGGTCAAAAACCGGGTCAGAGTGTACGTTTCCTGCAGCGGTTCAAGCTGCGTTGCGATTACAGCGCGTGGACGAATCGGAAAGTGTGATCGCCATCCACCGCAAGGAATCGATCATGCAACGCCAGCCCCGCATCGACCCGTCCGGTATTTCATCAACCGTCTCTGGCAGTTGACTGCGGGAATCGCTCGGTTTCTTGCCGAGCGCTTCCGGCAGAGCGCAATTTCGGCGGGAAGCCGGAGTTCACGGAACGCTAACTCCCACCCTCACGAACGCGCTTTACCCGCGCCCGATACGCACTGATGTTATTCCCCGGGATGCTCGTCTTCTGCGTGCCCTTCACCTCGTCGACCTTGTCGTCCGAGCCGGTTACGGGCTGGGCTTCGACCACCGTCTCGCGTTCGAACGCATGCGATTTGTCGGTGTTGCGGTAGTAGCGGTACAAGGCCCAGTACAGCGCGGTGGCGCCTGCCGGGCCCATGGCGAGTAGCCAAAGTCCGCCGTCGTCGCTCATGACGAACTCCCGATGATCCAGAGCGCAATGCCTTCGAGAAAGGTGCCGACGGTTAGCGCGGTCGTGATCAGCTTCCACTGTTGAACCGGCACGCTGCCCATGGTTTCGCCGGTGCGGCCGTTCACAGCGATGTAGTGCAGCATGCCGCCGTTGCGGCCCGGCTGGTGGTAGGAATACAGCCATACCGGCAGGTACATCGCGACCCAGCGCGTGCCGTGGACGTCGAGGCTTTCCTGCTCCCAACGCACGCCGCGGTCGTAGCGACTCGTCGATTCCAGAACTTGAGCGCGGCCGATCGACAGCAACTGGTCTTCCAGCCGTGGGTGCAAGCTTTCGACGTTGTTGTTGCGCTTCTCCGACGTAAAGCCGGCGAGGTAGGACGCGTTCCACTTCACCGCATTCTTGGTGTCGAACGGCAGGATGGTGTTGATGATGTTGTTGGTGTTGGCGCGGGTGTCGAGGTTGCCGCGTTCGCTGGACGATTCCAGCGGCAAGTCGTCGATGGTGAAGTCCACGTGGCGGTCTACCTTATAGACGTCGGCGTCGTAGTAGGTCTTCTTGTTGTTGCCCTCGCCGCGTGTGTAGCGGCGCGTATCGATCTCGCCCTGGCCGGCGACGGCGACGCTCGCGCGTCCAAAGACAATCATGTAAGGCAGGTAGACGCCGACCACGTTCTCCGGGGTGAACTGCCCCTTGAATTCCTTCAGCGCGAACATGCGCCGCTTGTCCACGAACTGGCGGATGCGCGCGACCGCATC
>JBBSLA010000137.1:0-6640 GCA_038255665.1 Lysobacterales bacterium | reverse complement strand
TCCGTATTAAGGGATATCGGCAAGATTTTCTTGCGCGAATCAGTAGGAAACGGGAGAGCTCCATGCGTCACCGCCACCAACATCGCGGCCTGTTGGCCGCCAGCGCCAGCGGCTTGCTGCTGCTGGCAACGCCCGCACTGGCGCAAATCACGCGCATCAGCATTGGTGCGGCAGGCGTTGAAGCCAACGCCGACAGCTACGACGCGGCAGTTTCCGACAACGGCCAGGTCATCGCGTTTCGGTCGACCGCCAACAATCTGACCGCCGTTGACGACAGCATCTGGCCGGATATCTTCGTCCGCGATCTCGGCAGCGCGACGACAGAGATGGTGAGCAACCGGGTGGCACCAGCCACTCGGCGTTACAGCCTGTATCCCACCATTTCCGACGATGGCCAGATCGTGGTGATGAATACCGATTTCGGTTATTCGTCGATCGTCGTGCACGATCGCATCAGTGGCACGTCGACCCTCGAGCTTCCTCCCAGCGACGGTCCGTCAACGTACGCGCGATTGGAACCGGCACTTTCCGGGAATGGCCGGTACATCGCCTTCTATTCACCGGGTTCGATGCAGGACACCAATCCGCCAGAAGCTCAACCGATCGCTGGCGACACCAACTTCGCCCACGATACTTTCATCTTTGATCGCGTCAGCGTGCCGATCGTGCCAATCGAAATGATGAGCCGCGACAGCGCTGGCTTACAAAGCAGGGGCGACAGCTTTTCGCCGACTCTGACGGACGACGGTCGCTACGTTGCCTTCTATTCCTACGCTCCGACACTTGTTCCTGGCGATACCAACGAGCACGAGGATGTCTTCGTGAAGGATCGCCAGACTGGCAGCCTCGTCATGGCAAGCGTTTCCAGCGACGGCACCATCGGTAATGGCGACAGCTACAAGCCGGTGATCGCCGGTGCGGGTCGTTACGTCGCGTTCCGCTCGCAGGCGACCAATCTGGTCGTTGGCGATACCAACAAGCATTGGGACATCTTCGTCCGGGACATGACTCTGGGTTCTACGACGCGGGTTAGCGTTTCCAGCAGCGGTGGGCAGTCCAACCACGACAGCTTCGAGGCCGACATTTCCGACGATGGCCGCTACGTGGTTTTTCGATCCAACGCCAGCAATCTCGTTGCCGACGATACGAACAAGCGCTTCGACGTTTTCGTCCACGACCGCCAGTCCGGCCAGACGATGCGCGTGAGCAAACCGGCTGTTGGCGAGTCAAACGGTCATAGCTACAACCCGGCGATTTCCGGCGATGGGAACTGGATCGTGTTCGAGTCCGATGCGAGCAACCTGATCGCCGGCGATACGAATGCGGCGCGCGACATCTTCCGTGCTCCCAACCCGCTTGCCGCGGGTGGTCCCACCAACCCGGGAGGAAACTGACATGAATCTTTCCAACCTGCGTCGCTTCATTGTATTTGCCGCCTTGCTGGCGAGCCCGCTCACGCACGCGGCTTGTATTTCCGACCGCATCTTCTTCGGCGGCTTCGACACTGCCGCCGCCGCGCCCTTGTTCGGCCCCATCGTCAACCGCGCCACCGTGCTCGGTGATGGGCCGATCAGCATCGACATGGCGTCGACCCTGACCAATCCCGATCCATCCAATCCGCTGGCTTGGTCACTGACCTTGTCACCGCTGGGCATGAGCATCGATGCGATCACAGGCGTCATTTCGTGGACACCAATGCCGGGCCAGCAAGGCGACCATGACATCAAGGTGCAGGTCTGCGACCAGTTCGATCACTCGGTGAAGACCGATCTTCGGATCACCGTTGTTGCACCGACCTCGCCGCCGTTGATTTCGCCGATCGACGACAGCACCATCCTGGTCAACCTGCCATTCCAGCAACAAGTGGTGGTGCAGAACACCGGTGGCGCTGCACCGATTGTCTACTCACTCGATCAAGCACCCCCGGGCATGCAGATCAACGCGAGTTCCGGTTTGATCACCTGGACACCCAGTTCCGCAAACCTTGGCAGCAACCCGGTCGTGGTGCATGCAACCAACAGCCAGGGCCAAGGCGACACCGAACCGTTCACGCTGACCGTCGTCACCAGCAACGCCCAGCCAATCCTCGACCCGATTGCGGATCAAGCGGCCAAGCCAGGTGACCTGTTCACCATCACCGCGCGTGCGACCGATGCGGACAACGACGCCATCACTTACTTCCTGCCGGTGCATCCGGCGGGCATGAGCATAAATCCGGGCACCGGCGTGATTCGCTGGACGCCGGCCAGCCAGCATCTGGGACCACATAATGTCAGCGTGCGGGCGAGTGATCCGCTCGGTTTCAGTGATACCAAATCATTCGTGATCACGATTGACGAGAACCGCGCGCCGGTCGCGGTCGATGATGGTCCCTACACGGTGGAGCGTGGTGACACGCTGAGTGTCGCAGCGCCAGGCGTGCTGGCGAACGATGCCGATCCGAATGGCGACCCGATCACCGCCGTGCTGGGCACCGGGCCGACCAAGGGCGTGCTCGATTTCCTGAGCGATGGGTCGTTCAATTACACGCCGGACAATCCGGCGGGGACGATTGGGATTGCGTTGAAGTGGAGTTACTTCGGTCGGGGCGGCGTTCCCGGCAACATTCCCGTGATCATCGACCTGGATGGCGATGGGGTTCCGGAAATCATCCTGATGGATGGTGTCGGCAGCAGCCCGCAGATCTATGCCGTCCACGGTGACACGGGGGCGGAGTATTTTCGGGTCCCTTATTTCAACCGGTCCGTCTCGTATGGAACGGCCTTCGCCGCCGCCGATATCGATCTGGATGGCCACCCGGAAATAATCGCCATTGGCAACGAGCCGGGCTATTCCATCGGCCAAGGCGGCAAGAAGTTGATGGCGTTCGAGCACGACGGACATCTGAAGTGGGTCAGCGAACCGCTGCCGGATGTTTACCAGACCAGCGCCGGGCTCGCCTACGAAGGATACATGATCAATTCCTCGATCACGATCGCCGATATTGACCAGGACGGAACGCCCGAGATCCTGGTCGGCATCATCACTGAAGGGCTCGGCCGAATCGGCTATCAGGTTTGGGATGTTCAAGGTAACAAGCTCGATTATGTCTACACCAGCGGGGCAGCTAGCATTGAGGCTTCCACGCGTGTGGAAGTCGTCGATCTCGATCTGGACGGCGTGCCGGAAATCGTCGTGGGCAGGGCAGCATGGACCAACACTGGTGAGTTGCTGTGGTCACGGCCGGATTCCGACATGTACAACGCTGGTTTCAACACCTTCCCGCTGGTCGCCAACCTTGATGACGATCCCTATCCAGAGATGGTGCGCATGTCGAGTTTCCAAGGGAACTACGGACCGGGAACCATCGTCGCCTGGAACCACGACGGCAGCACCCTGTGGACCGCAACGGTTCCCAGCTATTTCAATTATGGCATCTACGGCATGTTGTCGATTGCCGATGTCGACAACGATGGCAAACCTGAAATACTCGTTCCACCATTTGGATACGACAACCCTGACCCCAAATTCCAAGTACTCAACGGTAACGACGGCAGCCTCAAGTGGGCGGTGCCGGCTAAGGCAGATTCCAGCGGATGGGGCGCCGCCGTGATGGACATGGATAATGATGGATTCAACGAGGTCGTCTATCTTGACCGCGACCGCATATTTCACGTCTGGGATGGCCGCGACGGGACGGTGAAACTGAAGTATCCGAGCGGAGAGGGCGGAAGGTCTTTCAATTTCTCAATGCCGATTTTTGCCGATGTCGACGGCGACGGCCACGCCGAACTTGTCACCATCGGTGATTTTTCCTTGGGCCCCGACCTGATCCGAGTCTACGAAAGCCCGCAGGACGACTGGCCGCCGATGCGTGCGATCTGGAACCAGAACGCGTACCACGTCACCAACATCAACGACGATGGAACGGTGCCGCAGTTTGAGCGTCCGCACTGGTTGTTGCCGGGACTGAACCAGAACCTGGTCAACCAGCGCCTGCCCGAAGAACGCTTCAGCACGACCGACTCGTTTACCTATCGAGCGAGCGATGGCGCGTTGCAATCGAATCTCGCGACGGTCGATATCACCATCCTGCAGCCGAATTCGCCGCCGCAGATATTCTCGACGCCGCGTCTGCTGGCATCACCCGGCTTCGAGTACACCTACGCCGTTCTGGCGGTGGATGTCGATGTCGGCGAAGTGCTGACGTACTCATTGGCGCAAGCCCCGGCTGGAATGATCATCGACGCCAACCACGTCGTCCGCTGGACGCCGACGGCTGGCGACTTTGGGGACCATCCAGTCAAGATCAAAGTGGCCGACAGCTTGGGCGTGGCCGTGTATCAAAACTATACCTTGACCGTAACCAGCGCCGTGCTGGTGCCGAACGTCGTCAACCAGGCGCAAGCCAGTGCAGTCGCGACGCTTTCCGCTGCAAGTCTCACTGCCAATCCAATCGACCAGGTTTTCCATCCGACGGTGGCGGTTGGCCAGGTGGCCAGCCAGACACCAACGGCCGGCACGACCGTCGCAGCGGGTGCGTCCGTGCGCATCAACGTGTCCAAGGGTCCGCAGCCGGTCGATGTGCCGAATGTGCTCGGCCACCGCTTGCCGGATGCGCAAAGTGAGATTGTCGCGGCAGGACTCAGTGTCGGCGCGGTCACCTATCGCAACGATGGCACGGTGCCACTGGGCAGTGTCATCACCCAGAATCCGGCGCCGCACGCGACACAGCTGCCGGGCGGCGCAGTTGACCTGGTCATCTCCGGTGGCCCACGTGCCGTGATCAAGGTTGACCCCGGCATCATCCTTGCCGGCAACAACGCGCAGGTAAGCGTGAGTGTGCGTGCGCCCGATGGCAGCCCAGTCACGCCGCAGCCGGTCGTGAACTTGTCGCTGCAAGTGATGCCCGGCCAGTTCACGGGAACGCCGCCAAGCCTTAGTGGCACGACGATCCAGACCGGAGCCACCGGGCAAGGCTCGTTCCAGGTCATCGCGGCGTTCAATGCCGGCATGGCCGAAACCATTGCCGCGCCGGTAGTCGTGATGCAGCCGATTGCGACCGGCGCGTCGGGTAATTTGTTCGGCGTGTTCGGTAGTCAGCTTAAGCTGTTCTCCGACTTGCTCAAGCAGCTCGAAGTCGCCGTCGCAGCGAATGACTTGAACGCCATCGCTGCCATCGACGTGCAACTGGCTGCGCTGCGCGACTCCATCGATACCAATCGCCTTCGCAGCATGACCCCGGTCGCGCCCGACGGCGGTGTGATGCCGTCGCCAGCAATCGCTGCAGCGAATGGCTTCCCGCCCGGACCGGATGATCTCGCCTACAAGACAGCGGCATTCGACGTAATTCCGATGATCCAGGCGCTTGAGACCGCAGCTACCGAGCCGAGCACGCCACCGTCGATCCTGCGCAACTTGAACCAACAGTTCGCCCAGGACGTGGTTGCCATCGATCAGCTCGACGTGAAGGACTACGGAATCCTCGACAGCTCGGTGGCGATGGTCAACGTGGTCGGCACACGCCTGCCGCTATTGACCGTGAAGAGCATTGATCGCATACGACTGGCCATCGCCAGCGCGGGCCTTGTCAATGGACCAGCGGCCTATCCCATCAATGGCATTGTCGGCATCGACGGTTTCTCGTTCGGCAGCGTGTTGAGTTCCATGTCGATCCAGGTTGGTCTGATGAATGACCTCTATGGCTCATTCATCTACCAGCTGATCCGCAATGCTGTGTCAATTGCTGCCGCCGACCTGTTGCAGAACTTCACCAACAACACCTCGGTCACCGGCCTGATAACCGGCTCCAGCGTCTCGATCCATGCGTTCAAACTTCCCAACTCGGTGATCGAGGGTTTCGGCTTCAACACACAACTTGCCGAGGCGAACCACGTCTTCATCATCGGGCCGGATTTGATCGAAGCTGTCAGCAACCTGCTCAACGGCGGATTGCCGTCTGTCCAGGACTTCCTCGATCTCAATAGCCTCAGCGACAACATCAACGGTGTGATTGAAGGAGGGACTGCGGTCAACGAAGCGTTCAACGACGCCAACTCCTCACCGGAAGATGTGCTGCGTGGCTGCCTGTTCGACAACCATCCAGCCTGTCATCAACTGGTCTACCCGGACGGCATCACATCGGTCTACACGGCTACTGGCGGATTCGATATCCCGGCACCAGTCATCATGATCGTCACCAACCTCGGGCAAGAAGGTGGAATGGGCGTTTACGTCGCCACCTTTGTGCCGACGCGGCCGTAGGGATAAAAGTGTGGGTAACCGACCGTCCACGGCCATCGCGCTGCGGAGTGTCTGCGGCACCATGAATGAAAATCGTCCGTGCTGCATCACCTGTCTCAACATCGGGCGGAGCATCTGCGCTTCGCGTAATGTCGGCGAAAAGTGGGGCCGACCCAATTTTTTCAATCCAGTTTCAGGAATTCAATCATGATTCGTCTGCCATTCCTATTGATTGCTCTCTGCTTCGCGGGACTCGCGCACGCCGCTGATGCCAAACTCGATATAGCAAGCGTCGGACCGGCCAGCGCGCCGGTCATCCGCGCCAGCACCAACACGGTCATCAACTACGCAGGGGGCACGCCGGGAAATATCGCCGGGTCGCTGGATGCGAACGATTCGACTTTCAATCGGCCCACTG
>JBBSLA010000136.1:0-6744 GCA_038255665.1 Lysobacterales bacterium | reverse complement strand
CGTGGCGAATGTTCATGGGGCTCGCGAGTGGGGTGGTGCTGAGGTGGGAGTTTAGTCGGTGGGCGAGACGCAGTCTTGATGACGAGACGAGGCGTAGATTCCACAACTTCGTCATTCCCGCGGAGGCGCAACGCTGTCCGGAATGTGGGCGCAGGTTCGCTGGGTCGACCACGAGTAGTTCTTCGTCATTCCTGCGAAGGCAGGAATGACGAGGGCGTAGGGCATCGCACGTCGTCGCGGCGGCGGCGCGCAAGCGCCGACGAACGATCACTGCCGATCAATCCACCCCGCCTTGATGGCCTCGGCGAGATCGGCGGGCGTATCGATATCGAAGGCAAGCTCCGGTGCGTCGATGGCGATGACGGCAGCATCCGGCGATTGCCAAAGGCGGCGCAAGCCGCTGTCACCGCGCAAGTTGCTCGCCTGGGCAAGGGTCGATGCGCGGACCAGCGCGGGAATGCCGATGGTGTCTGCGTAGGCGCACGCGATGTCGTTGTCGCGGCGCGCGTTCGCCGTAGCGAGTAGCGACTGCAGGTGCCCGATACGGAGACGCGGTTGGTCGCAAGCGAGGATCATCGTTCGACCAGGCCAGGTTGCCAGCGCATCAGCCGCGAGGCGCAGCGAGGACGCCATGCCTTCCTGCCATTGGTGATTGACGACGCAGGTGAGATTGTCGAACGCGATGCGATCGAGCAACGCAGCCAACTGATCGGCATCCGCGCCAAGCACCACGACTATGCGTTCCGGCGCGGTCCCCGCGGCGAGTTCCAGCGCATGCACCAGCAACGGCTTCCCGTTGATCGTCAACGTCTGTTTCGGCCGGCCAAGGCGCGTACTGCCGCCGCCGGCAAGCACCACGACCGCGTGCGGCTCAGCCATCCACGCCGCTCCACAGCATCTGCAATTGCGCAGCAATCGACAGTGCAATCGCTTCCGGGCCACGGCCGCCAAGTTCCACTCCCACCGGCGCGTGCAGTCGCGGCACGATCGATTCGCGCTCCGCTGGCGAAAGCAAGGCCAGCAAATCGTCGCGGCGACGCGGCGGGCCGAGCAGTCCGATCCACGGCTGCGTTGTCGCGGAAAGCGCGACCAGCGATTCGCGATCGCGTTCGAAATCGTGGTTCATCACCAACACGGCTGAGTAGTTCCGAAGCATCGCGTCGGCGAGTGCCTGATCGGGTGTCGATTCGATCAAGCGATCCGCTTCGCGACCAGCCTCGGTCCAACGCGGTCGCGATTCGATCAGGTCAATTCGCGCGCCAAGATCGCGCAAGCTGCGCAACAGGCTCGCCGTTTCCGGACCAGCACCCAGCACCAGCACGCATGGGGCAGGCACAATCGCGGCCTGCCAAGGCGATATGGTCTGAGCCCCTTCGCCGCACTGCCAGTCGATCTCCCAGCGTCGCTGATAGTCGCCAATTTCTGCGCTGAAACTGGAACGGTCGCCGCGCAGGATCAGCGGCTGGTCGCCGTCGAGCCAGGCCGAAAGCAGCGGTTCGATGCCATCCAGCATCGCCAATGGCAGCAATGTCATCTGCAACAAGCCGCGACAACCCATGCGCGTACCGAACATCAGATCCATGTCGTCGCGCGTGTCGAGTTCGAGCAAAAGCCCTGCACGTTCGGTTTCGATCCGCAACGCTTCGGCTTCGAGCGCAGGCTCCAGGCAACCACCGCTGACCCAGCCGAGCCGAGTCGTGTTGCCCAGCGACAGCAACGCACCGGCTTTTGCATACGTCGAACCCTCGGTAGCGATGACCACACCGAGCACGCCACGATGTTGTCGCGCGCCATCGAGCAAGGCGGCAACGACGGCACGCGGTGCGCTACTCACGGAGCGTCGAAGTCATGTGAAAAGATGCCGTCGTGGTGGTCGCGCCACCAGACCAGCAGATCAATCAATGCCTGCGGGGTGATGGTTGATGGCGCATAACCCGCCTGGTCTAAACGGTTGACGCCATGGCAGCCATCGCAGGCACGAATTTCGCCCGGTTGTGCGCTGATCCAGTAGCGCTCTCGAACCACCGCTTCACCCGTGCTGCGGGCGAGCTCCCACGTCATCGCTCGGCGTGCCGGCACGAAAGCGGCGATGGAACCATCGGATGCAATTTTCACGGCGCCGGATGCGACACCGGCAAACACAGGCTGTGCGGCAAGCGCCGCCGGATCGTGCATAGGTTGCGCCAATACGCGACGGCCAGGATCGGGTGATGTGGTGCCGCCGATCCCGCGAATCTGGTCGGCCTGGTAGAACTGCACCTGGGTGATCGGATAGAGCGTGCCCGTCCCGCCGACGGTCTGCACGCCACCGGGCACGGTGAGGTTGAAAGGTTGTTGTTTGTCGGCCGCGTCGCGCGCGGTCACGTTGCGACTGACCAATACCGCCAGCGAATTGCGGCGCAGGAAATCGCGTAGCGTCTCGGCGCTGATGCCCACGGCCGTGAACGCAGCGGCTTCCGGCGGGGCCATGCTCTCGCCGGTCATCGGCGGCACCGGCCGTGCGCGCACTTCCACTGGCGACAGCTCCCACAACGGTCCGTTGTAGGTGACCAGCACATCGGGATCGAAGTAGGTGATGTTCTTGCTGATGCCATTGCCCGGCGTGAGATTTTCCACCGGCGCGAAGAGGCCCGTGTTCGCCTGCAAGCGCTTCAACCGGAATTTGTAGCGCGCGTTGGGAAAGGCGCGTGTTCCATCCTCAGCTGCCTGGCGAGACTCGCTGGTGTGCGATGCAATCAACTGACCATCGGACATCGGCAGCGGGTTGCGATAGTGGCCGCTGAAACTCGAAGGCGGCGTACCGGTGTAGTAGTTCCGCGTGCTGCGCGGCGTGAGGAACTGCACGCTCAGGTCGTTTGGGTTTATGTTCGGCGGCGCAGTGATCGCAACGATCTGACCCGATGCATGGGTGCGAAACTCCGGCGCGTTGATGGCGAGGTAGCGTCCTGGAACCTGCGGGTCTTCGGCCAGTTGCAGCCACATCTCCGAATCGTTCTGATTGGTGCGCCCGGAATTGACGGCAATGAATTCACGCAAGGCGGGATCGAAAAAACTCTGCACGAAATAGTTCGCCAGTTCGTGGCGACCGATGTGATTCACCGTTTCCTCGCCGCTGCCATCCTGGTTGATCTGCCACGGGAAAAACTGGTTGAACAACATGCCGTGGGTGATCGGCGTATCGTTGCGCGGCTCCGGGAATACTTCCGGCACGTTGGTCGAAACCGTGGCGCTGGCTTCTTCGGATGCCCAATTGAACGTGCCGTAGCTTTGCACTTCGGCTTGCTGGTCCTGCTGCAGATGATCCCAGCGCGTGTAGAGCACTCGGCCGAAACTGTCGACGATGGGATTGAACGAGCCCGATGGCGAGTGTTGCATCAGGCAGAGCGCGCCGGTCGTCGGGACCAGTTTCCAAAGTCCGGTCGTCGTTGGCGTGGATTCGTACTCGTCATGTTGCGGATACAGATGTAGCCGGCCATCACGCGGCCGGTCGCTGCCGAAGATGATGCTGTCGTCGGAGGTATAGGCCGGTTCGACATTGTTGAAAACGAGCGGCTGGTTCGGCACTTTGGTGATGACGGCGGTCTGGCCCTGACCAAGCCCAGTCACTTCATACAACTGCCAGTACCAAGGCAGTCGGACGAATTGCTGCTCCGGCGCGCCGACGACCATGCTGAAGATCGCCCTGGTGCCACTCCAGTGCACTTCCGGATCGCGTACGCCGATTGCTTTCGCGCCTTGCATGCCGGCGTTGCCGAAGCCCGCTTGCTCAGTCAGGTTTCGCATGCTGCCGTCGGGATAGCGAATCCACAAATCGCCACCGCGCGCGTTGGGTTCGATGTTGCCGCGATGGTTGGCGAACACCGAGCCGATGGTGGCGAAGTCCGCGCCAATCGGGAACTGGGTGACGAACAGGATCGGGTTCGGTAACGCGGCATCGCTGCGTCCAGCGAACAGGGCGCACGCCAGCAACGTAGCGGAGGTGATTGATCGAGCAAGGTTTCCTGCCGGCATCGCGTCGGGCCCATGACGATGGATTGCGGCGTGATCTTCGCACCATCGGCGTTGCAGTGGCGTGATGGCGGTCGCGTTCATTCCTGTCCATCACCTGTGACGGCCAGGTGCAGCAGACCGTGTTGCGAGTCAACCTCTTGGTGGCTGCGATGCCGACGACGTGAATTCACGACGAGGGAATACCCAACCACCTCGCGCTACTTCGGTCGTCTCAACGAACGTGGAAGCGTTGCGGAATACCACCAGTGGCGATTCGTAAATCGGAAGCGCCATGCGCGCCGAAATGTGGTCTCGAACCGTTAACCTTGACCCAACGTCTCGCCGCAACCATTACATGCAAGCCACCAACTTCACCGCCGAACTCACCCCACGGCAGCGCCTGACCGCGATCTTCGGTGGCTCGGTCGGCAACCTGGTTGAATGGTACGACTGGTACGTCTACTCGGCGTTCGCGTTGTACTTCGCGCCGGCATTTTTCCCGGACGGCGACCTCACCGCGCAACTGCTCAACAGTGCGGCGATCTTTGCAGTCGGTTTCCTGATGCGCCCGGTCGGCGGCTGGTTGATGGGTCGCTATGCCGACCGCCACGGTCGCAAGAGTGGGCTGACATTTTCCGTGCTGTTGATGTGCGCAGGCTCGCTGATGATCGCGCTGACGCCGGGTTACGAGACCATCGGCGTCGCCGCACCGATCCTGCTGCTGACCGCGCGCTTGCTGCAGGGTCTGAGCGTGGGCGGCGAATACGGTGCGAGTGCCACCTACCTCAGCGAAATGGCGACGCGTCGCCATCGCGGATTCTGGTCGAGCTTCCAGTACGTGACGCTGGTGCTAGGGCAGTTGAGCGCGTTGCTGGTGCTGATCGTCCTGCAACGCATGTTGACCACCGAGCAATTGCACGATTGGGGCTGGCGCATCCCGTTCGCGATTGGTGCCGCGCTTGCCGTTGTTGCGCTGTTGCTGCGTCGACGTCTTGTCGAAACGACTGCTTTCCAGAACATCCAGGCCGATGACTCGCGAAAGACCGGCCTGCGCGAACTGCTGCGCCATCCGCGCGAAGTCGCCACCGTCATCGGCCTCACCGCCGGCGGCACGCTGGCGTTCTACACCTACACCACCTACATGCAGAAATACCTGGTCAACACCGCCGGCTTCAGCAAGGCCGACGCGACCTTCGTCAACGCGGTCACCTTGTTCGGCTTCATGCTGGTGCAGCCGCTGATTGGCGCGATTTCCGACCGCGTCGGACGGCGCCCGGTGCTGATCGCATTTGGCGTACTCGGCACGCTGTGCACGGTGCCGTTGCTGACGAATCTCAGCCAGGTCACCAGCGTCAGCAGCGCCATCGCACTGATCGGCATCGCCCTGCTGATCGTCAGCGGCTACACCGCGATCAACGCCGTCGTCAAAGCCGAACTGTTCCCGGCCCGCATCCGCACCCTCGGCGTCGCCCTGCCCTACGCGCTCACCGTTTCCATCTTCGGCGGCACTGCCGAATACCTCGCACTATGGTTCAAGTCGATCGGCCACGAGGCATGGTTCTACTGGTACGTCAGCGGCATGATTGCCGTATCCCTGGTCGTCTACGCCAGCATGCGCGACAGCCGGGATCATTCGCGGATCGAGACGGATTGAGGGCGTGGACGTCCGCGGTTCGCAAAATCGACGAGCTGCTGAAGGCGATCAGTCGTATCTTGGGTGTTTGATTAGAACGGGTAGTCCACCGATGCATTCGATCAGGAAGGTTAAAGATGACAAATACGCTTTCGGCAAAAGAACAGTCGCTCTCCAAGATCTTCAGCGACGACTTTGTGTTCACCATTCCCAACTATCAACGACCCTATTCCTGGGGAATCGACCAAGCGCGCGAACTGTATGAAGACTTGCTCGACTACATGCAAAGCGCTGGCGGCAAGCTAAACGAGATGGCGCCGTACTTCCTCGGCAGCATTGTGTTGATCAAACGGGAGGCGGTATCGGAGACGACGGTGGTGGATGGGCAGCAGCGCCTGACCACGCTGACCCTGCTGCTGTCGGCGATCCGTGCGAACGTGACTGACCCCGAGGTGCGGTCTTCCATCACCAAATGCATCTACGAACAAGGCAGCGTGGTCTTTGGTACCGAAGCGCGCTATCGCCTCTCGCTGCGCGACCGCGACCGGGAATTTTTCCGGGAGTACGTGCAGCATGCGGACGGCATCGAGACGCTGGCCGCGCTCAATAGCAAGTTGCCTGATGCTCAGCAACGGCTGCGCGAAAATGCGCAGCTGTACATGGATGCCTTGGCTAAGCTTGATCAGGACACCCTGGTGCGACTCGCGCACTTCATCGTGACGCGTTGCTTTCTGGTGACGGTGGCCACGCCGGATCTCGATTCGGCGTATCGGATTTTCGGCGTGCTCAACAGCCGTGGGCTGGACCTGAGCGCGACGGACATCCTCAAGGCGGAAATCATAGGCAGCATCGACGCAGCCAAACGCGATTCCTACACGTTGAAGTGGGAGGACTTGGAGGAAGACCTGGGTCGTGATGCTTTCGGCGAATTGTTCAGCCACATTCGCATGGTCTATCGGAAGACCAAGCCCAAAGGCACGCTGCTCAAGGAGTTTCGCGACCATGTGGGACCGAGTGATCCGATCGCTTTCATAGACAAAGTACTTGTGCCGATGGCGCAGGCCTTTCGTGAAATCACGGATGCGGACTACTCAAGCCAGAAGCATGCCGAAAGCATCAAT
>JBBSLA010000135.1:0-6804 GCA_038255665.1 Lysobacterales bacterium | reverse complement strand
TGGCTGCTACAGCGCACTGGTGGATACGCTTCGCACCTCCGAGCGGGAAAGCGGTGTCCGCGTTGTCGATGCGGCGCAGCGCATCGCGGACGATCCGGCACTTGCCTCGCTGCGGTTTCGTCCCTTGAACAAACGTGCGGCCCTGCACTTGCCATGCAGCCAGATCAACAGCGCGAAATCGGCCGATGCGACGCGAGCACTGCTGGCGCGCATCCCGGGACTGACCGTGATCGACTTGCCCACGCAGCCGCGCTGCTGCGGTGCGGCTGGCAGCTATTACATCGAGCATCCCCATATCGCCGATCGCTTGCGCGACCAGCGGCTGGACCAGCTTGATGACCAAGTGCCCGACCTGCTCCTGACCAGCAACATCGGTTGTCGCATCCACCTCGGCAACGGGATGCGACAACGCGGTCGGGAAATGCCGGTGCTGCATCCGCTTACACTGCTGGCGCAACAACTGGAGAATTCATGAGCCTGCGAAGTTTGAGTCGACTGGATCGTTTGATCGCGGAGGTCGAGCGCTCTCTCGGTGCCGTTTTCGAGCCAGCGCCGGTCGCTACGCGCGCGTCACCCGCGCGAGGCGTGGAAACGACGACGCCGCTGGACGACGCCGAACGACGCCAGAGTGCCGGCCTGATGCGGGTGAATCATGTGGGCGAAGTCTGCGCACAGGCCTTGTACTTCGGCCAGGCGTTCGTCGCCCGAGACGCGGCTACTCGCGAGCATTTGCTCAACGCGGCAGCGGAAGAAACCGACCATCTTGCGTGGTGTGGGCAGCGACTGCGTGAGCTCGACAGCCGGCCCAGCCTGCTGAACCCGCTTTGGTATGGCGGCGCATGGACGATTGGCGCGGTTGCCGGAATGGTCGGCGATCCGGTCAGCCTGGGTTTCGTGGTCGAGACCGAGCGTCAGGTCGAAGCGCACCTGGATGGGCATCTGCAGAAACTTCCGGAACACGACGTGGCGAGCCGCGCGATCGTGCAGCAGATGAAAGCCGACGAGGCGCGTCACGCCGAGCAAGCCGAAGCGGCCGGTGGCGTCGCCTTGCCCGCTGCGGTCGCCGCATTGATGCGTGGTGCCGCAAACGTTATGCGCGCCGTCGCCTACCGCATCTGATGCTGGTGCCGCCAAGAAAAAACCCGCGCCGTTGCCGGTGCGGGTTTTTTTGGTGAACGGCGACCGCGTGACGGCGATCAGGTCAGGTTGCGGCCGTGGAACAGTTCCTCGATCTCGCGCCG
This sequence comes from Lysobacterales bacterium, assembly GCA_038255665.1. Classification (GTDB taxonomy): domain Bacteria; phylum Pseudomonadota; class Gammaproteobacteria; order Xanthomonadales; family Rhodanobacteraceae; genus Dokdonella. The sequence continues at coordinate 5,563 of JBBSLA010000135.1, read as the reverse complement.
CAGCAGTGACTCGATCCTCTGGCGTTCCTTGAACGACAGTTCGTCGGCGGTCGCTTCGAACAGGTAAGTATCGAGGTCGAAGTCCTTGATGTGCATCTTCGTGTGGAACATGTTTTCCTGGTAGACGTTGACGTCGAACATCTCGTACTTGTGACGGACGTGGCGGGCCAAGTATTCCTGCACCGAATTGATCTTGTGGTCGATGTAGTGCTTCTTGCCCTTCACGTCGCGGGTAAAGCCGCGCACGCGGTAGTCCATGATCACGATGTCGGACTCGAAACTGTCAATCAGGAAATTCAGGGCCTTCAGTGGCGAAATGACGCCGCAAGTAGCCACATCGATGTCGGCACGGAAGGTGGCGATACCGTTGTGCGGATGCGTTTCCGGGTAGGTGTGGACCGTGATGTGGCTCTTGTCCATGTGCGCAACCATGGCCCCGGAAATCATGTCGCGGCTCAACTTCTCGATCACCGGCTCTTCGGAAATCAGGATGGTGACGCTGGCGCCCTGCGGGTTGTAGTCCTGGCGTGCAACGTTGAGGATGTTCGCGCCGATGATGTCGGCCACGTCGGTGAGGATCTTGGTCAGGCGATCAGCGTCGTACTGTTCGTCGATGTATTCGATATAGCGCGAGCGCTGCTCTCCCGACACCGCGTAGCAAATGTCGTAGATGTTGAAACTGAGCGCCTTGGTCAGGTTGTTGAAACCCTGAAGACGAAGCCGGGGGATGGGCTTGACCACTGCAATGAACCTCGATCTGGTCGGCGCGGAAGGGCGGCGATTATGGAGGAATTGCCCGTGCGATGTAACCGCGCGAGCGTGGCCCGCTGTGATGCGTTCACCACCATGTCCGGTGGAAGGTGTGCGTGACACACGCTGGCCTGTGTAAGATGCGCAAGAGAATGCTTGGGTGTCACTGTGCCTGTCAGGTCATGCGGATGCATCGAATTGACGCACGCCCTGCACCGTCGCGGTGTATTCGACACCCACCGTGATTGCTTGGGAAATCTCGAACCAGTTCTTGGGGGAATGACCGGATGAACAGCATGCCGCTGCGCTACACGCTCCAAAAGAGCAGCCCGAAGTTCGTCGCGCCCGACCAGCTCAATTTCGATCGTTCGGCGATCGACGCGTTTCTCGCCGCCTGCCACCGTCGCCGCTATCCGACCAAGACCACGATCATGCGGCCGGGCGATTCGGCGGGCACGCTGTACTACATCATCAGCGGTTCGCTGACGGTGTCGTCGGAAGACGAGGATGGCAACGAGCTGATCCTCGCGTACATCAATCCCGGTGAGTTCATCGGCGAGATGGGCATCTTCGTCGAGACCACCCAGCGTGAAGTCGTCGTGCGTTCGCGCACCGCGTGCGACCTCGCCGAAATCAGCTACGAACGTCTGTTCAAGTTGTTCGAAGGGCCGTTGCGCCAGGAGTGCCCCAAGATTCTGTTCGCGATTGGCACCCAGTTGGCCACGCGCATGTTGCACACCAATCGCAAGGTCAGCCGCCTGGCCTTCATGGATGTCACCAGTCGGGTCGCCCGCACCTTGATGGACTTGACCCAGGAACCGGATGCGATGACCCATCCGCAAGGCACGCAGATTCGCATATCTCGCCAGGAAATCAGCCGCATCGTCGGCTGTTCGCGCGAGATGGTCGGCCGCGTGCTCAAGCAACTGGAAGAGCGCGGCATGATCACCGCTTCAGGCAAGACGATCGTCCTGCTGGGCACGCGCGACTAGCGGTTCCTGCGCGGCTAGCGCCAGCGCACCGTCACCAGTTTTCTGCCCAAGCGCCGCTCGATCCGCTTGCGGCTGCGCGCATCCACGTTGACAAGGATGGCTTCCGCCGCGCCCTTGAGCATCGGCGTATCGCGCGATGAGTCGCTATAGGCGAGGGCCCACGGTGCATGGATGCCACGCTCGGCGAGAACCGTGATCTTGCGACGGCCGATGACGTGAACCAGCGGTAGCGCACCAAGCCAGCCATCGCGCAAACGCGAGCCGATGATTTCGATATCGCCCAGCGCAAGTTCATCGAGCAGGCTGTGCGCCAAGCCTTGCTCGCAGCCGGTAACGACGACAACCCGATCACCGCTCGTCACGTGACGTCGCAAGGTCAACACGCCTTCGCGAACGACCACGCCCGGTAGAGGCGCGCGCGCGCGACCCCAGCGTTGCAGTTCGGGTTCCAGTGTTGCGATCCGACTACCCATCAAGCCCAGCCGCACGAACAGCTTTGTCAACAGCCCGCGGCCCAGCGGAACGACCAACAGCAACAACACGATGGGTAGCAACAGCAGCATGGGCAGCAAGCGCCACGGCTGTCGGCGAAAACGATTGCGCAGGAAACTTTCGAGCAGATCGTTGTGGACCAGTACGCCGTCGAAATCGAACAGGACAATGCGGGGAGCCATCACCTCAGTGGCATCCGAGGTGGGCAGCGCTTCATCATTGCGGCGTTCGGCGATATCCGTTTCCGCGTCTTCCATGCCCACGGCAGACGCTTCGCGCCGATTCAATCGCGGCATCGATCAGGCTCCGCGGAACAGGTTCGCGAGTTGTGCGCCCGGATCGGGACTGCGCATGAAGGCCTCGCCGACCAGGAATGCATCCACTCCAGCGCGGCGCAATCGCTCGACATCGGCGCGCGCGTGGATGCCGCTTTCGGCAACCAGCAGCCGATCCGGCGGGACCTGATCGCGCAGGCGAAGCGTGGTTTCCAACGACACCTCGAACGTGCGCAGGTTGCGATTGTTGACGCCGATCAGCGGTGCAGGAATTTCCAGCGCGCGTTCAAGTTCTGCTTCATCGTGGACTTCGATCAACACATCGAGATCCAGCTCGGCAGCAATCAACGCCATCTCAAGCAGATCGGCATCGTCAAGCGCGGCAACAATCAGCAGGATCGCGTCGGCTCCGATCGTCCGCGCCTCATAGACCTGGTAAGGATCGATGGTGAAATCCTTGCGCAACACGGGCAACGAGCAAGCCGCACGCGCTTGCTTCAGAAACGCTTCGCTGCCATGGAAGAAATCGGCGTCGGTCAATACCGACAGGCAACCTGCTCCTCCCGATTCGTAGCTTCTGGCAATCGCGGCCGGGTCGAAATCAGCGCGGATCACGCCCTGGCTGGGGCTGGCCTTCTTCACCTCGGCAATCACCGCCGCGCGGCCTTCGCTGATGGTCGATTCCAGCGCGGCCGCGAAGCCGCGCGTTGGCGGCAGGTCGGCGATCTGCGCGACCAACTCGGCCAATGGGACGCGCGCCTTTCGCTCGGCTACTTCCTCGGCCTTGCGCGCAAGAATTCTTTGCAGAATGTCGGACATTGAATGCGAACTACGCGGCTGCGAGACGTTGCGTGGTTGTCACGAACTGATCCAGCTTTGCTCGCGCAGCGCCATTGCCGATCGTGTCGCTCGCCAAAGTGACGCCCTCGGCAATCGAATCGATCACGTTTGCGGCGTACAACGCGGCACCAGCATTCAAGGCGACGATGTCGCGCGCAACTCCGGGCCGATTGTCGAGTGCTTCCAGCACACGCTCGCGCGATTCGCCGGCATCGGCAACGGCGAGTTGCCGGGTCGATGCCATCGACAGACCGAAGTCTTCGGGATGGACTTCGTACTCGCGTACCGCGCCGTCGCGCAATTCGCCGACCAGGCTGGTCGCGCCGAGCGAAAGCTCGTCCAGCCCATCTCGGCCATGCACCACCAGCGCGTGTTGTGCGCCAAGTTCGCGCAGCACCCGCACTTGGATGCCGACCAGGTCTTCGTGGAACACGCCCATCAAAATGTTCGGTGCATTGGCCGGGTTGGTGAGGGGCCCGAGGATGTTGAAGATGGTGCGCACGCCAAGCTCCTTGCGAACCGCCGCGACCGCGCGCATCGCCGGATGGTGGTTCGGCGCGTACATGAAGCCGATGCCGATCTCGTCGATGCAGTCGGCGACGCGCGCGGAGTCGAGGTCGATATTCGCACCCAGCGCTTCCAGCACATCAGCGCTGCCGGATTTGGACGACACGCTGCGATTGCCGTGCTTGGCGACGCGCGCGCCGGCCGCCGCGATCACGAACATCGACGCCGTGGAAATGTTGAAACTGCTGGCGCCATCGCCACCGGTACCGACGATGTCGACGAAGTGCGGATAGTTCGGCGTTACCACCGGCGTTGCCAGTTCGCGCATCACCCGCGCGGCAGCGGCGATCTCGCCGACCGTTTCCTTCTTCACCCGAAGGCCGGTCAGCAGCGCGGCGAGCAGCACGGGTGAGACCTCGCCACGCATGATCTGGCCCATCAGCTCGACCATCTCGTCGTGGAAGATTTCGCGATGTTCTATCGTGCGCTGCAGCGCCTGTTGCGGCGTGATCGGCATGGCGGTTTCCGTGCGGGGTCGGCAATGATGCCGCAGCGACGCCGGGGCGTCACGCCTTCGGCAGCTCGATCAAGCTGCTGCGGGCAATGAAATTGGTTGGCCGAGAAAGTTGCGCAGCAAGTCGTGGCCGTGGCAGGTCAGGATCGATTCCGGATGGAATTGCACGCCCTCGGTGCCGGTTTCGCGATGACGCAGGCCCATGATCTCGTCGATGCTGCCATCGTCGTTTTGCGTCCATGCGGTCACCTCGAAACAATCCGGCAGCGATGCCCTGTCGATCACCAGCGAGTGATAGCGCGTCGCCTCGAACGGACTCGGTAGGCCCCGAAACACGCCCGTGTTGTTGTGATGGATCGGCGAAGTCTTGCCATGCATGATCTGCCGCGCCCGCACGACGGTGCCGCCGAATGCCTGGCCCAGCGCTTGATGGCCGAGACACACGCCGAACACCGGAACCGTCGCCGAAAGCTCGCGCATCACGCCCAGCGACACACCCGCCTCGTTCGGCGTACAAGGCCCCGGGGAAATCACGATGCGCTCCGGCGCAAGCGCGGCGATTTCGGCAACGCTCATCTCGTCGTTGCGTATCACCTTCACGTCCTGCCCCAGCTCGCCCAGGTATTGCACCAGGTTGAAGGTGAAGCTGTCGTAGTTGTCGATCATCAGCAGCATGCGAAGGGCTCTTTGGCGGGGTCGCGGTCGCTGCCCGGACGTTGAGACCGAGGCGAGCGGGGCCAGTTGCAGTATCGGGGCGCATCCCACTGCCCTGGCCGTGCCGCGATTCTACCTGCGCGGTTGGGTCGAACCGCAGGATCATCTTCCGGATTCAGATTGTTGGCCCTTCTCGCGACGGCTTTACGTTCGATAGGGAAACACCATCACTCAGGAAGGCTTACCCTCATGTCGCGCTACCGATCAACTCATTCCAGCATTGCGCCATTTCGCATGTTGTTCATGCTGCTGATGGCGACAAGCCATCCCGCCTGGGCCATCGATATTTCGGTGGATATCCTCGGCGATCCGGTCCCGGACGGTTGCACGCCAGGCAGTTGCTCATTGCGCGAGGCGGTAACGCTTGCCAACAGCCTTGCCGGCCCGGACCGGATCCTGTTGCCGGCAACACCGGGGGTTCCGCTGCAGCTCTCCATTCCGGGCGACAACGAGAACGCCAACGCCACCGGCGACCTTGA
>JBBSLA010000134.1:0-6943 GCA_038255665.1 Lysobacterales bacterium | reverse complement strand
GGGACGGAACGGCAGGAAATTCCACTTGGTGCCGGCTGCGGCCAGCACTTCGCTGGTGTCGATTCCGAGCTTGTGGAAGATCAGCGCCAGTTCGTTGATCAGCGCGATGTTGAGATCGCGCTGGGTGTTCTCGATCACCTTCGCCGCTTCGGCGACGCGAAGGCTCGACGCCTTGTGTGTGCCGGCCGTGATGACACGCCGGTACAGCGCGTCGACGAAATCGGCGACCTCGGGTGTCGATCCCGAAGTGACCTTCAAAATCGTTTCCAGCCGATGCAGCTTGTCGCCGGGATTGATGCGTTCGGGACTGTAGCCGGCGAAGAAATCGACGTTGAACGTGAGGCCGGATTCGCGCTCGATGATCGGCACGCAGACTTCTTCGGTCGCGCCGGGATAGACGGTGGATTCGAAGATCGCCACGTCGCCCTTGCGGATTGCCTTGCCAACCGTGCGGCTGGCAGCTTCCAGTGGTGTCAGGTCGGGCCGCTTGGCATCGTCGATCGGTGTCGGCACGGTAACGATGTACACGTTGCAAGCGGCAAGGTCGTCGGCGTCCGCGCTGAAGGAAAGCTGGTTCGAATGCGCAAATTCGTCGCTCGACACCTCCAGCGTGTGATCGCGATGGTCTTTGAGTTCGGCGATCCGGGTCTTGTTGATATCGAAACCCAACGTCGACATCTGCCTGCCGAAACCAACCGCCAGCGGCAAGCCGACGTAACCCAACCCGATCACTGCGACTTTCACCTGCGCCGCATCCGGCAGTTGTGCCTGCTCCATCCGTTATCCCCTGAAGTCGATCAGGCAAGTCTACCAAGAGTGCCTGGGCGCCGACGATGCATGCCTTTGACGGCACGCGCGACTCGAACTTCCAGGAGAGAAAAAACAGTACAACCTCGTCATTGCTGCGAAGGCAGAGGCGCTATTCAACAGCCGGAGGCTGGTCAATCCATTTTGATCTTCGTCAAGTTGTTGAAAGCACAGCAGAATCAAAATGGACCCCTGCCTTCGCAGGGGTGACGAAGAACTTTTTGGTCGGCCGAGTTCGCCCCAGGAAACATTCCGGACAGCGGTGGCAAACACTGGAGCAGCACAGCGACTGGCCGCAGAATGCGCGACCGACACGACCCTCCAGCCATGAGCAACACCAATCCACCTTCGATTCCGTCGCTGCCCGTCGATGCGGAGCGCCGCTTGCTGGTGCCCTTGGCGTTGCTGTCGGTCTACGTGATCTGGGGTTCCACGTACTACGCGATCCGCGTCGCGCTCGAAGGCTTTCCGCCATTCCTGCTCGGCGCCGTGCGGTTCTCCGTTGCCGGTGTCCTGCTCTACGCGTGGCTGCGCTGGCGCGGCATGGCACCGCCCTCGCGCTTGCAATGGCGCAACGCGGCGATCACCGGAACGCTGTTACTCGGCGTCGGCAATGGACTGGTCTGCTACGCGGAACAACATGTCGCATCGGGCCTCGCCGCCGTCGCCGTGGCTGGCATGCCGTTGTTCGCTGCCCTGTTCGCCGGCATGTATGGCAACTGGCCAAAGCGGTTGGAATGGGTGGGATTGGCAATCGGCCTCGTTGGCGTCGTCGTCCTCAACACGGGAGGCGGAATGACCGGTTCGGTGGTGGGCGCGGTTGCCTTGATCGTCGCGTCGATCTCGTGGGCATTCGGATCGGTCTGGAGCTCGCGCCAGGACATGCCACCGGCGGCAATGAACACGGCGGCCCAAATGCTGGTGGCTGGTGTGGTGCTCAGCGCCGTTGGCCTGCTCGGCGGCGAACGCATCGTGCGCATGCCCGGAGCCGACGCCATCTGGGCGATGGTCTATCTCGCCGTGATGGGTTCGCTGGTTGCGTTCACGGCCTATGTCTACTTGCTCAAAAATGTACGCGCCACCGTTGCGTCGAGCTATGCCTACGTGAATCCACCCGTCGCGGTGTTGATCGGCGTTGCCATTGGCGGCGAAGTGATCCACACGCTCGACGTTGTATCGATGGCGATCATCCTGTTCGGCGTCGGCATGATTACTCTGGGCCGGCAGCGCCGCTAAACGCCCAGCGTCATTCCTGGATTGGCGTCACCGGAAGGCTGCGCCGTGCCAGCAAAGGTTGCAGGAACACGGCGGCCAGCACGATCGCAACGCCGACGTAGAACAGTCGGTCAAGCTCGTGCTGCTCGCCCAGCAGAACGATTGCGAGCACGATGGCGTAGATCGGTTCCAGGTTCACCGCCATTTGCGCGGTGAATGCGCTGACATGGCGCAGTGCCCGCAGCGAAACCATGAAGGGAAGCAGCGTGCAGACCACGGCCAGCACGAACAGCATCAATGCGTCATCGCGACCCGGAAATGGATAGATCGCGTCGCCCGGCGCCGCCAGCAATGGCGCGATCAAGGCGAGGAACAGCGCGCCGGAACCCAGCTCGATCGTCGTGACCGTGGCAGAGTCGGCACGCTCCACATGGCGCTTGTTGAGGCTGGTAAACACCGCGACGAAGAAGGCCGACGCAATGCCGACCCACACGCCCATGTGCATGTCGCGCGGAATGCCGCCCACCACCAACGCGACCCCGGGAATCACGGCCACGCCGAGCACCAGTTCACGCGGGTCGAAGCGGCGGCGCGACATCAGTGGCTCGATGATCGCGAGGAAGACCGGCGCCAGCGCGATGCACGTAACGGCCACGGACGCGTTGGACAGCTTGATTGCGCCGTAGAACGTCAGCCAATGCAGGGCGATGATCACGCCGATTCCGGCATAGATCGCGATCTGTCGCCATTCCAGCTTCCTCAGGCCGCGCCAGACTTTCGGCAGCAGCAACAACAACAGCGCAACCAGGCTCATCCGCCATAGAACCAAGGCGAGCGCCGTCAGTGTGATCAGCTTGCCAAGGATCGCGGTGAATCCCCACAGCACCACGCAAAAATGGATCTGCCACAGGGCAGCGCGGCTGGCTTGCATGATGGGAGTTCGACTCGCGATATGATGCGTTGCACCATCCTAGCGCAATCAATCCATTTCGTGATCGCGCATCGATCGTCCACGGTGCGCAACGCCGACCTCATCTTGATGCTCGATCAGGGTCAACTGGTCGAGCAGGGCAAGTTCGATGAACTGGTCGCGCTAGGCGGATTGTTCGCGAGCCGTGCGGAACAAGGCAAGTTCAGCGCCGACGCGCTGGACGCAATTGAAGTGGTGGCTGCCATCGACGCTGCAGTGAACGAGGCCCAAACCGGTGAGCGTTAGCGTCGTGCATGGCTGGCATTGCTTAAGGTTCGAATGGCCACCCTTCTGATGCCAGCCCGGCGACCGCCAACGAGAACAACGACTTCATGATCCACCGCACCATCCTTGTTTCCATGATCGCGGCGCTGGGCAGCAACCATGCCCAGGCACAGGGCGGACAGCAGTCCCAGGTCCTGGACCGCTTTAGCCTCTGGCTGGGCGGCTATCACTCCAACAACAACGTCCGGCTATCCGCAGAAGACTTCTCCGGCACGCTCAGCACGGGCGACCTTGATCTCAGCCGCTTCGAATCGACCCTGCCACGCGTCCGCGCCGAATTCCTGTTCGGCGACTACCAGGGACTGGCATTCGACTACTACGGCTTCGAGAACAGACGCCAGTTTCTTCTCGATCGATCATTCAGTTACGCGGGCCAGGATTTTGCCGCCAATGCCCAGGCGCGCAGCAAGCTGGCGCTGGACGTGGGAAATGTCGCGTATCGGCGCTGGTTTGGTGATGACACCACCGTCTACGGCGTTGGCCTTGGCGTGGGCTATTACCAGATCGACATCGCGGCGCAGGCGCAGGCGACGGTTGACGGTCGAACGGTCGATGGCGAAGCGCGGTACAAGGACGACGCTTTCGCACCGGTCCTGCAATTGGGCTGGCGCCACGCGTTTTCAGACAGGTGGCGCAGCTACCTCGACGTGTCCGGAATTCGCAAATGGAAGGGACCGCTGCAAGGCCATATCGTCAACGCAAGCCTTGGGGTGGAATGGTTTCCGTGGCAGAACGTCGGCGTAGGCGCCGAGTACAGTGCGAACCGGATCAAGCTCAACGCTGATCGTGACCGCTATAGCGCCGACGCCGATATCACGTTGCGCGGTCCTTCGGCCTATTTGCGCTTGCGCTTCTGAGCGCTCGCGGCCGTCGGTGGCGGTCGAGCGTCATTTGGCGCTCCGCGGCGGCGGGCAACGGCGTCAATAATGCCAGTCAACGCCAACAGCCAGTAGGCGAAACCTGGCAAGCCAACGCGCCAATTGCTGCTGGGTTCTATGAGCAGCGCAAGTAGCAGCGAAAGTGCGCCAACCGCAACGAAGTAGGCGTAGGTCGCGATATCTGCCCGGGTTGATCTGCGCTCATCGTTGTCCAGCCCCAGCGCATCGCCTCGGCGCGCCGCGTGCAGGTAAAGGCCGAGGAGACATGCCGACAATGCCACGAAGCCAGCGCCATAGATGATGAACATGCTGCGCACGTCGCCCGGCAACACCGCACTCGCCGTCGGATCGGGCAACACGCCTCCAGAGAAGAACGCGAAAAAAGTCCCGAACAGCATCTTGAGTGGATACACGTAGATCAGCACGAAGAAAACCAGGCTCAGGCTGAGCAGCGTGGTAACCGTATCGTCCATGCCGTAGCGTTTGCGCCAACGTGCATGCGCGGCCCAGAACATCGTCACCATGACGAAACTCGCCGCGAAGGCCGGTATCCCCTTCATTGCGGTGGCCAGACCCTGAATGCTGTCCGGAACCGATCCAACCGAAATGACCAGCAAGGTCACCGCGAATGCGAACGCCGCATCGACAAACGCGTCGAGTCGCGTCGTCTCAAGCCCGCGACAGCGAAAGCCGTCCTTCAAGCGAATCACCGATTCCTTGCTATCCATCCGCACGCCCTGCCGCTTGAATGCCAACCGGAACGGTAGCGAGAAAAGGGCCGGTTGGCGAGTTGCCAAGCTGCCATTCGTGTACAGGCAAAGCCGTTGAAGTTAGAGGTCCTTTGGCGACAGGCCGGTACGCTTGGCGATACGCGACAGCATGCGGGGAACAATCTCCTTGCCGTCATGAAAGGCAAACACGAAATCGGGGTAGAACCCATACCGATACTACGGATTCTACTTGCTCTCAACTGGGCCGTGACCTTCCACCAATAAAAGCCGGCATGTGTCTTTCCACTGGGGCCGCTCGAAATGATTCGGATTGTCGGTCTCTGTGACTTCTTCTCGTATGAACTCTGTGCGCAAAGTGGAATTCGACTTGAGATCGTACAGCCGTACAGACCAGCGATTCGCGTCTTGGATCCAATACGCGACTTTTGTGCCGCAGAAGCCAGGATTGGAGAAGTACTGGAAAGCAGGAAGACTGAGGTCACTCGCCAGCAGCGTGCCATCTCGCTCTGAGACGGTCAGCTCTTCCCAATCGGGCCCGCTATCTCCATGGCGCTTCTCCGAGGCGTCGTGGCCCTTTCTAGGTTCGAACTCGACGCAACGGCGGACCAGAACACGAGACTCTGCTGTGTGGTACTCGGAAACCCAGAGGTCTATTACACCGTTCTTGTCGACGACCGGATAGCAGCGGCTGGTCGTGATTTCGTTCTCGAACTCGAGAACGGATCCGATGCGATAGCCTGAGAGACCAGGGGCCGGGCCTGGCACTACAGCAAGCGCCTCGAAGGGGGCGAGAATCCAGATGTACGCGAGGAATTCAGGTTTCACCTTGCCGCCCAACGCCGTGGTAAGCGGCTGCGCCGCAATGAAACATCTGACAACACGAAAGCCTGTCTGCGCAGTTCCGCAAACCCAGCGTTCTTCAAGGCCCTAACCGCATCCAAATGCTTGATTCCAGGGAAGTTTTGCACCGGTTAAACTGCGATTTCAATTTCTCGGAAGCACTCACCGCGAAGCTGCTCTTCAACAACCTGCAGGTACTCAAGAATCGCATCCTTGATGTTCTTGAGTGCCTCGGATTCCGTGGTGCCCTGAGACCAGCAGCCAGGCATTCCAGGCACCGAAACGGCAAATCCCTCGTCGGACTGGTGAAGCGCAATCTTGTACCGCATGGCTTGCCTCCTGATACGGGCAGAGCAACGAGGCTAGCAGAACTCTACTCCAGACACGCCGCCACCAGCCGGCCCACTTGACGCAGACGTTGGAATCAGGTCTGCGATTGAAACATCGCGCGGTTCGGCAGCGGCGTCGGCAGGCGCGATGCTATTTTGCTAGACATAAAGGGAACACCAGGACACGAACACCAGACCCGAACACCAGGACGAACACCAGGACGAAGACAAAAACCGGAAAAAACCGGGACACCCACAATTTGTGCCCAAGTCGCGTTCGCGGCGGCGGATCGTCTGTACGCGAGCAAGAAGTCAGCAGAATCGAGTGGCGACCCGGCGGTTTCGGTGATTTCTGGCCAGACAGAAGATCACAGCGGACATGCCCCCGCGAAGCCCAAAGGCAGCAAGGACAATCAGCGCGTTGTTTTTCGATCGGCTGGATCAGATGCCAGCCACGCTGCCCAACTCAAACGGTTTGCCGAGCCAGCCGTTGCGCGGTTCGCAGTCCCTTGAGCCAGCATTGCCCCATCTCTTCTGCCTTTGCCATCAGCGACTCAGCGCCGCCGATGGCGCGAAAGTATCGGCTTTCGATGCCCAGCACCTGAAACTGCCACTGCCGCTCACGCAGGCCCAGTCGATTGAGAACGGATGGCGTAGCGAGTGGCCCGAGATGGCATTTGCCAGGTTGTACCAAGTGCGCGGTCCAATCGATCAGTTCCAGATAAGCGCCAGCACTGATTGATAGCGGAACCCCGCGGACACCGCTACCCAAGGGTTGCAGCTTGTCGGACACAAGGTTGGCGTCGCTTCGGTTTGCCGCAACGCGCCGTGCGGCGCTGGTGTGTTCTGAGGCTTCCACGCTATCGGCCATCCCGGCGCGGATGGGAT
>JBBSLA010000133.1:0-7080 GCA_038255665.1 Lysobacterales bacterium | reverse complement strand
TGCTGTTTCTTTTGACTCACCCGCCCGTTCCTGTCGGCAAGTGCTGGACGGAAAAGCCGCTTGCGGGCCACGCGAGGGATCGCGTGGCTTCGGCTGCGGCACAGGATGTGCCTTCAGCCGAACCCGGCCAGTGCTTGCGTACCCGCACGGCTTCGCCGTGCGGGCGACAGGCCATCGGGTCGCATCTTTTGGTTACTTTTCTGTGCGAGCAGAAAAGTGACTGGACCGGCGGCAGCCGGGTCATACGCTTGACCAGATTGGTGTCAACCCAATACACGAGCGAAGCGGCAGGCGAGAGAAACGCCTGACCATTCTGGCGACAGCCAAATATCAGCGTAGGTACGGGGGCCACCGCCAAAGCCCTGGCGAGAGGGCTCGCCGAAGGCGAAAGTCGAACTCCGCGACACGCGGAAAACCTAAAGAACGCCGCGGCGCATTTGTTCGCGTTCGATCGACTCGAACAGCGCGGTGAAATTGCCTTCGCCAAAGCCGAGGTTGCCCTTGCGCTGGATGATTTCGAAGAAGATCGGACCAACACAGTTCTGCGTGAAAATCTGCAGCAGTAGTTTTTCCTTGGTCTCCACGTCGGCGTCGATCAGGATGCGGTTCTTCTCCATCCGTTCCACATCTTCGCCGTGGTTGGGAATGCGCACGTCGATCACTTCGTAGTAGGCATCGGGCGTGTTGAGAAACTCGATGCCCTGGCCGCGCATGGCCTCGATGGTTTCGTAGATGTTGTCGGTGAAGCAGGCGATGTGCTGGATGCCCTCGCCCTTGTATTCGTCGAGATATTCGTTGATCTGCGACTTCGCGTCCGCCGACTCGTTGAGCGGAATGCGGACCATCCCGTCCGGCGCCGTCATCGCCTTGGAAACCAGGCCGGTCTTGGCGCCCTTGATGTCGAAGTAGCGGATCTCGCGGAAGTTGAACAGGCGCTCGTAGTAGTCCGACCACTTCGCCATGTTGCCGAAGAACACGTTGTGGGTCAGGTGGTCGATGAAGGTCAGCCCGTAGCCCTTCGGCATGCGATCGACGTCGGGCAGGAATTCGTAATCCGGATCGTGGATGGTGCCTTGGTCGTCGTAGCGGTCGACAATGTAGAGCATGCAATCGCCGATGCCCTTGATGACCGGCGCGGCAACCGCCTTGGTGATCTCTTCCTGTTCGGCGAAGGATTCGCCGCCATTCTTCAGCGCCTGCACGCGCACCCATTCGGCCAGCTTCTTCACGCGGATCGCGAAGCCGCAGGCAGACGGACCATGTGCGGCTGCGAATTTGGCAGCGAACGAATCGGGGTCTTCGTTGATCAGGAACGTGGCGTCGCCTTGCCGATAGGTGGTGATCTTCCGCGTCTTGTGTCGAGCCACCGCGCTGAAGCCCATCTTCACGAACAAGGCATGCAGTTTTTCCGGCTCGGGCGACGCGAACTCGACGAACTCGAAGCCATCGATTCCCATCGGGTTTTCGAACTGGACGGGTTCCATGCCGACATCGGCTTGTGCACTCATGGCGAGCTCCGGTCGTGGGACGGCTGAGGATTGCGCCGTCGCGGGATAGTCTTTATAGTTTCAATTGAAACCAATTGCAAGCGAGGTCGCCACATGGCCGGGTCCGCCGCCCTGAAATCCACGACGCTGGAACTGGAAGACTTCCTGCCCTATCGGCTGTCGGTGTTGTCGAACACGGTCAGCCAGGCGATTGCGGCCGAGTACGAACAACGATTTTCACTGTCAGTGACCGAGTGGCGGGTGATGGCGGTGCTTGGCCGCTATGCGGGCATCTCGGCACGCGAAGTTGCCGAACGCACGGCAATGGACAAGGTGGCGGTGAGCCGCGCCGTCGCACGCATGCTCGAATCCGGGCGAATCGAGCGCGACGTGGCCAGTCACGACAAGCGCCAGTCGGAGTTGCGCCTGACGGCCAGTGGCCGGGCAATCTATCGCCAGGTTGCACCACTCGCGCTACAGCATGAAACGCGCTTGTTGGCCCAGCTCGACGACGCCGAACGGCAGTCGCTCACGCGTATCCTCGACAAACTCTGGCAGATTGAAAGCAGCGTCCTCGCTGGTTGAGATGAGGACGGCCTATATCGCGGAATGTAACACCCCACCTCGTCATTCCTGCCTTCGCAGGAATGACGAAATTTGCGAAATGTAGCGCACCGGCGGGTTGAGCCGTTCCACTTCCTGAAAAAAACGGCGACTCAAGGCCGCCGTTTTTGTATCAGTCCGGCCCTTAAACCGAGGGCGCGGCGAACCCCTTACTTGCGCTCGCGCTCCGTGTGCAGGCCAGCAGCCTGCGGTTCGCCGATCTCGCTTTGACCGGCCAACACGGATTCGTCGTCGGTCAAGGTATCCAGATGCATGAGCTTCCTGACCAGCGGTGCGATGACGATCATGCCGACGCCCACGCCTACGGCGATCCAGCCGACCCTCGAATACACCTCGATCACTCGCTCTGGACCTGCCCCCTCGGCACCGGTGGCCGACGCGATCAGCCCGGCAGCGAAGTTGCCGGTGGCCGCGGCAAAGAACCAGGTTCCCATGATCAGGCCGGCCAGATGCGCGGGCGCCAAGCGGTTCATCGCCGACAGTCCGACGGGAGACAGGCACAGCTCGCCGGTCGTATGCAGCAGATAGATCAGGAAGATGAAGATCACCGGGGTCAGGTTGCCCGCGCCGGCCGCCGTCGCACCGGCAACCAGCACCAGGAAGCCCAAACCGAGCTGGATCACGCCCAGCCCGAACTTGGCGGGCGCGGACGGTTCCAGGCCACGCTGCGCAAGGAAGGTCCACAGGATGGCGAATATCGGCGCCAGCATGATGATGTAAATCGCATTGATCGACTGGAACATCGATGCCGGCACGTTGAAGCCCAGGATGCTGCGGTCCACCGCGCGATCGGTGAACAGGTTGAGCGATGAACCGGCCTGCTCGAAGAGCGCCCAGAACAGGATCGAACCGAAGATCAGATACAGCGCCGCGAAAATGCGGTCGCGATCCTGCTTGGGCAGCTTGAATACGGATGTGTACAGGATGTAGCCGATCAGGACCGCGCCGACGAGTGCCAACAGGCCGCCGACCAGCGACTGGTACTGGATAAGAAACCAGACCAGGCCAACCCCGGCGAAGCTCAGCAGGTACAGCATCCATTCGAACTTGATGCCCGCAACCTTGCGCTCCAGCCGAGCAGGGTCGCTCGATTCACCACGACCCAGCAACGTCGGCTTGCCGATGATGAACACGATCAGGCCCAGCAACATGCCCACGCCGGCCGCGCCGAAGCCGTATTTCCAGCCGTAGGTTTGTCCCAGATAGCCGGCGATCAACGAACCCAGCGCGGCGCCCAGGTTGATACCCATGTAGAAGATCGTATAGGCCGGATCGCGGCGGATATCTGTGCGCGGGTACAGCTGGCCGACGATCACCGAAATGTTGGCCTTCAGGAAACCCGAGCCGACGATGATGAACGACAACGCCAGCCAGAAGATGTTGATCGCCGGGTTGTCCTGGCCACCGCCGGGGCCTTCGAACGCCATCAGGAAATGGCCGAAGGTCAACAGCACCGCGCCGAACAGCACAGCCTTGCGCTGTCCGAGGTAACGATCGGCCAGGTAACCGCCGATGACCGGCGTGATATAGACCAGCGCGGTGTAGGCGCCGTAGATGACCGAGGCTTCGCTGTCGGAGTACAGCCAGTGCTGCACGAGATAGAAAATCAGCAGGGCGCGCATGCCGTAGTAGGAGAAGCGCTCCCACATCTCGGCGAAGAACAGGACGAACAGGCCGCGCGGGTGTCCGAGGAAGGTCTTGCCTTCGTCGATCGGTGCTGGATTCGTGATCACTGGTTACCTACTCCCCAAGTTGGTTGGTTGCCCCGCAGGACTGTTTTGACAGTCTTTGGAACGTTTGCCGCAACGACTGCGTGCAGCGCCGCGGCCGATTCTGCCAGAAGCCGGCAGTGTCTACGCTAGTCGCGCTCTGCCACGGGCATGAGCCACCCGACTTGCTGCACCGCACAACATCGCCTATCCCGGCTCGCCCAGCACCGTGCGCACGTCGAACAATTCCGGGAAAAACGTCAGTTCCAGCGCCTTTCGCAGGAAGGCCACGCCGGATGATCCACCGGTTCCGCGCTTGAAGCCGATGATCCGCTCGACCGTCTTCATGTGGCGGAATCGCCAGGCCTGGAACGCGCTTTCGATGTCGACGAACTGCTCGCACAGGTGGTATTCCGACCAGAACTCGTCCGGATTCTCGTAGATGCGCTTGTAGACCGGGATCAACCCGGCGTTGCGTTCGTAAGGCTGTGAGAAATCGCGCTCCAGCAGCTCTGGCGGTATCGCGTGGCCTTGCCGCGACAGGTAACGCAGGAATTCGTCGTACAGGCTCGGCGCGTTGAGCACCTCGATCAATTCCTGCTGGCGCGGCGGATCGTGGTCGAACACCTTCACCATCTCGGCGTTCTTGTTGCCAAGCAGGAATTCGATGATCCGGTACTGCTGCGACTGGAAGCCGGATGCCGGTCCGAGCACATGACGAAACTCGAGGTATTCCGCTGGCGTCAGCGTTTCCAGAACCGACCATTGCTCGGTCAACTGGCGCTGGATCTGCTTGAACCGGGCCAGCACCTTCAGGCATGGCTCCACGTCGTCGCCCGCCAACAACCGGATCGCGGCGCGCAGCTCGTGGATGATCAGCTTCATCCATAACTCGGACACGTGGTGCTGGATGATGAAAAGCATCTCGTCGTGATGCGGTGGATTGCTGATCGGGTGTTGCGCGGCGAGCAGCGTGTCCAGCGCCAGGTAGCCGCCGTAACTCAGGCGTTCGCCGAGATCGGTTTCGATGCTTTCTTCAAGATCGCGCTTGTTGGTTTCGTGGTTCATGCGTCAATCGGCAATGCGTGTGGAAGCGCAAGCTTAGCGCGTGGCTGCAAGGCACCGCGTGTTGCGTGCTGCCTTGCGGGAAGAGGGCCAGTTTTGCTATCAATACATACTTCGTCGTGGCAGGGGCCATTGCAGGAAACCGGCACTGGATCCGGATTCCGCCGCCCGCTTCGCATTCGCCACGATCCGGGACAGATTCGCGCCGCGCGTTATTCGGGCCGGCTCTGTCATCGTCGCTGTATTCCGAGCCAACGGAGACCTGCCTTGTCCGTCGTCGCCTCTTTCCAGATCGAATACCTGCAATACCTAGATGCCGACGGTCGCCTCGTTCGCGACGACCTGCCCGCGTTTGCACGCGACATCAAGCAGCTGGTGAACCTGTACAAGGAGATGCTGCTGATCCGCGTCTTCGACACCAAGGCGATCGCCTTGCAGCGAACCGGCAAGCTCGGCACCTACGCACCTTGCCTGGGCCACGAGGCGGCTTACCTCGCCATCGGCAGCGCGATGAAGCCGGAAGATTGCTTCGCGCCGAGCTATCGCGAATACGGTGCGCAAGTCCATCGCGGCGTGAAGATGCGCGAGATCCTGATGTACTGGGGCGGCGATGAGCGCGGCAACGATTTCCAGGACGCGCCGAAACACGATTTCGCCTGGAGCGTCCCGATCGCCACGCAATGCCTGCACGCGGCCGGTTCGGCACTGGCGTTCAAGGTACGCAAGGAACCACGCGTCGCCGTCTGCACGGTTGGTGATGGCGGTTCGTCGAAGGCCGATTTCAACAGCGCCATCAACGTGGCTGGCGCGATGACGCTGCCGCTGGTTGCCGTCATCGTCAACAACGGCTGGGCGATTTCGGTGCCGCGTTCGGCACAGACCGGTGCGAAAACACTCGCGCAGAAGGGCATCGCGGCAGGACTTGAATGCATCCAGGTCGACGGCAACGATTTGATCGCGATGCGTTCGGCAATGGACATCGCCATGAAGCGCGCCCGTTCCGGCGAAGGCGGCACGGTGATCGAAGCGGTCACCTATCGATTGTCCGACCACACCACTGCCGATGATGCACGCCGTTATCGCGACGATGCCGAGGTGAAATCGGCGTGGGAACGCGAGCCATTGCGCCGCATGAAGGTCTACCTGCAATCGCTCAACGCGTGGACCGAAGAAGAGGAAACCGCGTGGAAGGAACAGTGCGGGAAATACGTTGATGTCGAAGTCAACGCCTACCTTGAATCGCGCTCACAGCCGGTCGAGGCGATGTTCGATTACGTCTACGCAGAACTTCCGGCCGATCTCGTCGAACAACGCGCCGAAGCGCTCGCCATCGAACAGCGCGGCAAGCACTGAACCTCACGCAGTAACGACCGGCAACGCGCCCGCAACGAGCAAATATCCATGGCACAAATCACCCTGATCGAAGCCGTCACCCAGGCCCTCGCCTACGAGATGGCGAACGATCCCTCCGTCGTCGTCCTGGGCGAGGATGTCGGCATCAACGGCGGCGTGTTCCGCGCCACTTCCGGCCTGCTGGACAAATTCGGCGCGCTGCGTGTCATCGACACGCCGCTCTGCGAAACCACCATCGCAGGCCTCACCGTCGGGCTCGCCGCGCAAGGCATGAAGCCGGTTGCCGAAGCGCAGTTCGAAGGTTTCATCTACCCGATGATGGAACACATCTGCTGCCACGCGGCGCGCATGCGTACGCGCACACGCGGACGCCTGACCGTGCCGGCCGTGTTCCGCGCGCCGTGGGGCGGCGGCATCCGCGCACCGGAGCATCATTCCGAAGCGAACGAACACCTGTTTACCAATGTGCCCGGCCTGCGCGTGGTGCTGCCGTCGTCGCCCGCTCGCGCGTACGGCCTGCTGCTGGCTGCAATCCGCGATCCCGACCCCGTCATCTTCTTCGAACCCAAGCGCATCTATCGCCAGTACAAGGAAGAAGTGCCCGACGACGGCGAAGCCTTACCGCTGGATGTTTGCTTTGTCCTGCGCGACGGCACCGACGTGACCCTGGTGACCTGGGGCGCGCAGGTGAAAGAAACCCTCGAAGCCGCCGACGCGCTGGCGAAGGACGGCATCAGCGCCGAAGTGATCGACGTCGCCACGCTGAAGCCGCTCGACTTCGACACCATTGCCGAATCAGTCGGCAAGACCGGCCGCTGCGTAATCGTCCACGAAGCCCCGCG
>JBBSLA010000132.1:0-7246 GCA_038255665.1 Lysobacterales bacterium | reverse complement strand
GGCGTTGCTGCTTTCGCTGCCGCTGGTGCTCAACCCCGGTTACTTCAGCCACGATGAATTGCAATGGCTGGCGTTCGCCGACCGCGACCATTGGAGTGATCTGCCGTGGCAGGGCTGGTTTGATTTCCGCCCGTTCCAGTTCCGGCCACTGACATTCAACACGTGGTTGTTGTTGTCGAAGCTGGTCGGCTACCAGCCGCCGTTGATGCACGCGTTCGTTGTCGGTTTGGGACTGCTCAATGCGTGGCTGTTGCGCATGTGCATGATCGACAATGGCATCCGCGCGACAGTCGCGAGCGTCGCCGTAGTGCTGTTCCTGCTATCGCCGCACGTGATGCAAGTGCACGGTTGGGTCGGCACGATGGGCGACGTGTATTTTCTGCTGGCGGCCCTGCTGGCAGTACGCCTTTTGCAGTGCGAGCCGGGCAGGGTGTTCGAGTTGCTCGGCGTCAGTGCTCTCACCATGCTGGCTTTGTGGTCGAAGGAATCGGCAATCGTCTTTCCCGCATTGCTGTTGGCGGCATGGCCACGTCGGCGCTGGAGTCTCTGGCTGCCGGTGACGATTAGCGCGGTAGTCGTGCTCGGCTATCTCGCGTTGCGCTGGCAGACGATCCTGTACACGCCACGCAACGATGGCAATTACGCGTGGTCGATCGCCAACATTCCTGCGCGCCTGCTCGACTACGCGGTCTTCCCATTTTTGCCCGACCTCGCCGAAGTCCATGTGATCCGCCTCAGCCGATCGCTGCTGCGCTGGACCGTTGGCCTGGGACTTTGCGTCGGCCTGCTTGCGCTGGTTGGTCGAGCCAGTTGGCGAATGTTGCTGGCGCTGGTCGTCGGCTGGATCGCGTGCCTGGGCCCCACGCTGTTGTTGGCGCAATCGGCGAGCGTGTACGCCTACGTCGCCTCCGCGTGGGCGTTCGCGGTGTGCGCGTGGGCGTGGCAGCAATCGGCGTTGTGGCCGCGTCGTTTGATGCTGGCCATCGCCGCCATCGTGTCGTTGCACGGGTTCCTGATTGGCGGACGCATTGTCCAGATTGGCATCCTTCAACACGGCGTCTACGCGGCCATCGAACCGCTGCTGCCGAACGCGACTGAGGCGACACCGTTGCGACTTGCTGCTGGCAAGCGCGGCGACCATTGGGCACTGGTACGAATGTTCCACCAGGTCCCAAGCTGGCGACGCATTCCGCTCGGCGAGCGGGTGACCGTGGTGACCAGTGACGATGAGCCGACATGGATCGTCGCCTCCGATGGCAGCCTGCACGCGCCGCCACGTTGATGCGTCTTGACACGGCTCATGGCTTGCGACCCGCAGTCGCTACGATGTTGCGATGACTTACGCCGATCCCGCCCCGCGCAAGATCCTGCATGTCGACATGGACGCGTTCTACGCATCGGTGGAACAACGTGACGATCCTTCGCTGCGCGGCAAGCCGGTGGTGGTGGCATGGCGCGGCGCACGGTCGGTGGTCGTTGCCGCGTCGTACGAGGCGCGCGTGTTCGGGGTGCGCTCGGCCATGCCCGCGGTGAGAGCAGAACGCCTGTGCCCTGACGCCATTTTCGTCCCACCGGATTTCACGCGTTACCGGGCCGTGTCGCAGCAAGTGCGCGATATTTTCCTCAGCCACACCGATCTGGTCGAACCGCTGTCGCTGGACGAGGCGTATCTCGACGTCACCGAAAACAGGCGCGGCTTCGAAACAGCGACCGCCGTCGCGAAAGCAATTCGCGCCGAGATTCGCGAGGCCAGCGGCTTGACCGCTTCGGCGGGCGTGGCGCCGGTGAAGTTCCTCGCCAAGATCGCATCAGAAGTGCGCAAGCCCGATGGGCTGTTCGTGATCCAACCGCACCAGGTGCTCGATTTTCTGGCCGATCTGCCGGTGAAGAAAATTCCCGGTGTCGGCAAGGTGATGGAGACACGGCTTGCCGAATTTGGCGTCGAGCGCGTTGGCGACCTGCGTCGTTATCCGATGGAGCAACTCGAACAACGCTTCGGTCGCTACGGTCGGCGTCTGTCGGAACTGTCGATAGGCATTGATCGCAGCGAGGTGAAGCCTGATCGACCAACCCAGTCGATCTCAAGCGAAGACACGTTCTCCGACGACAAGCCGCTGCACGAACTGAATGACAAGATCCGCGAGTTGGCCGTAAAGACCTGGAGTGCGACGCGCAAGACCGAACGCGTTGGCCATACCGTTGTGCTCAAGCTCAAGACCGCGCAGTTCCGCATTCTCACGCGCAGCTTTACACCGGAAGTTGCGCCGCAGTCCGACGACGAGCTCATCGCTATCGCGCTGGCGTTACTGGATCGCGTCGACTTGCCGGACAGCACGCGCTATCGCCTGGTGGGTGTCGGCCTTGCCGGCTTCCGCGAGGCGGACGAGATCAGCCAACGCGAACTGTTTCCCGCTGCGTCGCCATTTCCCGCAACGGGCGCCTGACTTGTCATCACGGCGACAGGCAACGACACTGACGCTCGCTACTCGCGACAACGACACAAGGCTTATCCATGCGCCATCTCGCCCTGTTCACCACCGGCGGTACGATCGACAAGATTTATTTCGACGACAAGTCGAACTTCCAGATCGGCGATCCACAGATCGGCGACATCCTTGAACAGCTGGGCGTCGACTTCAAGTTCACTGTCTACCCGCTGCTGCGCAAGGACAGCCTGCACATGGATGCGGATGACCGCGTGATGATCCGGCAGGCGATCGAACAACAGCCGCATCGCCATGTGCTGATCACGCATGGCACCGACACGATGGTCGAAACGGCGCAGGCGCTGGCCAACGTCAAGGACAAGGTGATCGTGCTGACGGGCGCGCTGAACCCGGCCCTGTTCAAGGGCTCCGACGCGGTGTTCAACATCGGCTGCGCCGTTGGCGCGGCGCAGTCATTGCCCGATGGCGTCTACATCGCGATGAACGGCCGGATATGGAATCCGCGCGAGGTTCGCAAGAACCGCGACGCAAATCGGTTCGAGAGGGCGGCGGGGTGATTGCGAATCCCGCTCATCACAGCGTCCGATAAAGTACTTCGTCATCCCCGCTTTCGCGGGAATGACGACCTGATGAGTGATGACGCGTTGGGACGTTATAGCTGCGAGCGAGTGCGAGCGATCAACACGCATCAACCAATCGGCTCCAGCCAACCCCACTTGTCCTTGGTCTCTCCGGTGAACAAGCCGAAGAAGCGCTCCTGGATCTTGCGCGTGATCGGGCCGGCGACGCCGCTGCCTACTTGTTTGGCGTCGACCGAACGGATCGGCGTCACTTCCGCTGCCGTGCCGCACATGAAGATTTCGTCGGCGAGGTAGAGGTATTCGCGCGGGACGTCGCGCTCGACGACTGTGATGCCTTCTTCGCGGGCCAGGGTCATCAACGTGTGGCGAGTGATGCCGCTGAGGATGGCGGCGCTCGATGGCGTGGTGTGCAGTTCGCCATTGAAGACGAGGAACAGGTTTTCGCCGGCACCTTCACTCAACAAACCGGTCGAAGCGAGCGCGATGCCTTCGCCAAATCCAAGGCGTCGCGCTTCACGTGCAATCAGCTGTCCAGACAAATAGTTGCCGCCAGCTTTGGCGCCAGCGGGAATGGTGTTCGGAGCAAAGCGCTGCCAGCTCGACACACACGCGTCGATGCCTTGTTCCAGCACGCCTTCGCCAAGATAGGGACCCATGAACCACGATGCGACGGCAACATCGATTGGCGTTTCTGCGGACAGGCCGAATCCACCCAAGCCACGCCAGGCGACAGGCCGCAAGTACGCCTTGGTCAGGTCGTTCGCCTTGACGACATCGCGACAGGCTGCAGCTATCTCGTCGATCGTGTACGGAATCGTCATGTCGTAAATCTTCGCCGACATGTACAGCCGCTTCAGATGGTCCGTGAGCCGGAAGATGGCAGGACCGTTCGGCGTTTCATAACTCCGGATGCCTTCGAAAACCGACGAACCGTAGTGCAGAGCGTGCGCCATCACGTGCGTCGTGCCTTCGGCCCACGGCTTCATCGTGCCGTTGTGCCAAAGTTTTTCCGGATATTTCTGCGCCATGGGAACTCCCGATTGAAGGCCAGGCTGACGCGGCGCGGGGCGGCGTGGAATGCTGGCGACGGACAATCAGCGCGCCCGTTGGATCAAGGCAATCGCTGGAATGGACACAGATGATCCCAGATTTCCGGGAAGTGCGCTGGGACATACTCGTGGCCGCTGTCTGGGATATCCAACCAGAGATTTTCGCCCGGCACCCAACCGGCATTGTTGAAGCGGTTGTAGTCGGCAATGACGTGTGGGCGCGACGGATCGTCGAAGTAACCGACATGCAGATCGATCGGCAACATGCGGGGTAGTGCAGCGACCGCTTGCACGCACGCCGGCTCGTTGCCGTTGCAGACCAGCCCGTCGAGACCGCCAGCCCAGTTGCCGAGTCCCGCAAACGTGTCGATGTCGATCCCAGGGCTGGTGAATGGCCCGAATATCAAATCGTTCATCACGCTGCCGCCCGACGAATAGCCCCAGCCATGGATACGCGAGCCATCGATGTTGAAGCGTAATTTCATGTCGGCAAGGATCGCGCGGAACACGTCATAGTCCGACAGATCGGACGGCCCCGACGGAACAATCCAGCCGCCGTTTTGCCCATTGCCGATAGGCGCGACGATGATGATTTGCGCAGCCTCGGCAACCACGTCCCATCCCGGCACACTGCCCACCGGCACGCCCGTACCGTAGATCAACGAGTAAGCGGCCGTGTTTGCCGGATAGCCTGGGCCACCTGTGCCGTGCAGCAACATCAACATGGGCATCGGCCGCGTCGGATCGTAGCTGCTGGGGACATAGCGGTAGTAGTTGCGGCTGCCGAATCCTGGAACGAAGACGGACGGCTGACCGCCACCGACCGAACCGCCACTCCCGTTGCTCGGTTCTACGTAGCGCGGCGATTGCGCCTGGAAGCCGTGCACGTAGATGGTGTCGGGATGCGCGCAAACACCAGCCGGCAAGATGCCCGTTGTCGACGCAAGTGCGGCGACGCCATGCAATCCGGTCATCAGCAAAAACAGCGATGCAATTAAGCGTTTCATCTTGCTTTCCGATATCTAAGCGCCACTGGTTCAGCCGCCGGCGTCTTCAATCTCCTGGCGACGCTTGCGATCGGCGTCGTCCAGTGTGGCCTGTACTTTCTTCGCTTCGTCCAGCGCTTTCAGTTGCGGATCAATGACGGTCGGTTGGCGCGTGCCCGGCGGGGTGATCACGACGGGGTCCGCAGGTTTCGATGAACAGGCGGCCATCAACGCTGCCAAGGCCACCAACAACAGGATGCGATTCATAGGTTTGCTCTTTCGGCTAAAGTCTGCCGGCACAGTTGGAACTGATAGAAACCCGGAGTCAATCGCATGCATGATTCACGGTGGCGGCTGAACGACGACGTGGCGCTGGTCACCGGCGCCAGCAAGGGTATAGGTTTGGCGTGCGCGCGCGAGCTGGCGGCGCTCGGCGCGGACGTGCTGATGGTCGCGCGTGATGAAGTCGCATTGGAAATCGTGGCCGCCGAACTCGCGGACGAATTCCCGGACGTCGATTTCTTCACATTCGCCGCCGACGTGAGCGATCCGGAACAACGCCTGGAAGTGTTCGACTGGATTTCCGACAACGATCTTGGTCCCAGCATTCTGGTCAACAATGCTGGCGGCAACACGCCGCGCTCGGCGCTGGAAACGAGCGACGAAACGCTGCATGCCTTGTTCGAGTTAAATCTTTTTTCGGCATTCGCAATGTGCCGGCTCGCGTATCCGTGGCTGACCCGAAATGCGGCATCGGCGATCGTCAACATCGGGTCGGTGTCCGGCAGCACGGCGACACGAACCGGCGTCGCGTACGGAATGTCGAAAGCGGCACTGCATCAACTCACGAAAAATCTTGCGGTCGAATGGGCGAGCGATGGCATTCGTGTCAACGCGGTTGCGCCGTGGTACATCCGCACCCAGCGCACGCAAACGCCGCTTGCCGATCCTGACTACCTGGAAGAAGTGCTGGCGACAACGCCGCTCGGTCGCATCGGCGAGCCGGAGGAAGTCGCATCGGTGGTTGGGTTCCTGTGCTTGCAGGCGTCGTCGTACGTGACCGGTGAATGCATCGCCGTGGATGGTGGGTTCCTCCGCAACGGGTTTTGAGAGGCGCCAACATTGATGGCCGAAAACGGCGAGTCAAGCGTGATGCCCGCTGCTACGCTGCGTGCATGTCGAAACTCACCGACCAGCCGAACCCCGCGCACGCCGCCTTCGAGCGAGCACGATTGGCCCGCGATGCACGCTTCGACGGGCTGTTCTACACGGCAGTAAGGACGACCGGGATATTCTGTCGGCCGATCTGTCCGGCGCCGACGCCGCACGCCCGCAACGTGAGCTACTACGAATCCGCGAGCGCGGCAGCGGCGGCAGGTTTCCGCCCATGTCTGCGTTGCCGACCCGAGCGCGCGCCTGGCGCACCCGCGCATCGCGCGCGATCCGAACTGGTGCGGGGCGCGTTGCGACTGATCGACGAAGGCGCAATGGATCGCGCATCAATGGCAGCATTGGCGGCGCGGGTGGGTGTCGGCGAACGTCATTTGCGGCGGCTGTTTGCCGAAGAAATGGGTGCCAGCCCGCTTGACTTCGCGGCGACGCGGCGCTTGCTGTTCGCCAAGCAATTGCTGTCGGAAACGACTATGCCGATCACGATGGTCGCGGGCGCTGCCGGATATTCCAGCCTGCGCCGCTTCAACGCGGCATTTGTCGACAGCTACGGCAAGCCGCCCCGGCATTTCCGAAAGAGCGAACCCGTCGCCAGCCCCGACGCGACGTTGACGCTGCGCATGCCGTATCGCGCCCCGTACGATTTCGCGGCGATGCTGGCGTTTCTCGCGCGTCGTTCCATTCCCGGCGTGGAGTCGGTTTCCCGGTCAACGTATCGACGCAGCATCGTGATTGATGGCGTGTCTAGTTGGTTCGCCGTTAGTCCAATCGCGGGCGACGACGCGCTGGCACTGCGTCTGCCGATGTTGCGACCGGATCAGCTCGGAGCCGTGGTGGCGCGAGTCCGGCGTCAATTCGATCTCGATGCCGAGCCTGCTGCGCTGGCGCAGGCGTTCAAAGGTGACCCAGTGATTGGTCTCTTGCAGCGTCGTTGGCCAGGCCAGCGTTTGCCGGGCGCATGGGATGGCTTTGAGCTTGCGGTGCGAGGCGTGTTGGGACAGCAGATCAGTGTC
>JBBSLA010000131.1:0-7286 GCA_038255665.1 Lysobacterales bacterium | reverse complement strand
TTTATCTCGGTTGTCTCGACCAAATATGAACAAAGTAGGAAATTCTTCGTACGACACTTTTCGTGAACGAAATTTTCGTCTATAACGTCATCCCACAGGCCACACCCTCCCCGTGGCCTGCCTATCCAATCAGGAGTAAAAACCATGTTCTACCGCAGCATTCTGGCCATCACGCTGGCATTTGCCGGCATCAGTGGCGCCCACGCAGCGAGCGATTCGAAGGAAGCGTTCCCCTTGAACGCAGAGTCCACCGCGCAATTTCGTGAGCAGGCCGCCACCCTTCGCAGTGCTATGGACAAGGGCAAGTACTCCGAGCTGGCCAGTGGCGACAAGAAGACGATCGACAAACGCCTGGATGAACTCGATGCCTTGTACGTGAAGCGCAGCACGGGCGCCAAGATCGATGGCGATGACGCGATGGCCTTGGTTAGCGCCAGTACGGAAATCAACGCCGTGCTCGCCGGCGACAGCGACCAGAAGTTGGTTTGCCAGTACGAAAAGATCCTTGGTTCCAATCGTCGGACGAAGGTTTGCACGACGGAAGAAGAGCGCGAGCGTCGCCACCGCGCCGACCAAGATGAATTGCGCCGTCGCATACTTCAGGGCAACTGATCGTCGACGCGTCAGGCTCGATTTGTCCACGACCATGGGCGAGGTGATGCGATGAACACGGTTACCGCTTCGATTCCCAAACCCACCGAATCGGAAATGAGCATCCTCGGCGTGCTGTGGGCGCGGGGGCCGTGCACGGTGCGTGAGGTTCACGATCAGCTCTACCGCGAAGATGGCGGTGGCTACACCACCGCCCTCAAGTTGCTGCAGATCATGCATGGCAAGGGCCTGGTCCATCGCGACGATGCGTTGCGCGCCCATGTGTTCAGCGCAGCGGTCGACAAGGCGCCGACGCAGGCACGCTTTCTCAGTGACATGGTCCACGCCGTGTTCGACGGCTCGGCCTCGCAACTGGTGTTGCACGCTCTGGGTTCGCAACAGGCCAGCCGCGAGGAGCTCGACCAGATTCGTGCCGTACTCGATCACATCGAAGCCAGGGGAGAACAGCCATGAACCTGCTCGTTCCCGCGTGGTTATCGACGCTGGAGATCATCGGTTGGAGCTTGCTGCATTTCCTCTGGCAGGGCTGCGTGATCGGTGCACTGTACGCGCTGGTTCGCAGCCAGTTTCCGACTGAGCGCGCCAACCTTCGCTATGCCGCCGGCCTGATCGCGATGGTATTGCTGGCGCTATGCATTCCGCTGACGGCCAGCCTGCTTGCCCAAGCCGAACCAATGGCGTTCGCCGCTGCCAGCGATTCGGGGGTCGCTCTCAGCGCCGTCGATGCAGCGACCGCGTTTCGGTTCGATCTCGACGCACTGATGCCGTGGCTGGTCAGCCTGTGGTCGATCGGCGTGCTGGTCTTCGCGCTGCGCGCGATCCGTGAGATGCGTGGCTACGCGCGAATCGTCGCCAGCGCATCGAACAATGCGCGGATCGATCGATTGCTGGAATCCGTCGCCATTCGGGTCGGCTACCTGCGCCATGTGCGCGTGCTGGTTTCCGACCTGATCGACACACCTACCCTGTTCGGTTGGGTGCGGCCGGTGATCCTGTTGCCGACCGCCGTTGCACTCAATTTCCCGCGCCAGCAACTGGAGCTGATCCTGGCCCACGAACTGAGCCACCTGCGTCGCTATGACCACTACATCAATCTCGCCCAGACTGTGGTCGAGACGCTGCTGTTCTATCACCCGGTGGTGCACTGGATTGGCCGCGACGTGCGCCACGAGCGCGAGGTCTGCTGTGATCGGCTGGTGTTGGGCGAAGACCGCCAGGCATCGACCGACTACGTGCGCACGCTGGCCGCCTTGCAGGAACTGCGCATGCAATCGAGTCCGCTGGTGCTCGCCGCAAGCGGTGGTTTCCTGCTCGACCGCGTCCAGCGCATCCTGCTTGCACCTGCCGAGCGCCCGCAACAAACACGCAGCAACGCGAGCTACTGGGTCGTGCTGACCATGCTGCTTGGCGGTGCACTGCTGGTAGCCACGCAGTTGCGCGAGCAACGTGAGTCGCTGGAGCGACTCGGTCAAAGCCTGCTGGAAAAACTTCCGCGCCCGCAGGCCGCGTTGATGTTCGACCTGGCGCTGGACGTGTCGCGCGATCTCGCCATCGCCATTCCCAGCCAGCAGCGACTGGTGTTGCCGGCCGTCGTTCCGGTTGCTGAGCCGTTGAACGTGGAAAGCAGAGCGGTCGATGAAGTACCCGACAAGAACCGGCGCGTTGCAAGCGCGACGCCGTCGTTGACTGCGGCCACTGCGGATGCCGCGAACGTGTTGGCCACTTCGGCTGCGGCCACTGCGTCGATCCCCACAATCGCCGCCATTTCCCAACCTGTCGCCTCGCCGTCATCCATCGAGGCACCGATCGAAGTCGTAGCCGTTCCGGAAACGGTTGCGCCAGCCGCCGCGCTGCCGCCACCTCGGCTGTTGCGTCGGGTGATGCCGCGCTATCCCGATGTCGCGGTCGGGCGCTCGCAGGGCCATGTCGAATTCGAATTCGCGCTTGCCAGCGACGGCACGGTTGCCGATATCGTCGTCGTAGCGGGCGATGCGGACGGTCGTTTCGCTGCCGCCGCTCGTGACGCGTTACGCCAGTGGCAGTTCGCACCGGCCAGCGTCAGCGAAGGTTTGCGCCTTCGCCAGGATTTCCTGTTCCGCGAATCGGCTGCCGCTGTCGACACCAACAGCATCGCCTGCCGTCGGAATACCGGATCGCATATCTGCCCGTCGGCACGCAATCGCTGATCGCCTGACCACGTCGCGGCGCGTCACGGGAAGGAGATTCAACCGAACAGCAGGTTGACCCCAATCAGGCCGGTGACCAGCATCAGGAGTGTCAGCGGCAGTCCAATGCGCAGGAAGTCGCTGCTGCGATAGCCACCCGGTCCGGCGACGACCAGCAGCACCGGGCTGGCACTAGGCAACAGGAACGTGTTCGACGTCGAAATGGCGACGATCATCGCGTACGCCGCAGGGTTGCCGCCAGAAGCCAGTGCGATATTGATCGCCATGGGCACCATCATCACCGTTGCGCCAACGTTCGAGATCACTTGCGAGAAAAGCAACGCGAGGATGGCGATGCAGGCCTGCAACGCCCACTGCGGAAGCGTGCCCAGATGCACCATGATCTCCTGCGCCATCCATGTCGCCGCGCCGGTTGAATCCATCGCCAGGCCGAGCGGAATCAGTGAGGCGATGATGAAGATCGTTTTCCAGTTGATCGCCTTGTAGGCCTCTTCCATGCTCAGCACGCCGGCCAGCAGCATGCCGACCGCGCCGACCAGCATCGCCACCGGCAGGCGCAAGTCGGTGAACAGTCCCAGCCCCATCGCAAGCCCGAAGAACGTGAGCGCATGCCAGATCTTCGACGGCCGCTGTTCGACCTGCGGAATATCGGTAACGACCACGAAATCACGCGCCTCCGCGGCCAGCGCCAGGTCGCGCCAGA
Organism: Lysobacterales bacterium; assembly: GCA_038255665.1. Lineage (GTDB taxonomy): Bacteria > Pseudomonadota > Gammaproteobacteria > Xanthomonadales > Rhodanobacteraceae > Dokdonella. Next base: position 3,785 of record JBBSLA010000131.1, on the reverse strand, counting down.
ACCCGTGCAGCACCAGCGTGTCGCCGGCACGCAGCTCCATCGAGCGCACGTCTTCGCGGTAAACCTCTTCGCCACGGGTCACCGCCAGCACGCTGATGCCAAGCCGTTTGCGCAGGCGAAGTTCGCTGACCTTTTTCTTCACCCATTGCGACGTCGGTGGGATCACCGCCTCGGCAGTGCCTGCCCGGGTCGGATTGAACATGTCGCCAAAATCGCGCAAGCGTGGTTGCACGCGGCACAATTGGTTGTTGGCGAAATCGTTGACCTGTTCGCGTTCGCCGAGCACGCCCAGCACGCTGCCGACCCAGATCATCTGGTCGACAGGCGGCGACAAGCGTGACTCGCCATTGGTCTTCAGCGCCAGGATCAGTGGCGCATCGTGCAGTTGCTCCGCTTCGCCGATGCTCATGCCGACCAGCGGACTTTCCGCCGTGACCAGCAACTCGCGCACTTCGCCTTCGATGCCGTACATCTTGGCGAAGTAGGTCTCGGTGCGACCCGGCGTCACCTTGCCATCACCGTCCCCACTGGGCAGCAGCCAGCGAGAGAAAATCGCGAAGAACGCAAGCCCCACCAGCAGCAACGCGATACCGACCGGCGCAATCGCAAACAGCGAAAACGTTTCGATTGTCTGAGCACCTTGCGGCAGGTTGCGATTGGCGCTGGCGATCAAGTCATTGAGCAGGATCAACGGCGAATTGGAAATCATCGTCATGCTGGTGCCGCAGAGGATGCTGCACGCCATTGGCAACAGCAGTCGCTTCAACGGCAAGCCGGTTCGCGCGCTGATGCGGCTGACGACCGGCATGAACAACGCCGCCAGCGCCTGGCTCTGGATCACCGATGAAAGGCTGCCGGCCATGCCGTTGACCATCATCGACACGCGCGATTCGGCGCCGCCGCCCACTCGCAGGATGAACGACGCCGCCTTGCCAAGCACGCCGGTTCGATCCAGTCCTGCGCCCATGATCATCACCGCCAGCAGCGAAATGACGGCGGTGCCGGAGAATCCATCGAACAGTTGCTCGACCGGCGTCAGGTTGGTGACACCGATCGCGACCAGCACCAGCAAGGCGACCAGGTCGGCGCGGATCCATTCCAGCACCAGCATGGTGACGGTGAACAGCAACAGGCCGAACACAATCATCATTTCCGGTGTCAGGGTGAGTCCGCTTTGCAGCAGGTTCTCCATGTCAGCGGATTGTCGTCGATGCGACGCGAACGCCGCAGTGTTGACGGAGGACCCTGGGCAGGGTATCGGCAGGGCGCAGGAACAGGGCGACGGTCATGACGCTGGGAATCTGGCCCGTCATCATCACGGAGTCAACTGCGCCGATAGATGAAATCCCAGACACCATGCCCGAGCTTTCTTCCGCGCTGCTCGAAATGGGTCTGGATTCGCCACGCCGGACGCTGGACCGCCGCACCGGGCGCTTCGACATTCTCGAAATACGCGCTGGCTTCGAGCACCTCGCGCATGTGCTCGGCGTAGGCCTCCCAGTCGGTCGCCAGGTGCAGCAGTCCACCGCGTTGCAGGCGCGATGCAATCAGGGCAACGAGGTCGGGCTGGATCAGGCGCCGCTTGTTGTGGCGCGCCTTCGGCCACGGATCGGGGAAGTAGATGCGGACTTCGGCGAGACTGTCCGGCGCGATCTCGTCGCGCAGCACATCGACCGCGTCGTGGGCGTAGATTCGGGCGTTGCGCAATGCTAGTGAAGCGAGGCCATTCATCAGCCGACCGACACCGGGCGTGTGCACTTCGATACCGATGAAGTTCGCATCCGGCTCGGCCGACGACGCATGCAACAACTGCTCGCCATTGCCGAAACCGATCTCGACGATCAGTGGCGCGTCGCGACCGAACAGCTTGGCGAAGTCGCGCGTCTCGCCGCTGTAGTCGATGCCATAGTCGGCCCAATGCGCATCGAAGGCACGCTGTTGTGCTGGCGTAATCCGACCGATCCGGCGCACGAAACTGCGAACGTGGCGACTGTGCGATGGCGATTCCGTTGCGTGCGCGTCGCCTGACATATCAGCCGATGGTGCCGTCGATGGGGCTGGACGCCGATGCGTAGCGCTTGCGTGGAATGCGTCCGGCAAGAAAGGCCGCACGGCCGGCTTCGACGGCAAGCCTCATCGCGTGCGCCATCAAGACCGGATCGCGCGCACCAGCGATTGCCGTGTTCATCAACACGCCATCGCAACCGAGTTCCATCGCGATCGCGGCATCCGAAGCCGTGCCAACGCCGGCGTCGACGATGATCGGCACCTTGGCGTTGTCGACAATCTCCATCAGGTTGTAGCGATTCTGGATGCCAAGACCGGAGCCAATCGGCGCCGCGAGCGGCATCACGGCAACGCAACCGATCTCTTCGAGCCGCTTGGCCAGGATCGGGTCGTCCGAGGTGTAGACCATCACGTCAAAACCATCGGCAACCAATCGTTCGGCGGCGTCGAGCGTCTGCACCACGTCGGGAAACAGCGTGCGCTGGTCTCCGAGCACTTCAAGCTTGACCAGCTTGTGCCCGTCCAAAAGCTCGCGTGCGAGTTGGCAGGTGCGAACCGCGTCGTCGGCGGTGTAGCAGCCGGCCGTGTTTGGCAGGATCGTGAATTCGTTCGGCGGCAGCGCATCGAGCAGGTTTGGCTGGCTCGGGTCCTGTCCAATGTTCGCACGGCGAATGGCGACGGTGACGATTTCCGCTCCGGCGGCAAGGGTTGCCGCACGGGTCTGATCGAGATCGCTGTACTTGCCAGTGCCAGTCAGCAATCGAGAGCCGTAACGGCGGCCCGCAATGATCAGCGGTTCGGACGCCAGCGGATTATTCGAGGCTTGGTTCATCAGGATTTCTCGTCGGTCAGCCGCCGCCGATCGCGTGCACGATCTCGACGCGGTCGCCTTCCTGCAGCGGCTGGGTGGCATGCGCGCTGCGCGGCACGATGCGCTGGTTGAGTTCGACCGCGACGCGACGCTCGGCGTAGCTAGTGTGGATGAGCAGGTCGGCGACGGTGGACTCCGCGGGCAATTCTTGTTCCGCGCCGTTGAGCAGGATCTTCATCGGGGACATTGTAACCGCCGCTTCGTGACTGTCCGGTCGGATCGCTCATACACACGTCAAAAAAATCGACCCGCGGTGATGCGGGTCGATTTTTGTTCAGGACGGTGGTCGCGTCACTTAGCGATCCTGCTGCTCTTCCTTGGCTTCACGTTCCTCACGCTTTTGCTGCTTGCGTAGCTCACGTTGATCCTGCGCCGCTGGTGGCGGTGGTTGCTGTTGCTGTTGCTGTTGCTGTTGCTGTTGCTGTTGCTCGGCTTGTTGTTGGGCCTGTTGCTGGCGCTGCATCTGCTGTGCCTGCTGCTGGCGTTCCTGCATCTGTTCCTGTTGCTGCGCCTGCCGCGCTTGTGCCTCCTGCTGACGTTCCTGCATCTGCGCCTGGCGATCTTGCTGTTCCTGCTGGCGTTGCATTTGCTGCGCCTGTTCGCGATTCGCCTGCTCGGCACGCTGTTGCTCCTGCGCCTGCAAGCGTTCGGCCTGTTGGTTGCGTTGCATCTGCTGGGCCTCGGAGCGCTCGGCCTGCTCTGCGCGCTGCTGCTCCTGCGCCTGCAAGCGTTCGGCCTGTTGGTTGCGTTGCACCTGCTGGGCCTCCGAACGCTCGGCCTGCTCTGCGCGCTGTTGCTCCTGCGCCTGCAAGCGTTCGGCCTGTTGGTTGCGTTGCATTTGCTGGGCCTCGGAGCGTTCGGCCTGCTCGGCGCGCTTTTGCTCCTGTGCCTGGATGCGTTCGGCTTG
>JBBSLA010000130.1:0-7288 GCA_038255665.1 Lysobacterales bacterium | reverse complement strand
GCAAGCCGCTGCGACGCCCGCACGGCCCCCGCGTGACGATCTGCCAGAACCTGCGACGCGCGCGCCTCGTCCCTGGCGGACCGCCGCTTTGGTCGCGTTGGCGATCATCGTGATCGGCAGCACGGCGATGCTGTTGCGTTGGCGCGGCGATGCCATCACTCCAGGCACCGCAGTTCCGGGCACGCGACCAGTGATCGCGATCACGGCCGCGCCGGAGCGAGTGACCGAAGCGGAGTTGTTGCGGTTGCGCCTGGCTGCTGCCGAAGATGTGATCGTGCTTGCACCGGACTCCGCAGCCCTGCTCGCTCCGTCAGCGAATGGGCCACGCCAACTTCGCATTGATGCGTCCGGCGCATGGAGCCTTCATGCTGGCGACGAAACGGCCCTGCAGCAAGGCGACCCAGCGAGCGGTGATTTTGCGTCCCGCAGCAGTGCGCTGACGGCAGCCGTCCGCACGGCGCTTCAGTTGCCACCACGCACTGCAACGGAACCCGGCTGGCCAAGCGACAGCGCAGCGCTCGAAACGCTGGCGAACGCCTCGCTGGCACTGCAATGGGACGATCTGGACGGCGCCCGCTCCGGCCTGCGACTGGCCCTGACCGATCTGGATGCGCCAGCATCGTTACGGCTTTTGCAGTCTCGCGCGGACCGACGCGCCGGCGACTGGTCAGCGGCGGCGGCGGTGTTGGCATCCGTAGCCGATGCGGCCGGCCATTCAACGCCCGGTCAATTGCTGGTCGATACGCAGCGCGCTGACTTGAACGGTGCCAGTGCGGAAGCCATGGCGGCGCTGCGCGCTTACCAACACTTGGTCCCGGAAGATGTCGACAACACGCTCGCGTTGATCGACCGGCAATTGCGAGCGCGCCAGTGGAAGGCGGCGGAGACCATCCTGGCCGAGTTGGTCACGCAATCGCCATGGCTAGCCGACGATGCGCTGCGCGTGTCACGAGCGCGTCTGGCCATCGGCCAGGAGAAGCCGGCAGTCGCGCTGGCCTTGCTGCAGCCGGTTTTCGAAAATCCTGATCGCTATCCGGCGCGAACACTGGTCGCCGCCTGGCAGTTGCGCAGCAAGATCGAGCAGGATCGCGGCCAGGGCGAGCAGACATTGAAAGCGCTCGAACCCCACATCGTCACCGCCACGCCGGATCTCGCCCTGCTCGCCGGCACGGTGGCGAGGGAGCGCGCCGACATCGCGCTGGCCGAGCGCGCATTCGCGACCGCCAGTAGCGGCTTCGCGGTGCAGGGCCGTCATGGCGAGCAGCGACGCGCCGACCTTGAGTCCGCACATCTCGACGTGGATCGCGGCAAGGCGGCCGAGGCTGGCGAGCGAATGCAGGCCTTGCTGGCGGCATCGGAAAAGGCCGGCGAACCCGCGCTGCTGATCGACATCAATACCGCGCTGGGGCTGGCCTACATGAAGACCGGCAAGCGCGACATGGCGAGCGGCACGCTGGATCGGGCCATCGACATCGCAGCCCGCAACGACGATCCGGCGCGCGAAGCGATCGCGGTACTCAATCGCGGCGTGTTGATGGTCCATGTTGGTCGTCTCGATGAAGCGGAGGCCGCGTTTGCGCGCAGCGCGAGCTTGTTTCGGGTGAGCGAAGACCCGCGTGGTGAAACGGCGGCGCTTGCCAGTGTCGCCGCTGTCGCCGCGCGTCGCGGTAACAATGAGCAAGCACGCGAAGCGCATGCCCAGGTGTTGGAGCGGCAGCGACAATTCGGTTCCGCCATCGAAGTCGGTCGCGCCGCCTTCAATCTGGGCATCATCGAACGCGAAGTTGGCGAACTGGACGCGGCCATCAAGCATTTCGACGAAGCGTTCACCGTGCTGCTCGGTGCCGACGCCATCGACTTCGTCTTGCAGGTGTCGGCATCGCGTGCCGAGCTGGAACTGCTGCGAGGTCATGCTGATCGCGCCAGGGCGGCACTCGCCGAGGTCGATCAATTTGACGACCAAGGCTCGCCGATGCGACGGGCTGCCGTGCTCGCCGCAGCGGGTCGGGTCGCGGAATTCGCTGGCGACGCGGCCGGCGCCGTCAAGCACTTCCAGCAGGCACGCAATTTGCGTGAAGAAGCCGGCGCGCGCGCCTGGGTGCTCGCCACCGACTTGCTGCTGCTGCGCATCGAGCTACGTGAGTCGCCCGGTTCTGATCGCCTGCTGGTGCGGCTGGAAGCCATCGAAGGAGAATTCAAACGACTTGGTGAGGACCGAGATGCGCTGTTCGCGGGATTGATCGCCGCCGAATCGGCGCTGGCCGCTGGCAACAGCGCGGTGGCGCAGACGATCATGAATCGCCTGCGCGAACCGGTGCTGCAATCGGGCAATCGACCCCAACAACAGCAAGCCGAATGGATACTCGCCGGGCTGGCGACTGGCGATGAACGCGACGAACGTCTGCTGCGGCTGGCACGGATTGCTGCCAGCGAAGGCTTTGGCACGCTTTCCCTGCTTGCCGAAGTGACACGCCTTCCGACCGCGGGACCCGCTCGCAGCACCAAACTGAAAGAGTTGCAGGCCGCAAAACTGGGCGGAATCATCGCTGCACCGAGTGCGGCGTTTCAGTAAGGCCATCAAAAGACGTCAAAACAGTCTATAAAATCTCAATTGAAACAACGACTTGATATCTTCTTGACAATTCCCTGAGAATTTCTGGAGAACTTTTTCGCGACATCGCGGCAGGCTGCAAATCCTGTCTCGACGCTGCGGAGGTTCTGTCATGAAACGCCTGTTCCCGAAAGCCCTGGTCGGCCTGCTCCTGATCGCAGGTGGCCTGTTCGCCGCGCCGAGTTGGGCAACAACGACCGTGTTGCTCAACGCCAATTTCAACGACAAACCGCTGGGTATGCCCATCGGTGCCGGCGGACCGACGGTAGGCGAGCCGATCTTTGTCCATCCCTCCATCAATGCCATCGTGCAGGCGGGCAGGCTGCCAACGCCTTCTCTGAATATCAGTCATTCGACCGGCACCAGTTTCGACAGCCTCGTCTTCGAATTTCCCGGCCAGGAAGTTATTCGGGACGGCGATTTGCGTCTCGCATTCACGGTTCGGGCGCCTTCCATATTGATGGACTTTCAATTCAGGGTCAGCGATGTCGGTAACGCATTCAACAATTTCGGCTGGCTCATCTTCACCCCCGCCGGCGGTATCAATGCGACCGATACCACGGGGTCTTCCAATAACCTCAGCACGTACTCGCCGGGTGAAATCCTCAAGGTGGAATACATCTACCACCTGGAAGCCCGCACCTACGACCTTCGCGTAAACAACGTGTTGCTGCTAGGTAACCGCCCGCACGGTGTTACCGCCAGTGGGGTAGGCGTCGGACGTGTCACCTTTGCAACGAATCAAACCTTTCCCGCGCAGACCTGGAGCGTCGATGATCTGTTCGTCACCCATACGCGCACCCTTTTGCTCAATGCAAACTTCAACAACAGCCTGGTCAACAACCCGATTGGAACTGCCGGGGCGATCGCTGGTGAGCCGACTTCGATAGCAAACGGGTTGACCGCGATCGTCCGCGCTACGCCGCTATCAACGCCGTCGCTGCATTTCAGCCAAGCCTCCCCCATGGTGGACAACATCGCTCGTTTCGAGCTGCTCGGCGGCGCTCAGGTGCGCAGGGGTGAGCTACACGTCGGTTTCACAGTCCGTACGCCACCCGTGCTCGACACCTTTCGCGTTCGAATGCGCGAACGGAACAGCACCGCTGGCTTTTTCGGCGGTATCGAATTCCTCTCGACCGGTACAGTGCAAACACTGGATTCACTGAGTTTCGAAGTCCCGATTCTCACCTATGCCCCGAACACGACCTACCGTTTCAACCTGGTGTATCAGTTGGCTGCCGGCTCCTACGACGTCTATGTGGATGGCATAAGGCGTGTTGGCAATGCCAAGCACAGCGTCACCGATCTCGAGCGCGGTTTCGGCGCCATCGATTTCAGCCTGACCGGCAACTCGACCCAGGAATGGGTGATCGACGATGTGCGTGTCGAACACCAGCCACTATTGCTCGACGCCGACTTCAACCAGCAGTCACTCAACCAGCAGATCGGCACCGGCGGTGCGGCAGCTGGCCAGCCCATTTTCGTCGACTCAAGCTTGTTCGCACAAACTCTCCCATTCATGTTCTTCACGCCTTCCCTGGCGCTACAGCAGTCGACAACAGGGATACCCAAGTCCGCACACTTCGAGCTCATCCAGAACGCGGAAGTGACCGGCGGCGAACTGCGTATCGGTATGCGTGTGTTGTCGACCAACAGCAACGATAGCTTCACCATCACGCTGTCGGAGCAAGGTAGTTCGACGGGAACCTTGGGTTCTCTCACATTCCTGAGCAACGGTGATGTTCGAACCTTCGATTCGTCCGGCAGCGTGGTCTTCGCCAGCCATGCCGCAGTGGTTGAGCAGCAGTTCGAATTTCGCTATCGCTTCGACGCCGGCCAGTACGACATCTACGTTGATCGCGTGCTGAAGGTGGTGAATCGACCGATTCCCTCCGGTGGTCGCATCGGTCGGATAACCGCCTCAACAACCTCAACCACTTTCGGTCGATGGGTGGTCGACGACCTTCACGCCTACCGCGTCAACGATACGATCTTCAAGACGGGGTTCGACTGCGACGGCTGCGAATGACGCGCGATTGATCGAAACAGTCTTTCGCCCATGACGGCGACTTGCTCCCGGGCGCACCGGGAGCAAGTCGCCTCTTGTGTTGTAAGCGCAGCGCTGCACCGCGATCGGCTGCCAACATTCAACGATTCGAAGCGTCATGGCGTACATTGCGACGCGCGCAATCGTTCAAGTAGCTCATGTCGCCACCACCCAGTCTGCTCATCGTCGAAGACGACGCCATCATCGCCGGCAACCTTTTCTCGTTCTTTGAGATGCGCGGCTTTGTCGTGGACGCGGCCTACGACGGCCGGACAGCGTTGCAGCGTCTGGCGACCACAAGGTTCGATGCGGTAGTGCTGGATGTCGGCCTGCCTGGCGTCGACGGCTTCACCGTCCTGCACGGCTTGCGCAACACGCTTGGGCTGGCGACACCGGTACTGATGCTGACCGCGCGAGACGATATCGCCGACAAGCTGGCCGGCTTCGAACACGGCGCCGACGATTACGTGACCAAGCCTTTCGTGCTGGTCGAAGTGGAGGCTCGCGTGCGTGCGTTGCTGGCGCGTGCGAGCGGGCGCGTGGCAACACCATTGCGGCGTTTCGACCGGTTGGTGATCGATGGCCGGCGTCATGAAGTTCGCGTCGACGACCGGCTGGTGCGATTGACACCAAAAGGCTGGAGCATCCTGGAGGCGCTGTTGAGCGATCCCGGTCGCGTGGTGCCACGCGCAGAACTGGAAACCGCCGCGTGGGGCGACGATCCACCAGACACGGACGCTCTGCGTGGCCAGGTCCACCTGCTGCGAAAGGCGCTGGCCGACGCTGGATTCGATGGCGTTCGCACCGTTCACGGTATCGGCTGGCAACTGGTGGGCGACGGCGACGCGTCAACATGAAGTCAGCCCGATCCCTCACCCACCGCGTCACCTGGGCGATGGCCGTGATGGTCGCGCTATCGGTCGGCCTGATGGCAGTGATGGCGTATTCGGTGATGTACGAGCAGGAGGACGAGCTGGCCGATCAATTGTTGTCGATCGAGATGCATCGGCTGCTGGAACGACTGGACGGCGGCGACTTGACGGCATCGGCGAACGCGATTGACCTGGGTCGCGGCGTGCGCGCCTGGATCGGCGACGCAGCGCGGCGCAGTGCGCAGCCGGATGTGCTGCGCGGGCTGCCGGTCGGTGGTCCTTACGAAATCGAGACCGGCCAGATGGCGTTGCACGTATTGGTGACCGACTCCGTGCACGGTCGCATCCTGCTGATGTTCGATGCCACGGCCAACGAACACCGCGTATCCCAGTTCGGGTTGATCCTGTTATTGATGTGGGTGGCCTGCGCAGCCGCCGGACTCTGGTTGGCACGCCTGATCGGGCGGGTCGTGGTCGAACCGATCCGGGCCGTCACCGAACGCATCGCCAACTGGGATCCGGAAACCAGCGCCGGAAGCCGGATGAATCCACCGGGCACGGACGAGCCTGGTCGCTTGCTCGAAGCCTTCAACCGGATGCAGGACCGCGTCGACCGATCAATGGCCCGTCAGCGCGAATTTTCCTCCAACCTGAGCCACGAGGTGCGAACGCCGCTGGCGGCACTGCGGACCGACATCGAGATGATGATGCTCGATGGCGACACTGTTACGCGCTCGCAGAATCGCGTCGAACGCATGTTGGCGACGGTTGACGAGATCACTGCGACGATCGCGTCAACGCGCTCCTTGAGCGAGGGACACACGCCACCGCAACGTCAACAGCTGGCCTTGGCTGAACTCGTGGACGGCGTGTTCGAAGGATTGCAGGCGCGTGCCGAGCAAACTGGCCTGGGCATGGTCAATCGGATCGCTCCCGCACAGCGCGTCTTCGTCGATCGCTACGCCTTGCTGATCGTGTTGCGCAACCTGATCGGAAACGCAATCGAGCATGCCGCACCCGCCACGCTGACCCTCGGCTATTCCGACGCTGCATTGTCAGTTGAAGACGATGGTCCCGGTATTGATGCGCAGGCGTTGCCATTCGTCTTTGACCGCTACCATCGTGGCCGCTATTCCGACGAGTCGCCAAGTCCGACCGAAGCATCGGAACCACGCGGCCTTGGTCTCGCCATCGCGCGACGCATTTGCCAACAGCAGGGCTGGTTGATTGACCTGGAGTCCGCCACTGAGGGCACGCGACGCGGAACCCGCTTCAGCATTCGCTTCGACGAAAATTCGACATAATCTCGACGCGGCTTCGACGTGCTGCTGCCCAGCATTGGATACCCCAGTGTTGAAGTAGGCGGTATCGATGTCCGTAGCGAGCGATCAGCGTTTCCCATTCCGGCCGGAAAACGCGGCAACAGGCGAGGTTCGAGCTTGGCCGGCGTTACCCATGGCCGCTCGTTTCGACCGATTTCGCTCGCTGGCGCTGCTGTGGCTGCTGTTCGTCGCAACGTCGCTGGTATCGCGAATGGTGCTGTCCACAGTCGCTTTGCATGAAGGGCTTGTGACCTTTTGGCTGCTGCCACAAGCGTGGTTGGGCGGATTGTTGCTGGACGCGTTGGCAGGCCTGTATCTGTGCCTGCCATTCGCCGTCTACCTGTGGCTGATGCCCGATCGCGCCTACCGCTCCCGCATTGGTCGCGCCTTGGTAAAGATCGGCTTTTTCGTCACCATCGCAGCGCTGCTGTATCTG
>JBBSLA010000129.1:0-7290 GCA_038255665.1 Lysobacterales bacterium | reverse complement strand
CTTGGCGTCGTCGGCGTACCGCTGCTGCATCTGCTGGTGCGCGATCGCGTGCGACGGCGGAGCCTGGCCCGCAAGGCGATCCACTTGGGATTCCGAGCTTTTGTCGGCTGGATGCGCCTGCTCGGCGTGCTGCGTTACGAAGTGATCGATCAGTGGCGATTGCAGCGCCGTGGACTGCTGGTGCTGGCCAATCACCCGACGTTGATCGACGTTGTTTTCCTGATTTCGTTGATCCCGAACGCCGACTGCGTGGTGCGCTCGGGCCTGTTCCACAACGCGTTCATCGGAGCACCGGCGCGCGCCGCCGATTACCTTTCCAACGATTCCGGCGCTGGTCTGGTCGAGGATTGCATCGCCTCGCTCCGCGCCGGCAACAACCTGGTGATGTTCCCTGAAGGCACGCGTACGCGTCCGGGCCAGTCCATGAGCCTGCAGCGGGGCGCTGCCAACATCGCCGTGCGCGGTGCGCGCGACATCACCCCGGTGCGCATCCGTTGCGAGCCATTGATGTTGAACAAAGGCCGGCCTTGGTGGCAGGTTCCCCCGCGCCGCGGGCAGTTCACGATCAGCGTCGAAGAGGACATCGCCATCGCGCCGTTCCTGGTCGACGGCGAGGAAGCGCGATCAGCGCGTGAATTGACACGCTTGCTGCACGATTATTTCGAGACAACCTGACCTCATTGATACCGCCAAGTGCAGCGCTTGTCGCTATCATGTCAGCCCGGCTGACCCGACCACGGAATCACGAATGACCAGCGCCGCGCTGCAACTGGAAGTCAAGCAACTGATCATCGATGCTCTGAACCTCGAGGACATCAAACCGGACGACATCGACGCCGGCGCGCCACTTTTCGGGGACGGGCTGGGGCTGGACTCCATCGACGCGCTGGAGCTTGGCCTGGCCCTGCAGATGCGCTACGGCGTGGTGCTGTCGGCCGACTCGGCCGAAACGCGCACCCATTTCGCCAGCGTCGATGCGCTGGTTGCCTACGTTGAATCGGCGCCCGCCAAAACCGCGCCACCGGCATGAATCGCGACAGGGGGAAATCGCACGCATGACCCAGCAAGAAATTTTCGAACGCCTGTCGTCGATCCTGCAGGAAACCTTCGACATTGCGCCCGAACGCATCACCCCGCAGGCGCGCCTCAATGAAGACCTGGACATCGACAGCATCGATGCCGTCGACCTGATCGTGAAACTGCGTCCGCTGATCGGCAAGCGCCTGCAGCCGGAAGCATTCAAGAACGTGCGTACGTTGCAGGATGTGGTCGATGCGCTACATACCCTGATCAGCCAGCCCGGCGACTAGGGATCGTTCGATGGCAGCCGCCGTCCGAAAATCCGCGATGCTGGTCGTAGGTGCGCTCACCGTTGCCTATCCCCTGCTGGTCTGGCTCGGCATGGGCAAGGTCGCACCAGCTTGGCTCGCCCTGTTGCTGGTGGTGGTGGCAGGTTTGCGCGCATTGGCGACACGGCAACCCATCTGGTTGGTCGCTGCCGGCGGCGGCTTGTTGCTCGCAGCCGCTGCCGCTTTCGGCAACAGCGTTCTGCCGTTAAAGTTTTACCCGGTGCTGGTCAATGCGGTGTTGCTGGCTGTGTTTGCAATCAGTCTGCGTCACCCGCCCAGCGCGATCGAACGCCTCGCGCGCCTGCAAGAACCCGACCTGCCGGAATCGGGTGTGCGGTACACGCGACGTGTCACCCAGGTGTGGTGCGGCTTTTTCATCGTCAATGGCAGCATCGCGCTGGCCACTGTGTTGTGGGGCAGTGATGCGGCATGGGCGCTATACAACGGACTGATTGCCTACCTGCTGATGGGACTGCTGTTCGCGGGTGAGTGGCTGGTGCGCCGACGTGTTCGTGCGGCGCAGGCATGAGTGGTTTGGTCGATATCGTCGCTGACGACACCGTGTGTCTCGTAAAAGTTGAAGAGAAGCGACTGTCGCTGGCCGCGATCGAGGCTGCATTGCTCGCGAGCGATCTGGTCGATGACGCGCGCTCCCTTTTGCCAGACAAGGCCCACGCGCAACTTGGCGTGGTCGTCGTGCCGAGTCCAAAAGGTTGGGCGCTGGTCGTTGCACAAGGTCGCCGCGCCTACACGGAAGGTCTGCGTGGCCTGCTCGCTTCCCGTATCGAAACGCGTGAGCGTCCCGAGCGCTGGCGGCTGGTCTGGGCGTTGCCGCAGAACGAGCAAGGCAAGACGACTGATGCCGCCGCGCAGGTGCTGTTCGACCCACGTCGGCCCTATGCGCGACTGATTGATCGGCACGGCGACTGCGTCACCCTGGCCCTCGAGATTGATCCCACATCGCCTTATTTCGAAGGCCACTTCGATCGGGCCGCCGTGCTTGCCGGCGTGGTCCAGGTCGAGTGGGCGGTGCGCTTCGGCCGCGAGTTGTTCGGCATCGGTGATGATTTTCGCTGCATGGAGGCGCTCAAGTTCCAGCAGGTAGTTCGTCCCGGCGACGCGGTCGAAGTCACGCTGGGGTGGAACCGTGAACGCGCCACGCTTACGTTCGGGTTCTCGTCGCAGGCCGGGCGGCATTCGAGTGGTCGCATCGTGTTCGGGTCGGCGTCGTGACATCCACGGCGCGCTCGGAGGTGGTCGTCATTCCGGTCTACAACCACGGCGCTGCAATTGGCGCTATGGCAAGCGGTGTGCGCGAACATGGCTTGCCGTTGATCCTTGTCGACGATGGCAGCGAACCCGGTTGCGCAGCAGTGCTGGACGCGCTGGTCGCGAGCGATGACGCGATCAACCTGGTTCGCCTGCCCATCAATCAGGGCAAGGGCGCGGCGATGATCGCGGGATTCCGTCGCGCCAGCGAACTCGGCCACAGCCACGTGCTGCAGATCGACGCCGACGGCCAGCATGACGTGGCCGACATTCCCGCGTTTCTGGAACAGTCGCGGCAGCATCCGCGAGCGCTGGTCTGCGGTTGCCCGATCTTCGATGAGTCGGTCCCAAAAAGCCGTCTATACGGCCGTTACGCGACCCATGTCTGGGTCTGGATCAATACCTGGTCGTTCGCGATCCGCGATTCGATGTGCGGCTTCCGCGTCTATCCGCTGACACCGGTGATAAAGCTGGTCGACGAAGTGAGTCTTGGGCGACGCATGGATTTCGATGTCGAGGTCCTGGTGCGGCTTTACTGGCGCGGCATGGCCATCATCAACCTGCCGACCCGCGTCAATTATCCCAGCGATGGCGTCTCGCATTTCGACCTGCTGCACGACAACCTGCGCATCACCGCGATGCATACGCGGCTGTTCTTCGGCATGTTGTTGCGCGCACCGATGCTGTTCTGGCGCAAGCTGTCGCGATGACTGGCAACCCGAACCAGGCCCAGCACTGGGCCGACATCGGCGAGAGCACCTCGGTGGCCGGCATCTGGTTGCTGTACTGGGTGCATCGCCTGCTCGGGCGCTGGCCGTTTCGGCTCTGTGTCTATCCCGCCGTTTTCGTGCACTGGTTGCTGAATCCGCGTTTGCGTGCTGCGTCACTGCAATACCTGCGTCGCGTCGAAACGGCAACGCAGGCGATCGGACATGAGCCCGGTGCGCTCGACAGCCTTCGCCATGTCGGCCTGTTCGCCGAGTCGATGCTCGACAAGTTGCTGGCGGCATCGGGCCGATATCGCATTTTTGGCGTGCAGACCGAAGGCCGCGACCGGCTCTACGAAGATGCCGCCGCCGGTCGCGGTGGACTGGTGGTGGCTGCACACCTGGGTTGCCTCGAAATCGGCCGGGCGATCGCGGAGCATCGCGGCGGGGTGCGCCTCAATATCCTGGTGCATACCCGTCACGCCGTGCGCTTCAACCGCTTGCTGCGACGACTGAATCCGGACAGTGAAGTCAACCTGATTGAAGTCACCGATATCGGCCCGGAAACGGCCGTGATGCTTGCGGACAAAGTGGCCAACGGTGAGTACGTCATCATCGCCGGCGATCGCGTTCCGGTGTTCGCCAGCCAGACGGTCGCCGTTGATTTCCTCGGCCATCCCGCACCTTTCCCGTCCGGTCCGTGGGTGCTCGCCAGCCTGTTGCGCTGCCCGGTCTGGTTCATGGGCTGCATCCATGCCGGCGACAGCTACATGATCCGCTTCGTGCGGCTGTGTGATCGCGTAGTGCTGCCGCGCGGCGCGCGCGAAGCAGCGATCGCGCAGTTCGCAGCACGCTATGCCGACGAAGTGACTGCCTTGTTGCGGCGTTCGCCGTACGATTGGTTCAACTTTTTTCCGTTCTGGGACCAAATGCATGTCCAGCGTCACTGATCTGGTCGAGCCCGATCGCCCGCCGCGCGACCCGGTCTGCTTCGACGGCAGCGCTCTGCGCATTGAAGACGTGATGGCGATTGCGCGTGATCGCCGCGATGCAGCTCTGTCGCGAGATCCCGATTTCCGCTCACGCATCGCTCGCGGTGCCGAAGTGCTGGATCGCCTGCTGGCAGAGGACGGGGTCGTTTACGGCGTCACCACCGGCCATGCCGATTCCTGCACGGTGACGATTCCGCCGGAACTGATCGACGAGCTTCCGCACCATCTTTATGCGTACCACGGTTGCGGGATGGGTCGGTTGTTCGATGTCGAAGAAACCCGTGCCATTCTGGTCGCGCGGCTGGCGTCGCTGGCGCAGGGTTGGTCCGGCGTCAGCATAGGTCTGCTCGAACAACTGGAGCACTTGCTGGAGCACGACATCCTGCCGCTTATTCCGAGCGAAGGCTCGGTCGGTGCGAGTGGCGATCTGACGCCGCTGTCGTACGTCGCCGCGGTGTTGTGTGGCGAGCGCGAGGCGTTGTATTGCGGTCGTCGCCGTCAGACATCCGAACTGTTCGAGGAACTGGGCATCACGCCGCTGAAGCTGCGACCCAAGGAAGGTCTCGCGATCATGACCGGCACCGCTGTGATGACCGCACTGGCGTGTTTGGCCTGGACCCGCGCCGATTACCTGTCACGCCTCGCGACGCGTCTGACCGCGTGCAACGTGTTCGCGATTGCCGGCAATGAGCATCATTACGATGACGTGTTGTTCAAGGTGAAACCGCATGCCGGGCAGCAACGCGTCGCTGCGCGCGTTCGCACCGACCTTGCGACGGAGCGGCCACGCGGCAATGAACAACGCCTGCAGGACCGCTACTCGCTGCGCTGCGCGCCGCACGTGATCGGCGTGCTAGAAGACGCGCTGCCGTTTTTCCGCCAGTTGATCGAGAACGAACTCAACAGTGCCAACGACAACCCGATCATCGACCCCGACAACGGCATGGTGCTGCACGGCGGTCACTTTTATGGCGGCCACATCGCGTTCGCGATGGATAGCTTGAAGAATGCTGTCGCCAACATCGCCGACCTGCTTGACCGCCCACTCTCGCTGTTGGTCGATACCCGCTACAACCATGGACTGCCGAGCAACCTGACCGGATCGACCGGACCGCGCGCGGCAATCAACCATGGCTTGAAGGCATTGCAGATCAGCGTGTCGGCGTGGACGGCTGAAGCGCTGAAGCTGTCCATGCCGGCGTGGGTGTTTTCGCGCTACACCGAATGCCACAACCAGGACAAGGTCAGCATGGGAACCATTGCCGCGCGCGATGCGCTGCGCGTGCTGGAACTGACCGAACAGGTTGCCGCCGCGATGCTGATCGCTGCTCGTCAAGGCATCGAACTGCGCCAGCGCGCGGACTTGAATCATTCGCCGAGCCCGGCGCTCGCACAGATGCAGGAAGATCTCGCCGCGCGGATCGCATTGGTCGATGAAGACCGTGCGCTGGATCGCGATCTTGGCAAGCTGGTCGCTGCGATCCGCGCCGAAGAGTGGACCCTGTACGACGACACATGAGCACGCACGATTTCAGCCACGAAACCACACTGTCGCCGGCCTTCCACGATCTGGATCCGATGGACGTGGTCTGGCACGGCAACTACGTGAAGTATCTGGAACTGGCGCGCTGCGAAGTGCTCGCCAAGTACGGCTACGACTACCCCGACATGGCCGCTTCGGGTTACGCCTGGCCGATCGTTGACATGCGATTGAAATATGTGAAGCCGGCACGATTTCGGCAGACGCTGACGATTCGCGCCAGCATCGTCGAATGGGAAAACCGCTTGAAGATCGACTACGTTATCCGTGACACCGAAACCGGCGTTACCCTGACCAAGGCCCATACCATCCAGGTGGCCGTCGACGTGGAAACCGGTGAAATGCTGTACGTCTGCCCGCCCGTGCTGTGGCAGAAACTGGGAGTTGCACCACGATGATTCGAAGCTTTGCCATGTTTTGACTGTTGGTCGCGATGCCGGCGCAAGCCAATGACGGTGTTGTCGCGGCGGTCAAGGTACGCATCATCAACGCCCTGATGTTTTCGTTGTTGAACGGCGACGTTGCCGCACTCGACAAGCAGTTCACGATCAGCGGCACGACGACGACGGAACAGTGGGCATTGGACATGAAACCGAAACAGGCGGCGTTCGCGAAACTCATTCGTTCGATCGCGCTCAAGCCATCGACTGAGCGAACGGCGACCAGACTCGGATCCGCTTCAGCGACCAGGTCAGCGTTCCGGCGACCTTGAGCGCGGACGAGCTGGAACGCTTCAAGCAGCGCGACTCCAGTGACGTACGTGGCCGCCGCCGAGCATCGCAAAATTCGCACGCTGGCGGTTGCGGCGCGCCCGTCCTTGATTCAGGCATGACGGGCGCTGGATATACTCCGCCTGTCCGCAACCCTGGAAATCGCGTGCCTTCTTCGCTGCCGCTGCCTGCCATGCCACCGCTCGCCATCCGCGCCTATACCGCCACCACCGCAGTGGGGCGAGGGCGCGATGCGCTGTCGTCCGCGCTGCGCGAAGGTCGCAGCGGCCTTCGCCGCAACGACTTCGGTCCGGAGCCGCTGGACTGCTGGATCGGCCGCGTCGAAGGAATCGAGGACGCGCCCCTGCCGGCGCAATGGGCACAGTGGGAGTGCCGCAACAACCGCCTGGCTTGGCTGGCGCTGCAGCAGGACGGCTTGCTCGACGCGGTGCAGGAAATGATCACCGTGCACGGGGCCGATCGAGTGGCGGTGGTGATGGGCACCTCCACCGCGAGCATCGGCGCCAGCGAGGAGGCCTACACCCGCCTTGTCGGCGAGGGTGATGCGCGGCGCTTCCCGGAAGACCTGGACCGCCCGATCGTGCACACGCCGCATTCGCTGGGCGACTTCGTGCAGCACGCCACCGGCCTGCGCGGTCCCTGCATCACTGTCGCCACCGCATGTTCCTCCAGCGCCAAGGTATTCGCGCAGGCCGCGCGGCT
>JBBSLA010000128.1:0-7321 GCA_038255665.1 Lysobacterales bacterium | reverse complement strand
GACGATCGCTGAAACCTACATCCCAGAGTAGTTCGGCCCGCCGCCGCCTTCCGGCGCTACCCAGACGATGTTCTGGCGCGGGTCCTTGATGTCGCAGGTCTTGCAGTGCACGCAGTTCTGCGCGTTGATCTGCAGGCGTTCGCCACCTTCTGGATCAGGCACATATTCGTAGACGCCAGCGGGGCAATAGCGCTGTTCGGGGCCGGCGTAAATCGGCAAATTGACAGTTGTCGGTAGCGACGGATCTTTCAGTGTCAGATGCGCCGGCTGGCGCTCACCGTGGTTAGTGCTGGACAGGAACACCGACGACAGCTTGTCGAAGGTCAACGTGCCATCAGGTTTCGGATAGGCGATTTTGATGCATTGATCGGCCGGTTTCAGTTTCTGGTAGTCCGGCGTCATCTGGTGGATTGTCCACGGCACCTTGCCGCCGAGCAGCTTCTGCTCGATACCAACCATCAACGTGCCCAGGTACAAGCCCTTGCCCATCCACTGCTTGAAGTTGCGGGCGCGGTCCAGCTCGTCGTGCAGCCACGATGCCTTGAACGCTTCTGGGTAACTGGTCAGCTCATCGTGCGAGCGACCGGCAGCGACTGCGTCGAACGCGGCTTGCGCGGCGAGCATGCCGGTCTTGATCGCGGCGTGGCTGCCCTTGATGCGTGATGCGTTGAGGAATCCCGCCTCGCAGCCAACCAATGCACCGCCGTTGAACACCAGCTTCGGCAAGCTGTTCAAGCCGCCTGCCGTGATCGAACGTGCGCCATAGCCGACGCGGCGACCGCCTTCGAAGAACCCACGAATCGCCGGATGCGTCTTGTAGCGCTGGAATTCCTCGAACGGACTGAGATACGGATTCTCGTAACCCAGACCAACCACGTAGCCGACGGCGACCTTGTTGTCTTCGTAGTGGTAGAGGAACGAGCCGCCATAAGTACTGGAATCCAGCGGCCAGCCCGCTGTGTGGATCACCAGGCCGGGCTGGTGTTTCGATGGCTCGATCTCCCAGACCTCCTTGATGCCGATGCCATAGCTTTGCGGGTCGCAATCCCTGTCGAGTTCAAAGCGCGCAATCAGCTCACGTCCAAGTTGCCCGCGCGAACCTTCGCAGAAGAGCGTGTATTTGGCGCGCAGTTCCATGCCGAGCTGAAAGTTCTCGGTCGCTTCGCCGTCCTTGCCGACGCCGACGTTGCCCGTCGCGACGCCAACCACTTCGCCCGATTCGCCGTATAGAACCTCGGCTGCGGGGAATCCCGGGAAAATTTCGACGCCCAATTCTTCGGCTTGCGTGCCCAACCAACGCACCAGGCCGCCGAGACTGGCGATCACGTTGCCGTGGTTCTGGAAGCACGCCGGAAGCGCCCAGTTCGGCGCCTTCACCGATCCGGTTTCGGTGAGGAACAGGAAGCGGTCTTCGCTGACCTGCGTCTTCAGTGGCGCGCCTTTTTCCTTCCAGTCCGGTAGCAGCTCGGTGAGTGCCTGTGTGTCGATCACCGCACCCGAGAGAATGTGTGCGCCGATTTCCGAACCTTTCTCAAGCACGCAGACCGAAAGCTCACTGCCAGCCTCCGCAGCGAGCTGCTTCAGACGGATGGCGGCGGCGAGTCCGGCCGGTCCACCGCCGACGACGACAACGTCGTAATCCATCGATTCGCGCGGGCCATGGGTTTCGAGCAACTGGGGATCCATCTGACTTCCTCATTTTGACGATTGCCCGGGCTGTCATGACGACGGCGCTGCTGGTTCGGGCGATATTGGTCCGGGCTGGAAACGATACCACTGCATCCGCGTACCACGGCATTCGCACCGACACCGTGTTCGGCCAGCGATCATCCGGACGACCGCTATAATCGACAAACCCCGCAACCGGACAATCGCTTGAGTTCGATCCTCGCCAGTAGTGCGCCCGCAACCATCACGACGTTCGCCGATGCGCAGCAAATGGCCGGCGCCGACATGCAGGCGGTCAACGAGTTGATCCGAGCCCGCCTTTCGTCCGACGTGGTGCTGATCAACCAGATTTCCGAACACATCATCACCGGCGGCGGCAAGCGCCTGCGACCGATGCTGCACCTGCTTGCTGCGCGTGCTGCTGGCTACGATGGCCGGCAACACATTCCGCTCGCGGCCTTGATCGAATTCATCCACACCTCGACGCTGCTGCACGACGATGTCGTCGACGAGTCCGACCTGCGTCGCGGCCGCAAGACCGCGAACGCGCTGTGGGGCAATGCGGCCAGCGTACTGGTCGGCGATTTTCTGTATTCGCGCTCGTTCCAGATGATGGTGGAACTGGATTCGATGGCGATCATGTCGATCCTCGCCGACACCACCAACCGCATCGCCGAGGGTGAAGTGTTGCAGTTGCTCAACATCGGCAATCCCGATACCGACGAGCGCGCCTACCTCGATGTGATTGATCGCAAGACGGCGGTACTTTTCTCGGCAGCGACGCGACTTGGCGGCGTGCTTGGAAAACTGCCCAGCGATCAGCAGGAAGCTCTGGCGCAATATGGGCTCGACCTGGGCTACGCATTTCAGATTGCCGACGACGTGCTCGATTACGTATCGGATGCAGAAACCTTGGGCAAGAACATCGGCGACGACCTCGCCGAAGGCAAGCCAACTTTGCCCGTGATCCACGCCATCGCGAACTGCGCGCCGGAAGTTGCTGCGCCACTGCGGGCGGCGATCGAGCACGGCAACATCGATGCGCTGGAGCCGATGTTGCAGGCAATTCGCGATTCGGGTGCGCTCGACTACACGCGCCAGCGGGCCGTCGCGTACGCGCGAGCGGCGCAGAAATCACTCAATGCATTGCCCGGAAGCCTGGCCCGCGACGCCCTGCACGTGCTCGCCGACTACGCGGTCGAACGCGTCGCCTGATCCGTTCGCGCGAATCGCTGACGGCTATCCCGTGGCACTGTCTTCGGCATCGGCTGCAAGCAACTTCGTCAATGCCTTCGCCACTGCAGCCATCGCAAATGCGGCAGTCACGTGCATCGCCGCACCGAGTCCCGCGCCGCAATCGAGCTTCATCGAATCCGCCACTTCCGGTCGGGTTCCGCAGACCGTGCCATCGGCCTGCGGATAGCGCACGTTCTCCAGCGAATACACCGCCGGCACGCTGAAGTAGCGCTTGCGATCGCGCGGGAGCTTGAATTCGTCGCGCAGTTTCTTGCGGATAAGTGCGAGCATTGCGTCCTGCTCAGTACGTGAAAGGTCGCGCACCTTGATCAAGGTCGGATCGGTACGCCCGCCGGCCGATCCGCAGACTATCAATGGCAATTTTCGCCGACGGCACCAGACGATCATCTCGACCTTGACGCGGAACGCATCGCAGCAATCGAGCACCAGGTCGTAACCGCGATCGAGCAACGCGTCGAGTGTCGAAGGCGTCAGGAACACACCGAGCGCGTCGACCTCGACGCCGGGACTGATTGCGCGAACGCGTTCAGCGACTACATCCACCTTGTTGCGACCGAAATTGCCATCGAGCGCGTGCGATTGCCGGTTGACGTTGCTGACGCAGATATCGTCCGCATCAATTATCGTCAGCCGTCCAACACCGCTGCGCGCGAGCGCTTCGACCGCCCACGATCCAACGCCGCCAATGCCAACCACGCAGACATGCGCACCCGCTAGTCGGGCGACGCTGCCGACGCCATAGAGGCGGTCAATACCGCGAAATCGTTCAGGGTCGATCTTCATTGGCCGCGCACGATAGCAGCCTGCGCGGCAATGGCGAGCGTCACACACTTGCAACGGAAGCGGCGAGCACGCATCTTGATAGTTCTTCCGCAAGCGACCCGATCCATGAAGAACCCCGTGACCTCACGACTGCTCGGCTGGGCCGAAGGCCTGCGCTTTCCCAAGCTCGCCATGATCACGGCCGGCCTGTTCGTCGCCGACCTGCTGATACCGGATTTCATCCCATTCATCGATGAAATCCTGTTGGGCTTGGCGACGCTGTTGCTCGGCAATCTTCGCAGCAAAAAGTCGCGCGACGTGACGCCGCCATGAAGGCGTTTCTTGGCGGAATGCTGGCCGGCATCATATTCGGTGCCTTGCTTACGGTGATGGCGAGTCGGGTGATCGAGTCGCGCCAGGATCCGTGGCCCGATGCCGTGATGACCGTGATGTCGCACGAATTCAAGGCGGTGCGCGCCGCCAGCAAGATCGGAGAGTGCACCAGCCCTGCGAGTGCCAAATCTTTGCAGCAGATGAGCCTGCTCGCCCTCGACGTCGAACCGGCGCTGATGCCCACGCCCAATGATCGCGTATTCACCCAGTACGCGACCGACCTTCGCAGCGCCATCGGCAAGGCTTCCGCCGCCGCTAGCGATTGCAAGCAATTCGCTGCATCGGTCAGCGAGATCGGCGAAGCCTGCGACGCCTGTCATCGCGACTACAAGAGCCGATAGCTCGTCGGCTTCGACCGCGCGCTACCAGGCGCGCCCGTACTGCTTCGGCGTTGGCGGCTCGACGCCGAGTTCGCGCGCGGCGCGGCGCGGCCAGTACGGATCGCGCAGCAATTCGCGGGCCAGCAATACCAGGTCGGCATCGCCATCGGCGATGATTTTTTCGGCTTGGGCCGGTTCGGTAATCAGGCCGACAGCGCCGGTTGCGATGCCCGTTGCGTCGCGGATACGTCTCGCAAACGGTACCTGATAGCCGGGTTCGACGGGAATGTTTGCGTTCGGCACGCTGCCGCCAGACGAGCAATCAATGAGATCAACGCCGTCGCCCTTGATCGCTTGCGCCAGCGCGATGCTTTGCTCGATGTCCCAGCCGCCGTCGACCCAGTCGGTTGCCGAGATGCGCAGGAACAGCGGCAGACGTTCCGGCCAGACTTCGCGCGTCGCCGCGATCACCTCGCGAACGATGCGGATGCGGTTCTTGAAACTGCCGCCGTAAAGGTCATCACGCCGGTTGCTCAGCGGCGACAGGAACTGGTGCAGCAAATAGCCATGCGCGGCGTGCAGTTCGATCAGCTCGAATCCCGCTTCAAGCGAACGCTTGGCGGCGGCGCGAAAGTTCGCGACGACAGCGGCAATACCCGCTTCGTCGAGCGCTGCCGGTGTCTGATAGCCGTCGTCGAATGCAACAGCCGAAGGCGCTACCGCTAACCACCAGTCATCCGCATCGGCAGGAATCGGCTTGCCACCTTCGAACGGCGGACGTGTCGCCGACTTGCGACCGGCGTGGGCGAGCTGGATGCCCGCAACCGAGCCCTGCTCCGCGATGAAGCGATTGATCGGTTGCCACCCGGCGACATGCTCGTCATTCCAGATTCCGGCATCACCGGGCGAAATGCGTCCGTCGGCCGATACCGCGCTGGCTTCTGCAATGACCAGTCCGGCACCGCCGACCGCGCGACTCCCCAAATGCACCATGTGCCACGGTTGCACGGTGCCGTCGATGGCGGAGTACTCGCACATCGGCGACACCGCTATGCGATTGCGCAAGCTGACATCGCGCAGGCGCAATGGCTGGAACAGGGCGCTCATGGACTCTCCGTCGTGTTTGGTTTGATTGAATCAAACGGTGTCGAATCGACCCAGTCGACGACTCGCTCGATAACCGCCTTCGGCTGCTTGATCCAGCCAAAATGATCGGCAGCGATTCCGTCGAAATCCGCTTGCGTCATGTGCTTGACGGTGATGTCGGCGCGCGACAGTTTGGCAAGCAGGTGGTCGAACGAACGACGTGGCGTGAACCAGTCGTCTTCCAGCCAGACGCCGAGTACCGGACCCTCGCGATGTGCCAATGCGGCATCGATATCTTCGCCCAGCACTGCAATCGAATACGAACCGCTGCGACCGGTTTGCGCCCAGTCGCCGATGACGCCACGCGCTTCGTTGCCGCCGAAGCCGAAGCGGCGACCGGGGAAATACCCATGCCATCGCGCGATGGATGGTGCGAGCGCAAACAAGGCGCGGATGCCGACGCCGTGGATGCCGGGAAAATTCTTCCAATACGGCATGCCGCCCGCTATGACGACCAGGCCGGCAATCGCATCGCGATGCAGCGCGAATGCCATCGCCGCGAACTGCGAACCCAGGCTGTGTCCACCGACCAGCCAGCGCACGCTTGGTGCGGCTGCCTGCGCAGCCGCAAGGCTATCGGTGACGTCATCGAGCAGTTCGCGATAGCTCCAGTCGTTGCTACGACCGGCACGCAGCGAGCTGGAGCCGATCCCTCGCCACTCATGCCGCGCCACCGCAACTCCACGCGCAGCCAAGGCGTCGGCGAAAACTTGATAGTGACGCGCCGGCACGCCAAGCGCCGGAATCCACAGCAAGCCGACGCGCGCATCGCTCGGTAGCGACAACAGCAAGTCGGCTTCGGCACCGTCGTCGGAGCGAACCCGGTCCACGCGTTGCCCATCGGGAATTGAATCACTCAAATTGTTCGCCACGTTGCAATGCCAGCCGTCAAGGGTCGTGCTGGAAGACAACAATTCAAGGGTCAAGCCAGCGAGGCACCTGGCGCAAGCGAATCAAAACGCATGCAGCCCCGCCGGTGGCGCCTGCATCCAGCGTTGCCAATTGCCGGAAAGCTGGTTCAAGCCGCCGGGGTAAGCGGCGGCGAAAACGCGTTCCGCCGCAACCGGTGCGCAAGGCTCTGCATGCTGCTGCGCCAGCAAATCGGCGAGCGCGGCGCGACCGGGAGCATCCTGCATAAGACTACCGATCAAGCCGAAGGCGCGCACGTAATTGCTGTCACGATCAACGCCGTAGAAAACATCGGGGTTGCTCGACAACAACTCCACCAGTGCCAGCGGCGCATCGGTAGGCGCCATCCTCGCGAGCACGTCGCGGCTGCTGCCGATATCGACCTGCCCGCCCTGCGGCAGAACTTGCAGTCGCTCGAAATAGGCCGCAATGCCCTCGTTGATCGGCAGAGCCATGTTGCCAATACGCTCGTGCAGCAAGGCGTGGGTGATCTCGTGGCGCAACACACGGAAGGTTAGTTCCTCGCTCGCCTGCATGCGCACGTAGACGGTCTGGTTGCGGGCCGAATACGCACCATCGGAACTGGCCAGGCGCGGCTCGTTGATCAGCTCGGCATACGCCTGCGGCGATTGCACAAAAACGATCTTCAATCGCAGACGCTGCTCACCGGCCACGCCCAGCGTGTCGCGCAGGACACGATCGATGGTGATGGCATCGGCGACCGAGCGCTGGTTGAGATCGGTCGGAAGGTTTACATCGTGGCCACTGGCCTCAATCGCGACTGGTGGTGTCCCGGCTACTGCAATCACGCGATGGTCGCTGACCTCACCAACCGGTGCCTGGTCGGAAAAATGTTTGATGCCTTG
>JBBSLA010000127.1:0-7387 GCA_038255665.1 Lysobacterales bacterium | reverse complement strand
GCCGCCGCACGCACGCTGGCGTCGCGGCTCGTAGAGCGCTACGGCATGTCATCTACCGATGCGCCGGATGGGTTGCAGTCGCTGTTTCCGTCGCCAGCCGAGCTTGTGGACGCGCCACTGGAGGGCATTGGCGTGACGAGGACACGTGCAGCGACGCTACGTGGATTGGCGCAGGCCTGTGTCGATGGTCGCGTCCATTTCTCAGCAGAGCAGGGCCTTGACGCGATGGTTGCCAGTCTCGTCGCGCTGCCGGGAATCGGTCCGTGGACGGCGCATTACGTCGCGATGCGGGCCTTGTCGCAACCCGATGCGTTTCCGGCGGGTGACCTTGTGCTGCGCAAGATCGCCGGTGGAGAAACGCCAATCGGCGAACGCGCGCTGGAAGCCCTGAGCCAATCCTGGCGACCGTGGCGCGCGTACGCGGTCATGCTGATGTGGCGCAGCGCGACCTAGTTTTGATATTGCTGTGAGGAGCGACAAAATGTTCTACGACATCATTGATACACCGCTGGGTCGGATGACCCTGCTTGGCGACGAGCATGCGCTGATCCATATCGATTTGCCCGAAGCGCGCCGGCCGTTGCAAATCGCGGCGGACTGGAAGCGCAAGCCTGATCGGTTCACCGAGGAACGTCGCCAATTCGACTGCTATTTCGATGGAAGCTCGAAGACATTCGACCTGCCGCTCGCGCCGCGTGGAACGGTGTTCCAGCAGGACGTCTGGCGTGCGCTTCGCGAAATCGGTTACGGCGAAACGATCAGCTACGCCGAGTTGGCGCGTCGCATTGATCGACCCAAGGCAAGTCGCGCGGTTGGACTGGCCAATGGCGCAAACCCACTCTCTATCATCGTTCCCTGCCATCGCGTGATCGGCGCCAACGGCAACCTGACCGGCTATGGCGGCGGCATGGATGCGAAGCGTTGGCTGCTGGATTTTGAGCAGGGGACGCTTGGCGATCATTTCGCGTCGAAATCTTGACGTGCTGCAAGTTCATGTCACCGCCGTTCCTGCGCTTCGTGTTGATCGGCATTGCAGCATGTGCATTCCATTCCGGTCCGTGCCTGATCGCAAAAAACCTCGTAATTCCTGCGAAAGCACACTGCGATCCGCAATAATTCGGCGACATCCTGGAATCCGTTGCCGCACTTGGTCTCTGTACCTGGGTCGGCACCGGCGACTCGCATTCCTAGGCGAGATTAGGCACCACATCCTCGTCATTCCTGCGAAAGCAGGAATCCATTGTGATCTCCGCCAAGTTTTTCAAAGCACACCAGAATCACAATCGACCCTTGCCTTCGCAGGGGTGACGAAGAACGTTTTTTGTCTGGTCGGGCGCCCTCGTGGAAAGACTCCCGACTGCAGTGCGCGGAAGCGCGAATCCATTTTGATTCGGCTGTTCTGTCGGAAGTTGACGAAGTTCAAAATGGGTCCCCGCTTTCGCGGGGATGACGAAGAGGCGAGGCTTTTGCCTGGAACGCCGCTAGCGAAGGCGCGATCACTCAACTTAACGTAATCATCCCGAAATCCGCGCCACGGCGGCCGCGGCATTTGATGATGTCGAGGTGGCTGCCGTTTTCATCGGCGTGGACGCTCATGCGAAGCGCGGCGGGTGTGCCGAACTCGTCAATCGCGGATGCCGGCCGTAGCGCGAAGGCCAGCGAGTCGCTGCTGTCGGCGGCGACGTGCAGGCGTCGAAGTTGGGCGTAATCAGCGTGGCCGAGCCAGGTAATGACAGCGCTGAATCCACCGTCGCGCAAGGCTTGTTCGGCGCTCCATTGCGCGTCGGTCACATCGATTTCCACAACCTGGCGCGCGTCGATTCCGGCGGCGACCAGTGCCCTTGCCAGCGGCACCGACGACGGCACGATGATGGCAATGCGGCGTCGCATCCGCGCCAGACGTTGCAGCGCGGGCAACATCACACGCAGAGTGGACATCGGATTGCGTGCAATCAGTTCGGTCAACCCGCCGCGCGTCCAGCCGCCGGTTGGCAACTGCGCATCCAGCGCCGCATGTCCGGTTGGTTCGCGGCGCAGCGAGCCGAGCAGTGCGCCGGCAGACGCAGAACGTCGCGGCACGGTCGCCGGCAACGCTCTCGATGGAATCAATCCACGACGCAGCGACGCCGGCATGGACAAGGGGAAGCGTTCACTCAAAACAGCGGCCATATCTACACTCTCCGGATCATGCCGACGTACAGACCTTCGATGGCGAAGGACTGCTGTTCGGGATCGACTTCGATGGGGGCGAAGTCGGTGTTTTCGGGTAACAGGCGGATGCGTCCGTGCCGGGTTTCCAGGCGTTTGACGGTCACTTCGTCGTCGATGCGGGCGACCACGATGCGGCCATGCTCGGCCGTTGGTGTCCGGTGCACGGCGATCAGGTCGCCGTCGAGGATGCCGACGTCGCGCATGCTCAAGCCGCTGACGCGCAGCAGGTAATCAGCGCGAGGGCGGAACATCGCGGCATCGACATCGACATGCTGCTCGACATTTTCGACGGCGAGCAGCGGCGTACCGGCGGCGACCTTGCCGATCAGCGGTAGGCCTTCGTTACTTTCATCGCGTCGATGCGAACTCGCCTGTCGCGCGCCGGCCACGCGCAAACCGCGATGCTGCGGCAGCCGTTCCAACATGCCCTTGCGAACCAGCGCGGTGACGTAATCCTGCGCGGAGCTATGCCGGGCAAAGCCCAAGGCGTCGGCGATCTCGCGCAGGGTTGGCGCGCTGCCATGCGCTTCGCTGTGGCTACGGATGTAGTCGAGGACGCGCTGTTGATTGGCGGTGAGTTCGCTCATGCGTACAAATGTACGTATACGTGCCGTCGATGGCAAGAACTATTTTCGTGGCGGCTGTTTACCCGCGAATTAGCCGAGTTTCTTCGCCATCCGGTGCAGTTCGATACCGTAGCCGTGACGCTCGTACATGGCCATGCCGCGAGTATTGCCGGGGAACACCGACAAGGTCATGAAGCGGCAGCCGTGTTCCTTTGCCCAAGCTTCGGCAAACGTCAGCAGCGCAGGGCCGATGCCCTTGCCATCCTCTCCGACCGCGCAGGCGATGTCTGCGACATGGCAGTTGAGCGCGTCGCTGAAGGCGTCAGTCATGGTGCGCAGGTGCAACATGCCGACCGGTTCGTAGTCGGCATCTTCGGCAACGAACAAGTGTGATCCGGGCGGCAAACTGGTCGCTGTACGCAACAGGTCGTCATGGATCCAGCCAACCACATCTTTCTGCTTGCGCCAGGTCGGCAGGTCGAACTCGGCGAAGCGGGGAGCAAGGCCGACGATGAATTCGTCATCGTCGGCGCGGGCAAGGCGGATGTGCAGCTCAGGCAATTCTTGGGCAGGCATGATCGGTAGTAATCAATAGCGATGGACGCGCTTGCCGATGGTAGCCGCCCAGCGATCAGCCAAACAAGGCATCCGGCATTGCCATCAGCGTATCGGCGCCGGCGTCCATTGCTGCCTTGTGCATCTGCGTGCGTGGCAGCAGGCGCGTGAAGTAGAAGCGCGCGGTGTGCAGCTTGGCCTGCTTGAAGTCTGCCGACTGCTCGGAAGCGTTCGCTGCGGCCACAGAGCGTGCCCAGAAGTAGGCCAGTGCGGCATAGCCCGAATAGAACAGATAGTCGACCGAGGCTGCGCCGATCTCGTTCGGATTAGCCTGCGCACGCTCTGAAATCGCGCGGGTCAGGTCGGCCCACTCGCGGCTCACCTGCACCAGTGGCGCAACGAATTCGGTCATCGCGTCATCGGTTGCGTGCTGCTGGCAGAACTTCGTGATTTCTTCGATGAAGAACTTGAAGCCGGCGCCGCGCAAATGGAGGATTTTGCGGCCAAGCAAATCGTTGGCCTGGATCTGCGTGGTGCCTTCATAGATCGTCGTGATGCGCGCATCGCGCTCGAACTGCTCGATGCCGGTTTCGGCGATGTAGCCGTGGCCGCCGAAAATCTGCACCGCATGGTAGGTGCACTCGTTGCCGAGTTCGGTGAGCAGGCCCTTCACGATCGGGGTCAGGAACGACACCAGCGCTTCGCCGCGTTCGCGTTCGGCAGCGTCGGTGCCGTGCGTGGAAATATCGTGTTGCACATAGGCATACAGCGCCAGCAAACGACCACCTTCGGCAATTGCCTTCTGGGTCAGCAACATGCGGCGGATGTCCGGATGCACCATCAACGGATCGGCCGGCTTGTCCGGAAATTTCGCGCCGGTAAGTGCACGCATCTGCAGACGCTCACGCGCGTACTTGAGCGAGTTCTGGTAGCCCACTTCGGTCAATCCCAGACCCTGGATACCGACTGACAGGCGCGCGGTATTCATCATGGTGAACATCGCTGCGAGGCCCTTGTTTGGCTCGCCAATCAACCAGCCTTCGGCGGCCTCGAAGTTCATCACGCAGGTGACGGATGCCTTGATGCCCATCTTGTGTTCGATCGAACCGCAGGCCAGCGTGTTGCGCTCGCCCATCACGCCGTCCTTGCCCACCTTGAACTTGGGCACGATGAACAGCGAAATACCTTTCACGCCAGCCGGCGCGTCGGGCAGGCGGCCGAGCACGAGATGCACGATGTTCTCGGTAAGGTCGTGCTCGCCGGCGGTGATGAAGATCTTGGTGCCGCTGAGGTTGTAGCCACCCTGGCTGTTTGGTTCTGCGCGGGTTTTCAGCAGGCCAAGGTCGGTGCCGCATTGCGACTCTGTCAGGCACATGGTTCCGGTCCAGCGACCTTCGACGATGGGTTTCAGGAACGCTTCCTGCTGCCATTCCTCGCCATGCACCTTGAGCGCTTCGACGGCGCCGTGCGACAGCATCGGGAAGTTGCCCCACGACATGTTGGCCGAGTCGATCATCTCCTTGACCGCTGCGCCAATCACTTCCGGCAAAGCCTGGCCCCCGAATTTTTCCGGCTTGGTCAGGCCGCACCAGCCGCCATCGACATAGGTGGCGTAGGCTTCCTTGAAGCCCTTTGGCGTGGTGACGCTGGCATTGGCCTTGTCGAGTTTGCAGCCTTCGTAATCGCCGTTCTGGTTGATCGGGGCGAGCACGGTTTCCGTGAAGCGCGCGGCCTCGTCCAGCACGGCGTCGAAGATGTCGCGCGTGGCGTGCTCGAAGCCGGGCATACCTGCGTAGAGCGCCTCGACCTTGAGGACATCGTGCAGCGCGAAATGGAAATCGTTGATCGGGGCTTTGTAGACAGTCATGGCAGTTCCTTGGATCGTTCGGTTGCGTGTTCAGCGCCAGGCTTGGGTCAGCGCCAGGTGTCCGCGATGCCGGGCACGGGCGACAGCCGGCTGGAATGGTCGAAATCAAAACCCTTGGAATTTGGCGCGCTCACTTCGATCTGGCCCTTGAGCATGTAGCCGATCGCCTGGCCGCTGGTCAGTTTCGCTGACGAGCGCAGGGTGCCACGCACCACGTCAGCATTCTCGCCGACGATTTCGACATTCGGTGATACATCAATCTCACCGACATCGACCCCATCGACCATGAGCTTCGCCGTGATCTTGGCGAACATCATCGGCACCGTGCTGAAGTTCTGCACACGCAGGCTCACCCGCCAACTGCCATCGGCCTGCACCGCCAATTCCTGGATACTCGCCGACGGCGGAAAAATCCGCTTCACCGGCCCCGTGCTGCAACCGGCCAGCAGCAACACAACTACGCACATCAGCAGCCCGAAAGCCCGCTTCATGGCAACACTCCAAACGCTTGTTTGAATTCCAAGAGTAGCCGTTGCGACGCGCTCCGGTAAAGCGCCGGCATCGTCGCCGGTGGAAGGACCACCGACTGCGGTGGGGATTCCTGCTGTGTCAGACTCGCCATCCAAATGCCTCTCCGTTTTCATCCATGAAGGTTTGGGTCATCGTCTACGCGATCGGTGCCGCGCAATCGGTATTGCTCGCGCTTGCGTTGTGGCGACGGCCCGTGAACTCGGAGGCAAATCGGCTGCTGGCCGCGTGGTTGGCGATTGTCGGCGTGGATTTGGCAGTCAAGTCTTTTTGCCTGGCCGCGCCTGGCCCCGGCCAGTTGGTTGCACTTCGGTTGGTTGCGCTGTTTCCATTTTTGTACGGCAGCCTGTTCTATCTGTACGTGCGGACATTGACCACGGGGCGCGGATTCGGATGGCCCGACGTGATCCACCTTGCCGGCTACGGGGCGGTGCTGGCGATGACCGTGCCTCTGTTCGTGCTCGGCCCGGAACGCAGCAACGCGCTGGTCTCCGGATGGTTCGCCGAAACCTGGCCACCGTGGTGGTTTGATCCATTCCTGTTTGTGTATTCGCTGTCGTACGTAGCCGCCGCACTCGTATGCGTGCACCGCTATCGACGTCGGTTGCTGCAACGACGCGCCGATGCGGACCGGTTGTTGCTGCGCTGGCTCGACGCACTTTCGATCGGCCAGATCGTGATCTGGTGCATCGCGGCTCTCGCCACCGCAATCCACATACCGGGCATCGACTATTTCCTCATCTATGGCGCCGTAGCAGCATGGGTTTGCGTGATCGGCTGGTTCAGCCTTGGCCAGCCGCCGACCGTCAACGAATCCGCAATCACGGATGAACAGGAAGGCACTGACGACTCGTCCGACAGCGATCCTCGCTTTCCTGACGTCGAATCGCGGCTTTCAAAATTGATGGAAGATGACGCGCTCTATCGCGAGCCGGCGTTGACCATCGGCCAGGTCGCCAAGCGCAGCGGCTATCCCGAATACCTGGTATCCGCCGTCATCAATCGCCGGCTTGGCGGCAACTTCTGGGAATACATCAATCGCCACCGCGTCGAGGCAGCGCGACGCTGCCTTGCCGAGAGCGACGACGGACGGACCATTCTCGATATCGCCTACGCCTGTGGATTCACGTCCAAGTCCACCTTCAATGCAGCGTTCAAACGACAGGTCGGGCAGACCCCCAGCGCCTATCGACGGAGCCCCGCCAATCCAGCGACGGCCGATTCAGCCCACGATTGAGGCCTCCGCAGGAAACGCCAAGCGACGCCGTGCGCGAACGGTCGGCCAGCGCAGCAGCACTTCGCAGATCGCCAGGTTGATCGACCATCCCAGCCACGCGGCGGCAATGTAGACAGGAATGAACGGTAATTGGAGCGCGCCGACGCCTATGCCCAGGGCGAGTCGCAACGTCACTGCGGAGTAGGTCAGCGCGACACTTCGGAACATCCAGCGCCGATGCGCCGCGTAGTCACCGCGAATCGCATGCCAAATGGCGATGCCAGTAAACAGCGGCCACATCAGCGCCATCGCGATGAAGGACACGCGACTTGGAATGCCGCCTTGAGCGTTCAACGCCAGCGTAAAGCCGGAAATGCTTCCAACCAGTACGGACACTGTGTACAGCCAGCCGAGGAATCGATGCAGCGCGGGCAGGCGCCTACG
>JBBSLA010000126.1:0-7390 GCA_038255665.1 Lysobacterales bacterium | reverse complement strand
GGAAAACGTCGTGCGAGCGAAGCGGCCGCAACGGGTGCCGACGGTGCTGTCGCAACCCGAAGTGCGCGCGTTGCTGGCATCGATGGAGGGGCGGCCGTGGTTGCTTGCCAGCTTGCTCTACGGCACGGGAATGCGCCTGATGGAATGTCTGCGCCTGCGCGTGAAGGACGTCGATTTCGGGCGTTCGGAAATCACCATTCGAAGCGGCAAGGGCGCGAGGGATCGACGCACCATGTTGCCGCGTTCGCTGGCGGAGCCTTTGCAACGCGAGATCGACCGCGCCCGCGACCTGCATCGTGTTGACCTTGCGGCCGGGTATGGCGAGGCTGCATTGCCTCATGCGTTGGCGCGCAAGTACCCCACGGCCGGGCGCGAATTCGGCTGGCAATTCGTATTCCCATCCGTGCAGCGATCAGTCGATCCGCATGATGGAACCATTCGACGCCACCATTTTGACGACGCTGTGTTGTCGCGCGCCTTGAAACGGGCACGCCTGCGAGTCGGAATTGCGAAATCACTGAGTGCGCACACCTTGCGCCACAGCTTCGCCACGCACCTGTTGGAATCCGGATACGACTTGCGAACGACAGGAACTGCTCGGCCCCAAGGATGTCTCGTCGACGCAGATCTACACTCAAGTCCTCATTCGCGGCGCTGGCGGCGTGATCAGTCCGCTGGATCGTTAGTTCACTGTTGAACGATGTGCGCGCCAGGTTTAATTCTGAAATGCATCGCGGCGTCGGGACAGGGTTGCGCCACCCCGCGCGATTCCGTCTGTGCGATTGGGGCGCTGCACACCGGCTGCGCAAGGGCACTCTGCTTCGCAAGCTCGAGTGCCATCGGGTTTGCAACGTTTGAACAGACAAACTCAGCTGCGTCTTACCAGCACGGCGGTAATGTTGTCCGAGCCACCGCCGTCAAGCGCGGCGAGGATCAGGTGCTCGACGCATTCCTGCGCGGATAGCTCGCGCCGCGAGAGCAGGCTTGCGATATGCGCGTCGTCGACTTCCTCGGTCAGGCCATCGCTGCACAGCAGCAGCTGCATGCCGTGCTCAAAGGTGCCGGCAACGCATTCCACGCGCAGTGATTTTGGATCGGTCACGCCCAGCGCCTGGGTGACGACATTGCGGTGCGGATGCGAGCGCGCCTGGTCGGGCGTGATCGCGCCCTGGCTGACCAGTTCCTGCACGTAGGAATGGTCCTGCGACAACTGTCGCAACTCGCCATTGAAAGCGTAAGCGCGGCTGTCGCCAACCCAGGCGACCTGATAGGCGTGATCGGCGTCGATGGTCAGCGCGGCGATCGTCGTGCCCATCGGCAGAATTTCCGAGCGCTTGCTGGAATGATCGATGATCTCGGCATCGGCACGCTGGATGGCGGCGACGATGCTGTTGCCGTCGCCGACTTCGCGGATCAGTGTTTCACGCGCGATCGCGCTGGCGACTTCGCCATTGTCGTGACCACCCATGCCATCGGCGACCAGCCACAGGCGAAGGTCGCCGTCGGCGTAGTAGGTGTCTTCGTTGTGCTCGCGGCGGAGCCCAACGTGGGTGGCGTGTCCAAATTCGATCATGACCGGCCATTCTACGATGGATCATGCCGCGGCACAGTCTCGGCGCGACCGTGTGGCGCTACCCGCTCCAGCAGATCGGTCGCGCCATCGCCGGGCAAGGGTTTCAAACCAAGCAACTTCGCCAACATCGGATAGACATCGACGTTGCCGAACGGCGCAATCACCCGCGCGTGCGCGAATGCGGGACCGGTCGCAAGGAACAGCGCCCGCATCGACGCCAATTCCGGATCGTAGCCATGCGCACCTCGCTTGACCTGGTTGCCCTTGTCCAGCCAGTCGCGCGTCGCCGTTGTCCATCCCTCGTTCGCCAGGCAGACCAGCGCTGGAACGCGCGGATTGCTTCCGTAATGCAAACGCGCTGGAACATCAGCCTTGCGCCAGCACTGCCAAGCCGCGTAGGTAGTCAAGAGTTTTTGCGTAACCTCCGCTTCCCGGCCACGCTTTGGCGTGATCCCGGTCAACACGCCGGTTACCGGCGGTTCGATCGCATGTGCAGGAACGACGTCGTCGAGCACGATCACATGATCTTGCGCGACGGCCGCCATGCCGTGATCGGACACGATCACGATATTGATTTGGCCATCCATCCCGCTTTCGCGGATGCCTGCGAACAGACGCGCCAGCACAGCGTCGACATCGCGCAGGGCGTTGTCTAGTTGTGGCGAGTCAGGGCCGAAGTCATGGCCCGTGATATCGACGGTGTCGAGGTACAGGGTGATGAAATCCGGTCGCGTTGGTGCGGGCCGGCGCAACCAATCCAGCACCGTGTCGACGCGCTCGATGCCTGACAGTTTCTTGTCATAGAGCACCCAGTCGTCAGGGCGAATGCCACGATTCGGCGCTTCCGAGCCCGGCCAGAACAGGGTTGCGGTGCGCAAACCGGCATCGTGCGCCGTCACCCACAGCGGAACCGCCTGCGACCACCAGCGCGGATCGCCGACGGCATCGCGATTGCCGGAATTGAAGCGGACGCCGGGAATGTCGGGATCGGTCATCGTGTTGTTGACGATGCCGTGATGGTCCGGCCACTTGCCGGTCACCAGGGTATAGTGGTTCGGAAAGGTCTGGCTGGGAAACGAGGGCTGCATCCAGCGCGCCCGCACACCTTCGCTGGCGATCGCGGAAAGCGTTGGAGTCAGACCGCGATCCAGGTAGTCGGGA
Organism: Lysobacterales bacterium; assembly: GCA_038255665.1. Classification (GTDB taxonomy): domain Bacteria; phylum Pseudomonadota; class Gammaproteobacteria; order Xanthomonadales; family Rhodanobacteraceae; genus Dokdonella. The sequence continues at coordinate 4,656 of JBBSLA010000126.1, read as the reverse complement.
CGAAACGCATCGATCGAGATCAACAGCAACGGCACAGGCCGCTCGCTGCGAGGAGGCGTGCTGGCACAAGCCCCGATTACTCCGAGCAGGATGTAAAGCAGGATGCGCATGATCGACGTGGCGCGTAGTCGCGATGCGAACGGGGACGCCATGATAGCGAACGACGATTCCCGACGATGCGATCAGGCTCGGTCGAGTCGCAAAAAAAAACGGACGCCGAGAGAGGCGCCCGTCGAGTTTGCGATTACCTTGAATCAGCGGATGAGTTCCACCTGCTGGTTGCGGATCACGACGCGATCGCCGCGACGCAAGCCGGGGTTGCGGTACTGGGTGACGGTCGCATTGCGGCCATCGTCCATGTCGACATAGATGCGATACGCATTGCTGTCGCGGCCGTTGCTGCCGCTGTTGCGTTCGACCGCATTGCCGGCGAAGCCACCAGCCACCGCTCCAGCCACGGTCGCGACCTTGCGCCCATCGCCCTTGCCGACCTGATTGCCGAGCACGCCGCCAATGATGGCACCGAGAACGGCACCGCCTCCGCTGGTACTACTACCGCCGCGTTCTGCATAGACGCGCTCGACATCGACCACTACGCCGCATTGACTGCAGTTGTTGCTGTAGCCGCGCTGGTAGCCGCTGTCGTAGTTGGTGGAGTTGTAGCGTCCGCCTTGGTCGTAGCCGGTGCGATTGTCGCCACGGGTATCGGGGTAAGCGCAACCGCCCAACAGGGCCATTGTGGCCACTGCCGCCGTCATCAGGGAATATCGAACGATCATTGGATTCTCCGTTGCGGGCGCAAATGCGCACGTCCTGCATCATGCAAACCCGCGCGTGAATCGCTGCCAACTTCGGGTCGAGCCCGATCTGGCGGTGCGCCAGCGGTTGGGCACCAATTTGCGATAATGACGCCCCGCCAGCGACCTTCAAAGCACTTGCGCCTAAACGCCTCATCACCCCTGCTGATCTGCGAGCATTGCGACAGCGTTTACCGCCGTCCCGGGCTTTCGCGTGGCGAGAGTTCGCGATGCGTTCGCTGCGATGCGGTGCTCGAACGCCGCGAGTGGCTCGAACTGGATGGCTTGCAGGCGATGGCACTGGCCGGCTCGATTCTGTTCGTGATTGCCAACTCGTGGCCGATCCTCAGCCTGGGTCTCGGTGGCCAGCACCAGGCAACCACGCTCTGGGGTATGGCCGTCTTCATGTGGAACGATGGCTATCAAGTCATCGCCAGCATCACCGTAGTCACATTGTTGATCGTTCCTCTCCTGCGCATGGCAGGCATTTTCTGGTTGCTGGCATGGGCGCGTCGCGGTCGCCGAGCGCCGGCTTTCGTCGGACTGATGGTGATTCTGGCGCGGATCAAGCCGTGGGCTATGGTCGAGGTGTTCGTCCTTGGCGCGCTGGTCGCGATCGTCAAGTCGTCGGCTTACTACGATGTCGACGCCGGTGCTGGCATTTTTGCCTATGGCGCCCTGACCATTCTCGCCACCGTGGCATCGTCGGCGGACCTGCGCGGCCTGTGGGACCAGGGCCTGCGCGAACCGTCCGGCCAACTCGACGAGGCGGGCGTGTGAATGTCCCGCCGCGCGCGATCGACCTGGGCCTGGTCGGCTGCCATGTCTGTGGCATGGTCTGTCGCTACGAAGGCGGCGACGATCGCTTGGCCTGTCCTCGCTGCGGCAGCGCGCTGCGCCAGCGTCGACAGTACGCCTACGCATTCACCTGGGCGCTGCTGATTGCTGCGGCGATCCTGTTCATCCCGGCGAACGTAGTGCCGATAATGAATACATCGTCGCTGTACGGTTCGTACGACAGCACGATCGTGGGCGGCGTGGTCGAGTTCTGGCAGAACAAGGAATACGACATCGCGATTGTCATCTTCGTCGCCAGCATCGTCGTTCCGACATTGAAATTCCTCGCGCTTGGCCTGCTCCTGATAACCTCCAAACGCGGCGTGCGGCGCGGACGGCGCCAGCGCGCCAAGTTGTATCGCGGCGTGGAACTGATCGGCTACTGGTCGATGCTGGATGTTTTCGTGGTCGCGCTGATGTCGGCGCTGGTTCATTTTGGCCTGCTCGGTTCCGCGGCGCCGCGACCGGGCGTAATCTACTTTGGACTGGTCGTCGTACTCACGATGTTCGCAGCAATGAGTTTCGACCCGCGCCTGATCTGGGATGGCGACAGCGACGATGACTGACAACGAAAACCCTTCCGAACTGGTTGACGAGATCGCCGACCTTCCAGATCCGGTCGTTCGCCAGCGCTCGAGATTTGGTGTGTCGTTGATCTGGCTGGTGCCGGCCATTGCCGCACTGATCGGCCTTTCGCTGGTGGTCGGCAAGTGGCTCAAGGTCGGCCCGGTCATCACGATCAGCTTCCAGACCGCCGAAGGGATCGAAGCGAACAAGACCCCTGTCAAATACAAGAACGTCGTGATCGGCAAGGTGACGGCGATCCGGCTGAGCGACGACCGCAGCAACATCGTCGCGCAAGTTGATCTCGACAAGGGCGCGTCGAGCTTCGCGACCGCCGATACGCGTTACTGGGTCGTACGCCCAAGAGTGGGACTTGGCGGAATCTCCGGCGTCGACACGCTGCTGTCGGGCGCATTCATTGGCGCCGACGTGGGTGAATCGACAGAATTCCAGGACGATTTCATCGGGCTGGAGATCCCGCCGCCAGTCACCCACGGCGCGCCAGGCCGACGCTACGTGTTGCACACCGGCGACCTCGGTTCGCTCGATATCGGCTCACCGGTTTACTACCGGCGCATCCAGGTCGGCCGCGTGGTGGCCTACGAACTCGACAAGGACGGCAGGAACGTGTCGCTGCAGGTGTTCATCGATGCGCCGCACGACGGTTACGTTACCGATGCCACCCGATTCTGGAATGCCAGCGGAATTGACGTGTCTTTGGGCGCGAATGGCCTGCAGATCAATTCGCAGTCGCTCGCAACGGTGCTGGCTGGTGGTGTCGCTTTCCAGACCCCGACCTATGCGGCACCGTCTTCACCCGTGGCGGACGAGAACAGCCAGTTCACGCTGTATGACGACATGCCAATGGCGATGGCACCGCCGGATGGCGAACCGCAGTACCTGCAGATGCGGTTCCAGCAGTCGATGCGCGGCCTCGCCGTCGATGCACCGGTTGAATTTCTCGGTATCGCGATTGGCCGCGTGTTGTCGGTCAAACTCGACTACGACGAAAAGACCCAGCGCTTCCCGGTCGAAGTCAGTGCGGTCGTCTATCCGCGCCGCCTGGGCGTTGCCTACGACAAACTGGTCGCCATGGCGCAACGCGACGATGGCGATTCCAGCGCCGCGCATCTGCTCGGCAAGCTGGTGGGCAACGGCCTTCGCGCGCAGGCGCGTAGCGGCAACCTGTTGACCGGCCAAATGTACCTTGCCCTCGACTTTGTCCCGAACGCAAAGAAGGTCGAGTTCGATGTCAACGCCGAGCCGTTGCAGGTACCGACTGTGCCCGGCAGCTTCGACAAGTTGCAGGAACAACTCGCCGAGATCGTCGAGAAAGTGAATGACGTGCCGTTCGTTGAAATCGGCAAGAACCTCAACAACAGTCTGGCCGGTTTGGACAAGACCATCCAGCGCGTCAACGGCGAGGTGTTGCCCAGCCTCAAGGACACGCTGGATGGCGCGAAGACCACGCTGGGTTCAGTGAACGGCGTCGTCGGTGGTGATTCCAAGGTGCTCAACGACTTGAGCCAAACCTTGCGCGAAGTGCAACGCATGGCGCGCTCACTGCGCGTGTTCGGCGATTATCTTGATCGCCATCCCGAAGCCTTGATCCGTGGTCGCAACGATCCGCCGGCGCCGGCAGCAACGCCACCAGCGAAGGAAAACCCATGATGCAGACATCTCCATGGCGCACGTCGGCGCTGCTGGCAACACTCGCGCTTGGCTTGGGCGGCTGCGCGTCAGCGCCAATCAGCTACTACACACTGGTTCCGTCGAACTCGGCATCCGCAACGACGACGGCGACAAGATCGCCAGCGTTCGCTTTCGATCTGGAATCGGTGTCGGTCCCATTGCAGGTCGATCAGCCACAGTTGGTCGTTCGCCAGGCCGGTGCGGGCATTGCGCTGGTCGAGACCGAACGCTGGATCGCGCCACTCGGCGATGAAACACGCGATGCAATCGCTTCCCATCTGGTCGCGTCGCATTCCGGTGAAAATCTTGGCGGCTTGCCTCAAGGCGATCGCAAGCTGGTCAAGATTCGCGTGGACCTGCGACGCTTCGATTCCGAACCCGGCGTGCAGGCATCGATCACCGCCGCGTGGAATTTGCGTCGCGCTCCCGGCGACGCGGCGGCATTGTCGTGCAGTAGCCGCATCAACGAGCCGGTCGGTGCCGGCTACAACGCCTTGGTGCAAGGCCACCAGCGTGCCTTGGCGAGACTGGCAGCGGCAATCGCGAAACCAGCCTCGGCGATGGCCAATGGCGGTTCGCCAACCTGCCCTGCAAACGCCGGTTGATCGCGCTGATTGATCGCTCCGACGATCGCTGAAACCTACATCCCAGAGTAGTTCGGCCCGCCGCCGCCTTCCGGCGCTACCCAGACGATGTTCTGGCGCGGGTCCTTGATGTCGCAGGTCTTGCAGTGCACGCAGTTCTGCGCGTTGATCTGCAGGCGTTC
>JBBSLA010000125.1:0-7393 GCA_038255665.1 Lysobacterales bacterium | reverse complement strand
GCTCTCGAAATAGCCGCGCATCAGCTTGCGGTTGTTAAGCTGGATCGTGAACGGACCAATCGCCAAATCGCGGAATACGCTATAGATGGTCGCCGGAATTTCGGCGTCGTAACGCACCGCCAGCGAGTCCTTGCCGATCACGTCGATGTCGCATTGGTAGAACTCGCGAAAGCGCCCGCGCTGGGCACGCTCGCCGCGATACACGCGCTGCATCTGGTAGCGACGGAACGGGAATGACAGGTCGTGTTCGTGCTCGGCCACGTAGCGCGCGAGCGGCACGGTCAAATCAAAGCGCAATGCGAGTTCCGGTCGACCGCCCTGCTCCAGCGATCCGGTCGACTGCACGAAATAGACCTGGCGCTCGGTCTCACCGCCGGTCTTGGTCAACAGCACGTCGGAGAACTCCATCACCGGCGTCTCGATCGGCAGGTAGCCGAAGCGCTCGAAGTTGCGGCGGATCGTGTCCAGCATGCCCTGGAACGCCACTTGGTCCAGCGGCAACAGTTCGAGCACGCCGGGCGGCGTGCGGGCGGAAGTCAAAGCCATGATTACAACCTGTCGGTTCGCCTCGCGCCTGCGCGCGATGAGCGTTAGTGATCGATGTGTCGCAAGACCGGAAAGGTTAGCAGAACTGCTCCGCCGGGCCGATGGTGCAGGATCGCGCAGGAACGCAAGTGCGTGCTCGATACCCGCTTCGCCATTGCACTCGGCTTGGCGCGTCGCTATGATTCGCGCCCCGCTGCAAGGCGGGATTTCGGGGTGTAGCTCAGTCTGGTAGAGCGCTACGTTCGGGACGTAGAGGTCGTAGGTTCGAATCCTGTCTCCCCGACCAAATCACATCAACGATTCACCAGAAACCCGCCGAGCGCGGGTTTCTTTTTGTCCTTCGCGCCCGTAGCCGACAGCGGTCAGAATGGAGCGTGCTCCGTCAATGGCGCCCGGGCTGCCGGTACGATTCGCCGATCCACGATCATCGGAAGACTGAGCGTTTATCGATGCCCATTTGTTCGATATGCCTACAGCCTCTTCGCAGACCTCGTCAAAAGCATGGAACAGATGGGCGAAATTGTGCGAGGAGTACGCGTGCCGTCGCGCGGGTTCGATGCGCCTGCCAGGTTGGACGGCATCGACGTGTCGGCGGTCGAACGATCAGACTGATCGGGCAGGAATGCCGCGTTCGGAGCAAACAGCAAGAAAGACAGCGAGGGATGCACCGCCTTCGGTCTTCAAATCCTCGAAGATGCCGGCGTAGAAATTCGCGCTGCCATTGAGGCCAACGAACTCGCCACCAAACCTTTCGAGGTCGGGATCGAACGACACCACCGCGTTGTGTCCGCCGATCTTCAGCAAGTTCAACTTTGGCCATCATCGCACTCCCGCCGCTTCCAATACTCGCGCCACGGTCGGCCGGAAGCGTCACGATTTGTCGTGCGGCGGCTTCTCGTGTTCGGGCTCGGAGGGGGTTTTCTTGGGCTCGCGGCCTTGCTGGTATTCGGGGTGGAACGAGTCTTCGGCGTCGTCGCCGCGTTTGGCGTTCGGCTTGGGCTCTGCGTAGCCGCCGCCGGACTTGCCGGGGCGGCCGGCTGCCGCGAAAAACCTTTGGGAAAATGCGCGCATCGTTGGATGTCCGGTCGCCAGGGTGGCCCGACTTTACAGGCTTTTGGCGCGCAACCGCTGGACTGGGTCTGACAAGAGAACGAACTCGTTCATGCTCGTTGAGTGCCTGCCACTGGCGAAGTTTTGATCGACCCGATGGCGACGATTGACCAGCCGAACGCGGCCCGCAGCGGCGGGTTGGGTCGTTCAAGGTGGAGGCCTGGGTCGGAATCGAACCGGCGTACGCGGCTTTGCAGGCCGCTGCATGACCACTCTGCCACCAGGCCGGTAGCGGGAAACATGCGAGCGCATGCTTCCGATAAAATAAGACCCCGGCGAACCGGGGTCTGGACAAAATCTGGAGCGGGAAACGAGACTCGAACTCGCGACCCCGACCTTGGCAAGGTCGTGCTCTACCAACTGAGCTATTCCCGCTCGGGAGCCGCGCATTATGCCGATTCCGCGACGACTGTCAAACCACTTTGCGCTGCTTTTGACGTGGTTTTCGCTGGATTGGCTGGCCACGCAAGCGGCTGGGGCGTTGATCGCGCCTGCTCTCAGCCGCGCTCGCGCAGGACAGGCCACGCGGCGCGCACGTACACGAATGCCGACCAGATGGTCAGTACCGCAGCAATCACCAGCAGCGCTTCGCCGACACGATAGGGCTTCAACTCCGGGAAATCGCGCTGATACAGGCAGACCACGATCGCAACAATTTGCATCACCGTCTTCAGCTTGCCGATGAATGCAACGCGGACATGCTTGCTGCGGCCGATCTCGGCCATCCACTCACGCAGGGCCGAAATGCTGATCTCGCGACCGACGATCACCGCGCTGGTGACGGCCAGCAGCGGGGTCGGATTCTGCTGCACGATCAGGAACAGGGCGACCGCCACCATAAGTTTGTCGGCGACCGGATCGAGAAACGCGCCGAACGCGGAACCCATGTTCCAGCGCCGCGCGATCCAGCCGTCGAGCCAATCGGTGATGGCGGCGGCGATGAAGATGCCAGCGGCTGCCACGTTCGACCAGCGCGCTGTTGCCGGGTAGACCTCAGGCAAGTAGAAGACGATGACGATGACCGGCAGCAGTCCGATCCGGAACAGGGTAATGATGGTCGGAACGGTCAGGATCATTCGGTGCGGACTGATTCGGGCGGGGCTGATTCGGGCATGCAGATTCTGGGGCGGCGCTGGCGGTCCGCATGAGTCGGCGACCGCGGCGATTAGCAGTGTAGCCCAGCGCGTCGATTGACCGCGCCGCAATTAGAACCTCGATCCATGCAACGGTCAGGCATGAAAGCTCGCATAAATGCGCTCGGCCAACTCGCGATTGATGCCGTCGACGCGGATTAGTTCATCCACTCCTGCTTGCGCAAGTCCGGCGCGACCGCCGAAATGCCGGAGCAGTGCCGCGCGGCGTTTTGCACCGACGCCGACGATTTCTTCCAGCGTACTGGTCTCACGGGCCTTCTCGCGACGCCCGCGATGGCCGGTGATTGCAAAGCGATGCGCTTCGTCTCTCACCGCTTGCACGAGATGCGAGGCTGGAGATTCCGGGCCGGGAAACACTATCTTGCCGCTGCCGCCAACGATCAGGTTTTCGTCCCCCGCTTTCCGTGCCTCGCCCTTGGCGACGCCAATGACGCAGGGCACTTCCACGCCAAGTTCCAGCAACACTTCCATCGCCTGCTTGAGCTGGCCTTTGCCGCCGTCGATCAACAGCAGATCGGGCAACGCCACCTCGCCGGCCTTTACGCGCTGGTAGCGGCGCAACAAGGCCTGGCGCATCGCGGCGTAGTCGTCACCGGGTTCGATGCCGGAGATGTTGAAACGGCGATACTGGGCCTTCTCCGGGCCTTCCGGCCCGTACACGACGCACGACGCAACGGTCGCTTCGCCCATCGTGTGGCTGATGTCGAAGCACTCGATGCGTTGCGGCGTTTGGGCAAGTCCGAGTAGATCGCGCAGCGATTCGAAACGACGTAATTGCGTGCTGCGGCTGGCCAGTCGTGTTGCCAACGCCGCTTGCGCGTTCTTGCAGGCGAGTTCGAGGAAGCGTGCGCGATCGGAACGCACGTTGGGTTTTATCGCGACCACGTGGTCTGACTGGGTGCTCAAGGCTTCGGCCAGAAGCTCCAGTTCCGGCGGCGCGTCGGAGACGATCAACTCGTTCGGTACGGGTCGTTCGAGGTAGTACTGGGCGATGAACGACGCGACCACATCGCCGCCCTCGGCATCGCCGGGCAGACGCGGAAAAAAATCACGTGAGCCGAGGCTGACCCCTTTCCGGAAAAACAGCACGCTCACGCAGGCAACGCCGTTCGCCATCGCACAGGCGATGACGTCCATGTCGGCGCTGGCGCCTTGCACGTAGTGGTTCGCCTGCACGCGCTTGAGCGCGGCAATGCGGTCGCGAACCATCGCCGCACGCTCGAAGGCAAGGTCGCTACTGGCCTGCTCCATCGACGCGACCAGTTCGTCGACAACCGCGTTGCTGCGTCCTTCCAGGAACATCGAGGCGTGGCGCACGCTGGCGGCGTAGTCGGCCGCATCGATCAACCCAACACACGGCGCGGTACAGCGCTGGATCTGGTATTGCAGGCATGGTCGAGATCGATTGCGGAAGTAACTGTCTTCGCAGTTGCGGATACGGAACAGTTTCTGCAGCAGGTCCAGGCTCCCACGCACCGCTGATGCACTAGGAAACGGACCGAAGTAGCGGCCTTTGGAACTGCGCGTGCCGCGATGGAATGCCAGCCGTGGAAATTCGCCAGCGGTAACGTGGATGTACGGGTAGCTTTTGTCGTCGCGAAGCAGGATGTTGTAACGCGGCCGCAGCGATTTGATCAGTTGCGATTCAAGCAGCAGCGCTTCGGCTTCGGTGCGCGTCAGCGTGGTTTCCATCGCCGCAATCTGCGACACCATCGACGCGATTCGTGGTTCCAGACGGGGCTTGAGGAAGTAACTGCCGACGCGCTTTTTGAGGCTGCCGGCCTTGCCGACGTAAAGCAGCTTTCCGTCCGCGCCGAACATCCGGTAAACGCCGGGACCATTGCTCAGGCTTCGAACGAATGCCTTGCCGTCGAAGGCCTCGACATTGTTGATGTCAATGGCAACAACCGTCGCGGCGGCGGGACTCGGCTCGGACCCGGACTTCATGCGCGGCTCGTGTCGCAGAGCTCACGGATGAGCACGGTCGCGAACGCGCCGGATTCCAGGCTGAAATCGAGGACCAACGCGTCGTCTTCCCACGTCGCAGACAGGTCGGCCGCCAGCAGTCGCAACGAGCGGCGCTGTTGATCGAGACCGTTGCGCACCAGGCCATCGGCAAGTTCGGCATCGGCAAGGGCAATCAATGATTCCAGTTCGGCCACTTCGCCGCTGCTGCGCAAGTCACCCTTCCCCCACATCGCGCCAGTCGAGTGGATGTCCAGGCGAGTCATGCGTTCGCGCACGGCGTCGTCGATAGGCTCTGGGCCGAATACCGAGTGAGTGCCGGCCAGCATGAACACGTCGCCAGCGAGCGGCTGGTTCCAACTGCCGTCGACGACGCGTGAGGCGAGGGTGCGATTGAACAAATGCGAGCGCGCGGCAGACAGGGCGAAGCTTCTTTGCTCGCGTGGCATTCGACGGCCCGCAAACAGCGCACGAGCCAGGTCAACATTGTCGCCACCACGACCGAAACGCTGCTCGCCGAAATAATTCGGCACGCCTTGCGCGGTGATGACTTCTATCTGAGCCAGCGCGGCATCGCGATCACCACTGATATCGCGCAATCGAATCCGAAATCGATTGCTGCGATGCGCGCCGCGCTTGAGCTTGCGATCGTGGCGGCGCGCGTCGAGAACTTTCACGCCGTCGATATCCAACGACGACCAATCCGGATCGGCCTTGCCTGGCAAGTGGACCGATAACCACTGCCGGGTCACCGCGTGGCGATCCTTCATGCCAGACCAGCCGACCGCCATCGGTGCGACGCCTGCAAAACGTGCGAGCTGCTTGGCGACCCAATCGGTATTCGCGCCGGTTTTTTCGATGTGCACGAACACGTGTTCACCGCTACCTTCCGGTTCGAAGCCAAGGACTTCGTCGACGAAGAAATCTTCAGCCTTCGCACGCAGCACGCCATGCAATGGCGGACCGCCGTGCGCGAACGGCAGCGCGTCAGCGCTCATTGATGATTGGCGCAGTCGTCGTCGATTCTGGTGCGGGGTCGACGTCCATCCGCGCGATCAACTCCCGCACTTCCGGGCCGGTGGTCGGCTCGACGCCGGTGGGCGTTTCATGGCGAACGAGCAAGACGATCGCCTGCGCAGCGATGCCTTCACCGCGCCCGCAGAAGCCGAGCTTCTCCGTCGTCGTCGCCTTGATGCTGACATCTGCAATCGAGCAACCAAGGTCGCTTGCCAGGTTCTCGCGCATCGCGTGCGCATGTGGAGCAATCTTCGGTCGCTCGCCAATCACGGTGATGTCGGCGTTCGCCAGTGCGTAGCGCTGCTCCAGCATCAGCGCCGCGCAGTGCAGCAGGAACTCGCGGCTGTCGGCGTCGCGCCAGCGCTCTTCGCTTGGCGGGAAGTGCTGGCCGATGTCACCGAGCGCCAACGCGCCAAGAATGGCGTCGCAGAGCGCATGGATGACAACATCGCCGTCGGAATGGGCGACGATGCTGCGCTCGAACGGCACGCGGACGCCGCCCAGCATCAGATGATCGCCGGGTCCGAATGCGTGTACGTCGAAGCCCTGTCCTATCCGCATCGCTGGCTCCCTGGGTTCATGGCTGCGTCGCCGCGCCGTGTTTCGCGCTTGCGGGAGACGTCTTGCGATCCGCTGTCGTCAACATCGGTTCGACATATTTCCACACCGTTTCCAGTATCAACGGCTGCGCAGTGGCGGTCGGATGCAGGCCATCGGGCTGCATCAACGACGGGTCCAGGGCGACACTGTCGAGGAGGAACGGGACCAATGGCACGTTGAATTGTGTCGCCAAGCCCTGATACATGATCCGCAAACGGTCGCGATACTGCGGGCCGTAGTTGAGTGGAATCTCGATGCCGATCAACAACACCTTCGCGCCGGCCTTGTGGCTGCGTTCGATGATTGTCGTGAGGTTGCGGGTTGGCTCGTCGATGGGCAGGCCGCGCAACGCGTCGTTGGCACCGAGTTCGACGAGTACCAGCGCGGGCTTGTGTTCGTCCAGCAAGGCGTCGAGTCGCGCGAGACCGCCGGACGAGGTTTCGCCGCTGATCGATGCATTGACGACGTTTCGCGCTGGCGACTGTTTTGCCATGCGGTCGTTGAGCAGGTTCACCCAACCCGATTCAACCGGTATCCCGTAGGCTGCCGACAACGAATCGCCGAGTACAAGAATGGGACGCGCGCTGGTTTGCGCAACCGCGTTCGGGAAACCGAACAGCAGCATCAACAACAAGGTTCCACGCAACATGAATGCAGACACCGGGGTCATCCTTCGGGCAGACAAGGTTAGCAAATCGGTCGACGGTCCCGACGGGCGACTGACCATACTCGACGGCGTCAGTCTGTCGCTTGAACGCGGCGCCAGCCTCGCCATCGTCGGCGCCTCAGGGTCGGGCAAGACGACATTGCTCGGCTTGCTTGCGGGTTTGGATACGCCAACCAGCGGTGGGATATTTCTTTCCGGCGAACGCCTCGACAAGCTCGACGAGGAGGCGCGTGCTCGGCGGCGGCGCAAGCAGGTCGGCTTCGTATTCCAGTCGTTCCATTTGCTGCCGGCGCTGAACGCGATCGAGAACGTGATGTTGCCGCTTGAACTTGAT
>JBBSLA010000124.1:0-7405 GCA_038255665.1 Lysobacterales bacterium | reverse complement strand
CTCGATTGTCGGCTTGGGCCTTTTGCTTGTTGCGTGCCGGGTACGCGGTCTTTAGTTCCAGTGCGGGCTGCGGCCTGACAATTCAGCGCGACGGCAATCGGTAGAACTTCTCTCACAACAGTTCGCGGCCGACATCTGAATTTTTCAACGCATCGTCATCGCGCGGCCAGGAGCGCGGCGACTTCGGGCTGGCCGCCAATCGGTCGGCAAGCCTACGGCGCGCCGGCGTCACCGAAAGCGAGCGTCCTTCTACCACCAGCTCGACGATCGAGCCGACATCGACAAGCAGTGCCTGGGTGATCGATTTGGGGATGGCGAGGATGGTCGAGCCGCCTGATTGGCGAAGGGTTGCGGCGCCGAACTTCGTCAAAAAGGCGGCGCCCATCTCGCAGACCGGAACAGGTTCTTCGCCAAATCGATGCCGATGGTTATAGTGCTCATGGAGAGTTCCTCTTCTGCGGATGGTTTTTTTCTTCGTTCCACCAACTTAAAGGAGAATTGAGATGAGGCAAAACGAACTGTCACGCCGAACATTCCTTCGGCAAGGGTGCTGCGGCGCGTTTGGTCTGGCGGCAAGCTTGAGCCTGCTGCCGACCCAAGCCGCGGAAGGCGAGAAAACGAAACTCACGCCCGATCAGGCGCTGGACAGGCTCAAGAAGGGGCACGCTGATTTCCTGGCCAACAAGCCGAAGCTCATATCGTCGCGCGACCATGATCGGAGGCTTGAAATTGCCCGCGGCCAAGTTCCGTTCGCCGTGCTTGTCGGGTGCTCGGACAGCCGGGTTTCGCCGGAGTTGCTGTTCGATACGGGCCTGGGCGAGCTGTTCATCGTGCGCAACGCCGGCAACACGGTCGACACCGTCGCGCTCGGCAGCATCCAGTATGGCGTGCAGGTACTTGGAGCGCCGCTTGTCCTGGTGCTCGGACATGAACGCTGCGGCGCCGTCGAAGCTGCGTTGTCGGTGGTTGAGAACAACACCACCTATCCCGGCAGCATTGGCCAGATGGTCGAGCCGATCATCCCGGCCGCGCTAAAGGCGAAGAGCAGCGGCAAGCTCAAGGGCGAAGCGTTGCTGGACGCCGCCGTGCGCGAGAACGTACGTCGCGTTGTTGATCGCCTTCGCACCTCCGAGACCGCGCTTGTTGAACCACTGCGCACTGGCAAGTTGAGGGTTGTCGGGGCCCGCTATGACCTGGACGACGGCAAGGTCGACTTCTTCATCGAGTAGCGTTTCTCCAACAGGCTTTTTGCCGAACAACCAGATGCACCGCGACACCTTTGCGGAATTGGTCAGAGCATCCCTAATAAAGCCGCATAACATTTCATCCAATCGGACAACTGCTTCGCCGCTAAACGCTGGCGTTCGCAAATGACGCTCGCACGGTGCTCAATGCGCCTCGTCCCAGTTGTCGCCGATGCCGATGTCGACGACCAATGGCACGTCGAGCCTCGCGGCGGCGATCATGCGTTCGCGAACGCCGTCGACGATCTCGCCGACCGCATCAAAGCGGACTTCGAAGACGAGTTCGTCGTGGACTTGCAGCAACATGCGTGCATCGGCTTCGCGGCCGCGTAGCCAGTCGTCCACGCTCAGCATGGCGCGCTTGATGATGTCGGCGGCGGTGCCTTGCATCGGCGCGTTGATGGCGGCGCGTTCGGCACCGGTGCGTTGGGCCTGGTTGCGTGAGGTGATGTAGTCCAGGTAGAGGCGACGGCCAAACAGGGTTTCGACGTAGCCATCGCGATGAGCCTGTTCGCGGATGCGGTCCATGAAGTCGCGCACGCCGGGGTAGCGCTGGAAATAGCGGGCGATGTAGTCCTGTGCTTCGCCGCGCGACACGTTCAATTGTCGCGCCAGGCCGAACGGGCCCATGCCGTACATCAGACCGAAGTTGATCGCCTTTGCGGCACGGCGTTGGATGAGATCAACATCGTCGAGTGGAACGCCGAATACTTCGGCAGCGGTGGCGCGATGGACGTCCTGGTTGCCGTGGAAAGCCGACAGCAAGCCGGCGTCGCCGGAAAGATGCGCCATGATCCGAAGTTCGATCTGCGAATAGTCGGCGGCCACTATTTTCCAACCATCGGGCGCGACAAAGGCCTGGCGAATGCGGCGACCTTCCTCGGTGCGGATCGGAATGTTCTGCAGGTTTGGATCGGATGACGACAAGCGCCCGGTTGCCGCAACCGCCTGGTGGTAGCTGGTGTGGACGCGACCAGTACGCGGGTTGACGATGTCGGCCAGCTTTTCCGTGTAGGTCGAGCGCAGCTTGGCCATGCCGCGATAATCGAGGATGACGCGTGGCAGCTCGTGCATGTCTGAGATCGCGTCGAGCGCTTCCTCATTGGTTGAGGGTTGGCCTTTCGGCGTTTTCAGCTTGGCCGGCAGGTTCAGTTCATAGAACAGAATCGCCTGCAACTGCTTGGGCGAATCCAGGCTGAAAGGCCGACCGGCCAGCGCGTGCGCCTGCTCGGTGAGTTCCACCATGCGCTTGCCCAGTTGCTGGCTTTGCAGACGCAACGCGCCGGCATCGATCAGCACGCCACGCTGTTCCATCCGCGCCAGCACCGGCACCAGCGGAATCTCGATGGACGTATAGACGTCCAACAACGAGGGGACCGCTTCCAGCTTCGGGTGCAGCGCGTGATGCAGGCGCAACGTGATGTCGGAATCCTCGGCGGCATAGCGCGCGGCGGTATCCAGATCGACTTGCGAGAACGAAATCTGCTTCGCGCCCTTGCCGCAGACCTCTTCGTAGGGAATCGGCTTGATGCCCAGATAGCGTTGCGCCAGCGAGTCCATGTCGTGCCGCGTGGCGGTGGAGTTGAGCACGTAGGATTCCAGCATCGAATCCTGCGCGTAGCCGGCGACGGTGATGTCGTACTGCGAGAGCAGGTTGATGTCGTACTTGCCGTGCTGACCGAGCTTGGGTTTGTCGGCGTCTTCGAGAATTGGTTTGAGCGCAGCCAACACCACGTCGCGATCCAGTTGTGCTGGTGCGCCGGGATAGTCGTGAGTGAGCGGCACGTAAGCCGCCTTCTTTGGTTCAACGGCGAAGGAAATGCCAACGATTTCGGCGAGCATGGGATCAAGCCCGGTCGTTTCGGTATCGAATGCAATCAACTCCGCGCTGCGCAATTTTTCCAGCCACTTGTCGAGCTGCGCCTGCGTGGTGATCAGTTCGTAGTCGCCGTCGCCGACCAAGGCGGCATCAACTTCCTCGGCCCGATCCGGCGCAGGTGCGACCACGCGCGCCGCCTGTTTGGGCATTGCGGCTTCTTTGGGCGTCGGCACGTTGCCATCGAGTTCCTTCAATGCGGCAGTGAAGCCGTAGCGCTCGTAAAGCGTGCGCAGACTGTCGAGGTCGCGAGCGCGCAGCACCAGGTCGGTATGTGCGACCGGTAATGGCACGTCGGTCTTGATCGTCACCAGTTGCCGCGACAGCGGCAAATGTCCCAGCGCCGCGCGAAGGTTCTCACCCACCTTGCCGCCTACCTTGTCCGCGTTCGTCATCAGGTTGGCAAGCGTGTCGTATTGGCCTAACCATTTCGCGGCGGTCTTCGGGCCGCATTTGTCGACGCCAGGAATGTTGTCGACGCTGTCGCCGGTAAGGCTCAGAAAATCGATGATGCGGTTCGGTGGCACGCCGAATTTGACCTGCACGGCGGCTTCGTCGAGGGTGATGCCGGTCATCGTGTTGGTCAGGGTGATCTGTGGCGATACCAATTGTGCGAAATCCTTGTCGCCGGTCGAGATGCTCACATCGACGCCAGCGGCCGCGGCCTGAAGAGCCAGCGTGCCGATCACGTCGTCCGCTTCGACGCCGCCCTCACGCAGGATGGTGAAACCCAGCGCCTGCACGATCGCCAGCATCGGTTCGATCTGGCTGCGCATGTCGTCGGGCATGGCGTCGCGCGTCGCCTTGTAGCCGGCGTACATGTCGTCACGAAAGGTTGGTCCCGATGCATCGGCAACGAACGCGACGTACTCGGGTTGCTCCTTGATGATCGAGCGCAGCATGTTGACCACGCCGAACAGCGCGCCGGTTGGTTCGCCCGCGGCATTGGTTAGCGGCGGCAGCGCATGGAAGGCGCGATACAGGTACGACGAGCCGTCGATCAGGACGAGGCGTGGACGCGGCATGGGCGGCGGTCCGGCAGCGATGGATTTTGCAGATTGTCCAAACCACGGCACGATTGCAACGCGGCACGGGGAAAGTTCAGCGGCGTCGGCTACCATCGGGTAGACATGCGACGCGGCAACCTGCCTCGCTGCGACCGCCCAACCAACGGAGCCTGCCATGCAACGACTGATTCCCTTCGCCATCTCCGCCATGTTGTTGCCTTTGGCCGGTCTTGCACTGGCGCAAACGCCGAAGACGTCGACCCGCGTCGAGCCGCCACCGCCACCGGCGCTGGAAGACAAGGGGATCTACGCCACGCCCGATGCGGCCAACGACAACGTCGCTGCGGCAGAAGCCGCCGCGCAAGCCGCACCCAGTGTCACCCAAGCTCCCGACAAACCCGACACGCGCCTGGTTCGCGACAAGCCAGCCCGACAGGAAGCCGCCGTCAAGGAACGCATCGCCGCAAGCCAGTTGACGGTGCGCCAGGAAGGTGAGGACACCGTTGAGGAATACCGCGAGAACGGCAAGGTCTGGATGATCCGCATCGTGCCGCCCAACGGCCCCAACCGCATCTTCATGGACAACACCGGCACCGGCCGCCTCAGTCGCGACCCCAAGCTTGGCCCAATCGATCCGGTGTATTACACGGTCTACGAGTGGAATTGATCCTCTCTCGGTAGCGGCGACTTCACCCATGCCCTTGTAGCAAGGCACGCGCACCACGCCTCTGTAGCCCGGCACGCGCAGCGCGCCGTGAGTGCGCAGCGTACGGTCGATGTTTTGCAATCCGATTTTGGTCCAGTCCAGGCGCGCTCCGCGTGCCGGGCTACGGCAGTTGATTGATGCGTTGAAGGCGTCGATAACGCGCTCGCGCCTGGCAATGATGTAAAGTTTGCTTGACACGTCGGACTCGCCTGTGCAGAATGCCTGTCAAGGTTGCTTGACAGGCATTTTTGTATGCGCAGCGTCAATCGTGGTTACAACATCGAGCTCGCCCGCCACGGGCTGGCCGCGCGCTACTCGCGGCCGTGAACAACCACCTGCGCCAACTTCGCGCCGATCGCGGCTGGTCACAGGGCGACTTGGCCGAGCAGCTCAATGTGTCGCGCCAGACGATCAACGCGATCGAGACCGGCAAGTACGACCCCAGCCTGCCGCTGGCTTTCCTGATCGCCAAGCTGTTCAAGCAACCGATCGAGAAAATTTTCGATCCCGCTGCATGAGCCGTGATGAATTTTCAAGGAGTAAACCGATGAACCCACAACTACGCCGCTACATCGCCGATTGCGGCCCCGCCAGCCTGACATTTTTCGCATCCGTAATTGGCGCGATGTTGCTGGCCAAGCGCGTTGAACCGGGCCTGGTGCGCCTGCTGGTGTGCCTGATTCCGCTGCCGTCGGTGTTGTGGCTGGCCTGGGCCGAAATCAGCCGACTACGCCGTCGCGATGAATTGCGCCAGCGCATCGAGGTGGAAGCCATAGCGATCGCGTTCGCGATGAGTTTCGTGATCGTGGTGACGCTCACCTTCCTCGAACTCGGCAATGCGTTCAGCGTGCAGGTTTCCACCGTCTCGCTGGTAATGGCGGCGTGCTGGGTCGCGGCCCAGATCATCGTGCGAACGCGCTTCCGCTACTGGTGCGGCATTTTCGGCAATCCAACCGATTCCAATTGAAGAAAACGATTCGCGCTTGTCTGCGTTGATCCCATTGTGAGAGGCATGAAATGAAAAAAACGATGCAATACGTCATCGCCGGAGCATTCGTCGTCGTCGGGCTCGGCTGGCACTTCCTGCGCGACAAGTCGCCAGCGCCGCCGATACCGCAAGCCAATCGCGTCGCCATTGCAGCATCGGCGAAGAGCTTCACGATCGGCACGCTTGCATTCACCGCCTGCGACTTGCCTCAGCCGCATTCATCGGCGACCACGTCTGCTTTCTGCGCGCCTTTTGCCGTGCCGGAGGATCGCAGCAAGCCCGACGGCCGCAAGATCGACATGCGCCTCGCCTTGATCAAGTCAGACGACGCCTTGGCCGACGGTTTCGTGTTCTTCATTGCTGGCGGCCCCGGCCAATCGGCGATCACCAATTGGCCGCAGATCGCGCCGGCGTTGGCACCGCTGCGCAAGAATCGCCACATCCTGTTGATGGATCAGCGCGGCATCGGCGGATCGAATGCGCTGGAGTGCGAATCGCTGCCCGACGATGCCGAGTCCAATCTCGATTTCGTCGAACAACGCACCCGTGAATGCCTGGCGAAAGTAAGCAAACACGCCGACCCCAGCCAGTACACAACGACCGCTGCGGTCGAAGACATCGAAGCGCTTCGCACGGCACTTGGCAGTCCAACGCTGGACCTGGTCGGAGTGTCCTACGGCACCCGTGTTGCCCAGCAGTACCTGATGCGACATCCCGATGGCGTGCGCAGTGTCGTACTCGACAGCGTCGCGCCGAACTCGCTGGTGTTCGGCCAGGACTTCGCGAGCAATCTTGATGACGCACTCAAGGCGCAGTTCGCCAACTGCACCAACGTACCGGCTTGCAAGAAGGCATTCGGCGATCCGATGGCCAGCCTGATGACGCTGAAGGCCCGTTACGACGCCGATCCACAAACGCTGAAACTGCGCGATCCAGTCGACTACAGCGAAAGCGAAATGAAACTGGATGGCGACATGCTGGCGTCGGTCGCGCGCCTGTATGCGTACACGCCGGAAACCGCTGCGTTGCTGCCGCTGACCATTGATGCCGCGATGAAAGGCAACACAGTGCCACTGCTCGGACAGGCGCGCGTGATCTTCCGGGGCGTCGAGGAATTGGCTAATAGCGCGATGCAGTTATCGGTTGTTTGTGCCGAAGATGCCGACCACCTTCGCGACAACCCGGCTGACGCCGATACCGTACTCGGTGGATCGATGGTCAACGCAGTGCAGCGCCAATGCGCGATCTGGCCGAAAGGCGCGCGACCTGCCGACTTCAACGCAGCGCTCGTCAGCGACAAACCGGTGCTGATCCTGCAAGGCGAGCTTGATCCGGTCACGCCACCGCGCTACGGCGAGGAGGTAATGAAAGGCTTGTCGAACGCCAAACTGATCGTCGCCAAGGGGCAGGGCCACAACATCATCGGGCGTGGCTGCATTCCAAAGCTGGTGCAGAAATTCGTCGCGCGACTCGAACCTTCCAAGCTCGATACAGATTGCGTCGACCAGCTCGGCCCGATTCCCACCTTCATCGATTTCAGTGGAGCCACGCCATGATCGAACTTCGCGATCTCAACAAGTCCTT
>JBBSLA010000123.1:0-7423 GCA_038255665.1 Lysobacterales bacterium | reverse complement strand
GGCCTGACATGAGCGAACGCGACCTGCGCTATGCCCGCGCGCAGGCGATCGCACACGCGGTGCTTGACCTCCCGCACGACGAACGCGACTCGCGCCTCGACGCGCTTTGCGCGGGCGACGCGGAACTGCGACGCGATGTCGAATGGCTGGTCGCAGCCTCCACCGACGCCGCGCTCGACGAAATGCCGTCGGCCATCGCTGCTGCTGCTGGCGAACTCACGGCGGATCTGCGTATCGATGGCGTCGCGCCCGGTCGCTACCGCCTCATTGAATGCCTCGGTGAGGGCGGCATGGGCGTGGTCTGGCTGGCGGAGCGCCAGGTCGGCGACATAAGCCAGCGCGTCGCGCTCAAGCGTCTGCGAAGCGGATCGATTGCGCAGCACGCGCGCTTCCGCGAGGAGCAGCGCATTCTCGCCGCGCTTCACCATCCGAACATCGCGCATCTCATCGATGCCGGCACCGATGCCGCTAACGAACCGTTCCTCGCGATGGAGTATGTCGAAGGCGAACGCATCGACCACTGGGCCAATGCGCGCATGCTCGACCCGCGAGCACGTATCGGCTTGTTCCTGAAAGTCTGCGCGGCAGTGTCCTACGCGCACGAACGCCTCGTCATCCACCGCGACATCAAGCCTGCCAACATCCTGGTCGACGCGGCGGGCGAACCCAAGCTGCTGGACTTCGGGGTGGCACGCCTGCTCGGTGCCGACGCGGCGGCGCCGGTCACGACGTACGCGATGACGCCCGCCTACGCGAGCCCGGAACAGCTTGACGGCGCGTCGCTCGGCACTGCCACCGACGTCTATTCGCTTGGCGTGGTGCTGTACGAACTGGTCGCCGGCGTGCGTCCGTTCGAGCATGTCCCGACCGACCACGCGCGCTCCAATGCCGTCCTCGCTGGCAGCATCACGCCGCCGAGCCAGCAACGCCCTCGCATCGCCTCGCCAGCCAGGGAACCTTCGCGATCGCGACGCATCTCGGCCGACATCGACGCGATCCTGCTGAAAGCGCTGCGGCGCGAACCGGCGCAGCGATATGGCTCGGTACGCGAGTTCGCCGAGGACCTCGAACGCTTTCTCGCCGCCCGCCCGGTCCACGCGCGGCGCGGGCAATGGACCTACCGTGCGCAGCGCTTCGCGCAGCGCAATCGCTGGCCGCTGGCTGTTGCCGCCACGCTGGTCGTCATCGTGAGCGTGTTCAGCTGGCGCGCCGTGCTGGCCGAGTACGAGGTGCGATTGCAGGAACAAGTCGCTGATCGCACCACCCAGTTCCTGGTCTCGACCTTTACCCTGTCCGATCCCACGCGCGCCGGACGTCACGATTTCAGCGCACGCGAAGTGCTCGACCACGGTCGCGAACGCGTCAACGAGGAACTTGCCGGCCAACCACGCGTGAAGGCGCGCCTGCTGGAAGCGCTCGGCAATGCCTACCGGGGCATCAACGAAGGCAACGCCGGCGCGCCGCTGCTGGAAGAAGCGGCACAGTTGAATCTCGACCCCGCCGTGGATGACCCGCTCGCCGCCGCACGCAGCCTGCGCTCGAAGGTCGTGGGAATCCTGGCCGTGAAAGGCTCCACCGACGACGCAGAGCACGCCGCGCAACGTGCGTTCGATCTTGTACGCGATCACGCCCCAGGCAACGACCTTTTGCTCGCGGATAGCTACAGCACGCTGGCGCTGGCGCTCGACGCAGCAGGCAAGGAAACACGAGCGATGAGCGCTTCGCGGCAGGCGCTGGCGTTGCGCGAAAGCGCTCATGCCGCCCCATTGCTGATGGCGCAGAGTTTGCAAAACCTGTGTGCGGTCACGGCGGGCTCGGGTGGGCACGCAGAGGCGCGATCCTATTGCGAGCGAGCGTTGGTCCTGTACGTCGACGCAGGCGCGAAGCGCAGCAACGAATACCGGACAACGCTGCGGCAACTGGAGGCCACGCTGTACTACAGCGGCGAATACAGCAAGGGCTTGGCAATCACGCGTGAGCGCATCGCCCTGACCCGCGAACTGTTCGGTGAAGACAGCACCGCGCTGGCGATGGACCGTGTCGCCTTCAGCGAAACCCTGGCCGAACAAGGCCTGTTCGACGAGGCGGCTGCCTCACTGGCTGCGGGGACGCCGGTGATCCTGCGCCGCAATGGTGCGCGCAGCACGCAATACGCCCTGACGATGTTCAACACGGGCTGGTTGAAGTACCTACGCGGCGAGTTCGACGCCGCCGTGCCACTCCTGCGCGAAGCGCTGTCCATTTACGATGCCGCCGTCAACGGTCGCGACAATGACCGGCTCCAGGTGCTGCGGGTGACCCTGGCGACGGCCATGGTTGACTCAGGCCGTACCGATGCGGAGGCACGCTCGCTGCTCGAAACCGTGATCGCCAGTCGAAGCGCGGAAGGAGCGGACACGGCATCACTGGCCTACGCGCGGCTGCCATTGGCGCGCTGGCATGCGAACCATGGCGGATACACGCAGGCCGAGAAGCTGCTTGATCAGGTTCAGGCTGTCGGCAACCGTGTCGAACCGGAGTTGCATGCTCGCGCCAATGGCACGCGAGCCGCCATCCTGCGTGCGCGCGGTGACAGCGCGGGTGCGCTGCAACTGGACAAGCTGGCGTACGAGATGACCCTGCGCGTACGTGGGGCGGAAAACCCGCGTACCGCACGTTACGCATTGACCTATGCACGTGCACTGCGTGAGGCCGGCGATGGCGTGAAAGCCCAGGCGCTGGAGCGTGAATATCGCAGCAGGCTGGTTAGTGCCTATCCGCCCGAGTCGGCGTTCCGACGTTTGTAGTCGGGCTCAGCGCAGGTCAGGTGCAACGGCGCAACGCCGAGTGAAACGAAGCTCCATCCAACGTGGTGGAGATGACATGCCCCCGGGAATTCCGGGGGCATGTCTGTCTAACTACCGACTTGACCAGAGAACCGCATCGGCCGGGCTTAGTATCTGGAAAGCGCCATCGCTCGTCAGCACGACCTTGCTGCGGGGCTGCGCGTTGGCCTGCGGGGCCTGCCAGATGACACCACCATTCGCATCGGCCACCACCAATCGACCGTCAGCCAGCATCGTCGCACTCGCCGCCTCGCCATAGCGAACCGCCGGGTCATTGTTGATGCACCAGACGAACTGATCGCCCTGCGAACGATAGACACAGAGGTTGCCGTCTTTCTGGAAGGTCAGATAGTGTCCTCCCATCGAATAACGCGAGCCACGCATCATGGCTTCGCCGCCTAGCAAAAGGCCTGATCCGACGCCCTGGCTGGGCGCAGCAGCAGCGGCGAGTTTCGGAGCGGCCGGTGCCTGTTCGATTCTCGCCTTGGCAGGAATATGCGCAACGGACGCCTGGAACGCGCGAGCGCTTTCGATGAAGCCGGCGTCGCCGGTGGCGGCAACGTCGTAGGTGCAGTCCGACAAGGCACTCGGGTCGGTGATGCCCGCTTTCGTGCAGTTGGCCTTCGCCGCGTCACGCGCTTGCGGATCCAGATCCGCCATCGTCAACTGCTCAGCGGCCGGCTTCCCACCCACGTTGCGACCGTCGCGGAACAGGTTCTCGGTGCTCTGCACTCGCCAGCTCTCGCCGACAATTGCAATGTTTTCTGCTGTCGGCGGAGTCGGCAGAGCTTCGATGCCCCTGACGTAGAAATCGTTCCTGGGATTACCATCCATGTTCCCAAACAGCCCTTCGTACGTTCGCGCAGGGTCGTTGGTATTTCCATAATCGATAGTGCCGTTAGCGTAATGGATCACAACCGCCTTGAATTCCGAGTTCGGCCATTGAACGTAAAATGAGGCGATACCACCTTGTGGAGAGGGACTGATCGAGCCGCCTTTCGGAAGCGCCAGTTCAGCGGTTGGCAGCGCAGTGGCGACGCCATTGATGAGCAGCATCGAACCGGGCGCGATGTAGGTTTCCACCCGGTCACCAGCGACATTCATCGCCACCGCCGTGTTCACTGAAACCTTCGGATTGGTCTTCCACATCTCCTGACGGAGCTGCACGACTACCTCGCCATCGGTCGAGCGCATCCCCAAATACTCGCCATCGGCCTGAAAGTCATACCTCAATCCATCATTGGTAGAGATATGTACGTCACCGTGAGATGCAAGAACCAACTTCTGGTTGCTCGCCGGAAGACCGACTGCCGGCTTGGGGGCGACTGCCACCGGCGCAACCATGCTCCCGTTCAATTCCACTTGGGCCGATTGCAGTTGATTGCCGACGGGACACCAGTCGACTTGGGTGATCACAACGCGATTTCGCCCGGTGACGAGCAGATCCCTCAGATCCGTCGTTGCCGCCATGGATCCTGCATTCGCTCTCAGTACGTAGCTGCCCTCGACCACCGTCCCGGCTTGATTCGCACTGTTGAAAATGGTGATGCGCGATGCGTCGTCCATGCCTTTGAAAGCAATCTTGAACTCCTCGACCGTGGTGCCGGCCGGCACGTCGACGAAGGTCTGGAAATAGGTGTAGTCAACCGCGTTGCGGCAACTGAAACCTGCAGCCGAAATCTTGGAGGCCTTCGGCCCGCCGAAGCCGATCGTGTCAGGGTTGGGTGCCGCTACCCAGCCCGCGCCTTCAGCAGGAATTCTGGCCTGCGCAAACGCGATGTAACCGTTCTCCGGCAAGGCACCGTTGGACGGAAGCTGCGGAGTCACCTTGATGACTGCGCCTTGATTCATCTCCCAAGGGGTTCGGCTGACCTGGGCGAGTGCTGGCTGGGCGATGAGCCCCAGTAGCGCGAGTGTGGCGGTACCGATCGAGACATTGATGTTTTTCAAAATAACCTCCTGGCAGGCCGATGGAATTTCGGCAGGAATATGAGTTGATTGCAAAGCTAGGCTTCCCGCCCCGGTTTGCAAGAATGCGGGAGCGACAAAGCCCCGCAACTTTTTCCATATCAGGCCCTTGCGAACCTGATGCAGCAGCAAATCCCTATGACGGAGCGGCTTTTCAGGCCGCTCAGCAGATCTGACCTGGAGGGTGTCTGGCTACGGTTCCCTCGAGGCCGGCTCGAAACGAAACCTCCCCACTCCCCATATGACGATGAAAGCGCCGGGCGACGTCGGATTTCCGCCCGTCCTTTCCTAACGCGCAAGAACGCGTCGAAAAGGATCATTTGAAATGAGGGCAGTCTCGTAGCCCATTACGCGCAGCGCGCTGGGGAACCGCGAGTCATTCATCACGCAGCGGGTTCGTTCAACCAAGTCTCACCCCGGCGCGCTTCGCGTGCCGGGCTACCACTGCGGCTGCCGCGCGTCGTTCTTTCGTCGGCTGTCGCCTCAAGCACTGGCCGGGTTCGGCTGAAGGCACATCCTGTGCCGCAGCCGAAGCCACGCGATCCCTCGCGTGGCCCGCAAGCGGCTGGTCCGTCCAGCACTTGCCGACAGGAACGGGGCTGAGTCAAAGGCACAGCGCAGCGCGCTGCGCTGCGTGCCTTTGACCTTCATCCCGATTCGGGGAGGCGAGTTGGCGGAGGAAGTGCCCGCAGGGTGGCCGAATGGATTCGGCCAGTTCGCTGCAGGTGCAGGGATGCACCTTCAGCGAACCCCGGAGCAAGCTTGCGTAGTCGTGCGGCTTCTTCGCACGACCGACCCGCCACGGGCGCATCTTTGGGCCATGTTTCTGTGCGAGCAGAAAGGTGGCTCGGCCGGCGGCAGCCCGGCGAAACGCTTGACCAGTCTGGTGACAGACGAACAAACGAGAGGCGGCGGGCGGCGAGCGCGAGAAACGCTTGGCCAGTCTGGCGATGACCAAACAGAAGGATGCCTGCGGCAGCCCGGCGAAACGCTTGACCAGTTGGCGAACGCCAACAAGCGGAACACAACGGCAAATACCAGATCAAAATGGATCCCCGCTTTCGCTGGGATGACGAGGGGAGGCGTTTGCGTAACGGTCGAACCTTCAACCTCGGTACTTCTTACGAGGGATGAAGGGAGACCCGGGCGCGGCAGCGCGAAAAAGGAAGGGCCAGTTGTCCCGCGTGACAATCCTAGAGGGAGTCGCCGGGTTGCCAGTCGCGATCGCGCAGGCGATCGAGTTTTTCGCGGACGACGCGGCGGGCGCCGATGGCGTGGATTGGCAGGACCAGCACGTCGCCGGGTTGCGACCACTTGAGCAGGTCGACGACGCCATCGGTTTCATCGCGATGGAAAGCCAGCGCGTCTTCGGCGACGCCGCCGTCAATCAGCGCCGTGCGCAGGATGCTGGCGACTTCGCCGGTTTCGCGGCCGCGTTCGTAGCCGAGCATGTCCTTGAGCACCACGCGCGCAGGCCTATAACGGGCGGCGACGCGACCGAGCTCGATGATGTCCTTGTTTTCACGATTCCCGGCCTGGCCGAGTACCAGACCAAGCCTTCCATCGCCTTGCCGCGCGGTCGCCACGTCGAGCAGGCAGGCCAAGCCGTCCGGGTTGTGGGCGTAGTCGACCCAGACCGATACGCCGCCGAGCGACCAGCGTTCGAGACGGCCGGGGTTGTCGTCGTTGTCGCTGCCGAATCGATGCAGCACGGCGCGGATCGCGTCGATCGAGATTCCAAGCGCAGTTGCGGTCAGCGCAGCACCGGCAAGATTGGCGATGTTGTAGCGCGCGCTGGCGTTTACGCTGAGTGGCATCGCGACGACCTCGCCGAGATCATGGCGCTCGCCATCGATGCTCAACCACAGACGACCATCGGCCATCGCGCAGGTGCTGCCGCCTTTTTCGCGATGGGAAGCCAGCAACGCGTCGTTGTCGTCGAGCGAAAACCAGCCGATGCGGCCGCGCGTTGCCGCCGGGCCAAGTTGGCGCAACAGCGCGTCGTCGGCATTCAAAACCAACAGGCCATCGGGATCGGCGGCGCGAGCGACGGTGAGTTTCGCGGCGGCGAGGTCGGCGAGTTCGTGGATGCCGTATTCGCCGTAGTGATCGGCGCTGACGTTGCTGATCAGTGCTACATCGGCGCGCGCGACCGCCAGGCCACGTCGCAACAATCCTCCCCGTGCGGTTTCAAGGATGGCGGTTTCGATAGCAGGCTGGCGCAACACAGTGCGTGCGCCGACCGGGCCGGAAAAGTCGCCGGATTCGATGGCGACGCCATCGACGAAAAGACCATCGGTGCAACTGTGGGCAACGCTGCGGCCATCGTGTTTCGCCATGGCGGCGAGCAGGCGAACCGATGTGGTTTTGCCGTTGGAACCGGTGACAATGGCCAACGGAATCGCATGCAGCTCGGACCATGGCACGTGATCGACGCTTGGCAACGCATCAAGCGGCCAGCTCTGTGCGCCGGTTCCAGCACCCAGCGTCAGCAGTTCTTCGCCGGGAAGTGCAGGCAGTTTTCTTGCGTGTGCGGCGGCGATCAGTTCGGCCAGTTTCGGATCGGCTTCGTTGGAGGCAAGCCTGCATAAAGTTTCCTTCGCGAGTTGGTCATCCCAGCACGCCGCGTG
>JBBSLA010000122.1:0-7446 GCA_038255665.1 Lysobacterales bacterium | reverse complement strand
GAACAACTGGATGGTGACGCGACACCGATTCAACACCTGCTGCGCATCCAGCCCGGGCTTGGCGAGCAGGCGGCACGCGATTTCCTGGGCGGCTTCGGATTTGCCGGCGAACGTACGCTGTCGCTGGTGGCGCCATTTTCGGGCGGCGAGAAGGCGCGACTGGCGCTGGCTTTGGTGGTGTTCCTGAAACCCAACCTGTTGCTGCTCGACGAACCGACCAATCACCTGGACATCGATACCCGCGAAGCGCTCGCCGAAGCCTTGCAGGAATTTCCCGGCGCGATCGTGTTGGTCGCCCATGATCGCGGCCTGCTGCGCGCGTGCTGTGACGAGTATCGATTGGTCGCCAATGGCCAGGTCAGTGAGTTCGATGGCGACCTTGAGGACTACGCGAAACGGGTGATGGCCGGTATCGAAGGTGCCGACAAGGCGGTCGCGGCGGATTCAACCGGATCGCGTCGCGACGACCGTCGCGATCGCGCGCAGGCACGCGCACGCAGCGCACCGCTGCGCAAGACCACGCAACGTCTGGAGCGTGAACTGGCCGATCTGGAAATCCATCGCGCCACGTTGGAAACGCAGTTGGCCGACCCGGCGTTCTACGAACGGGCCAGCGCGGATGAAGTCCGCGACAAGGTCAGTGAGCGTGGCCGGCTGGCGAGCCGGATTACCGAAGTCGAAGATGCCTGGCTGGAAGCCCAGGCCGAGGTTGAAGCGGCCGAATCATGAGGGTTGCCGGCGCTTGGCCGGCTCTTCCGCAGGTGCGTCCTCTTCCGGCATCGCCGTGGCTGGACCTTCCTGCGCGGGCTCCTCGTACTCCAACGGATCGGCGGCCACAGGCGCGTCACGCGAAATCAGTTCGATTTCAGGCTT
Source organism: Lysobacterales bacterium (assembly GCA_038255665.1). Lineage (GTDB taxonomy): Bacteria > Pseudomonadota > Gammaproteobacteria > Xanthomonadales > Rhodanobacteraceae > Dokdonella. The sequence continues at coordinate 6,573 of JBBSLA010000122.1, read as the reverse complement.
CTCCCAGGTCCCGCTGACCTTGTATCGCGACGCCGCTGCGGCACCGATCTGCTTCTTGAAGAGGTTTTGCACGACCAGGCCTGCCGCCGCACCGACCGGACCTCCGGCAAGCGCACCGACCACAGGCAGCGCGACGCCTGCCTTCGGCAACACCGTCATTTCCTGATCGTAATCGCGGGCCTTCAGGCCGGTTCGGCCCGTGATTTTCACCTGCGCGGCCGGACTGTCGATCAGCAGGTCGTCGGTGGTGGCGCTGGCACCGTCCAGATTGAAATGCCCACGGATGTAGTTGAAGCTCGTGCCGGACTTGTAGAAATCGGTGAAGTCCAACGACAGTCGCCGCCTGATTTCACCCAGCGACAACAGCCCGAACAATCGACCTCCCGCCCCGGGTTCAACTTCCAGGAATCGGCCCTGGCCAACGTCCAGCGACAACGTGCCAGACAACCGGCTCAGCGCGAACGCAACGGGCGATCCGGGCCAACTGCCGCTCAAACGCGCTTCGGTGGCACCACCATCGATCAGGCCTTTGAAGCCGAATCCCTCCAGAACCCGCCCAAGATCTGGCGCGGTCAATTCAAGGTCAAGCGCGGTCTGGTTATTCGCCGGGCTGCCGTTCCAGTCGCCGCTCGCGCTCAGATGGAACATCGGTGAGCGCGCATCCAGCGTGTCGATACGCATGCCGGCAGCGGTAGGCCGTGTCTCGATGCGGGTCTCGCCGAATTCCGCCTTGCCAAGTCGCAGGTCACCAACCCAGATGTGCATCGGCGGCGCGCTCGATGGCGCGAACGGGCTGCGGGTCTCATCGGCATCGACGTCGCGCTTTGGCTTTTCCGGCGGCGCTGGCCAATGCAGGATCGGCAAGTGGACAGTCACGCCGGCGCGAGCCAGGTCTTTGGGGAAATCGATGCTGCCCTGCACCGTCGGGCCAGACAGTTCCACGTGGGTGCCGGCATCAGCAAATGCCATCGCTACATCGACATCGGGCACACGACTGTCTCCGATCGCCAGCGCGTCGGCGTGGACATCGACGCCGCGCAGGCCCGCTCCGCTGCCGCCCCCAGTCAGCCCAACCGCAAATGCGATCCAGCCGGTGGCGTCCAGCTCGCGGGCGCGGCCACCGACGACGATTCCGGCATCCGGCATCGGACCGGCCAGTTTGTTGCCAAGGTCGAATCGGGCGGCATATGGCTGATCGGGACGCGGGACACGCCCTGCATGAGTGAGCACGCCGTCGTAGTCGAGCCGATATTCGCGGCCCTCCGCCGGCAGTGGCAACACGATTTCGATCGATCGTGGCGTTGTTGCGTCCTTGCCGATCGGCGCCGGCAGGTCGACCGTCGTGCCGACCAGCTTGCTGCCGAGTGTCAATTCCGACGACTGCTGATCGGCCTTGGGTATCGACAAGGCGATCTGCCAGTCGGAGCGGCCCTTGATCGTGTCAGCGAGGAAAGCGACATTCGGAACCCGCTGCAGCAGTTGCTTCACGGTTAGCGAAATGTCCAACGCGAGCTCCAGCGTGTTCGCATCGTTGGCGACCGGCGCACCGATCGCGAGTGACAGGCTGCCGGGATTGCCGTCATGACTGACCGAAAAGTCCTTGGCTTCGAAGCCGTGCTGGTCGAAGTGGAGCACGCCATTGCCATCATCAAGTTGCACGTTCCACTTGCTGGATGCGATGGGCGCGTCGCGCATCCGCACATTGCCATCGACGGTATTCAGCTCCGGATTGCCCGACGGAATGTGCAGCTTCAGGTCGACGTCGCCACGTCCGCCAATCGTCAACCCTTCGAGACCTGCGGAAGCATTGCGGCCAACGGGGGTGGCGCGCAGGTAACCGAGCAAATCGGCTCCGCGCCCTTGCACCTTGGCTTGCAACTCCACGACCACCTTGCCCAGTTCCGCAATCGAGGCGTGGCCCGACAGCAGCCGGTTGCCCGCCGTTTCGCCGCCATCGATATCGACATCGACGCCGCTGTTGATGAACGTCGCCGTGGCATTGATGTGATCTGCCGTCGGCCATTCGGGATTGAGGCGCATCTGCATGTCGTCGAGTTCGGCGACCGCCTCGAATCGACCTTGGTCATCGCGGAACGGGAAATCCTCAAGGTTGCCGCGGAACACCGCCTGCGCTCGGAGGCTGCCACCCAGGAACGCGTCGTCGAGCCATTGCATCGCCTTTGGCGGCGTGGTGACCGGCCAGAACAACTTGGCCGCAGTCAGGTCGGCGTGCTGGATCGTTGCCGCCACATCGAGCGAGGGCTTGGAGCGATCAGCGGAAAACGCGACGCTGCCACGCAGCTCGCCGCTGTAGCCTTCGCCTTCGAACGCGAGTCGGTCGGTGCTGGCTTGCCAGCCGTCATCGTCGCGCCATACGACGATATCGCCGCCGAGCGCCGAGTAGCGAAACGGCGTGCGAAACGCGGCGGGGAAATCCAGTTCGAGTGCTTGCTTGGGCAGCGATAACAGCGTGGCTTCGGCGTCGCCGACGATGCTGCCCGACAGCGAGTGGATACCTGGCTTGTGGCCCACCGCCCTGGCGGCGAGTCCGGCGATCCCGGTCGACAACTGGTAGTTATTGGGACCGTCGTAGCGAAACATCGGGCCATTGAGGACGCCTTGTGGCGCAGCTTCGGCGAGCCAACTGCGCAGGCCATCAGGCACTCCGGGAGCCAGCGTCGCCAGCGGTGCCAGCCCGGTAATGTCGACGCGATCGGCAGCGGCAAGCCAGCGTGCAGGCTCGCCACTGCGGCGCATCGCGAAGCGGGCTGGCTCTGACGCTGGTTGTCCGGCTCGCGCGAGGCGCCAATCTGCGACGTCGATATCCCAGCCGTCGGCATCAAGGCGAAACCGGGCGACGCCAGAAAGCGCATCCAGCTCTACCGCAGGCAATTCATCGAGGCCGGTCCGTTGCATGCGCACGCCGGCGAGATCGAACTGAAGGCTCACCTCGCGCAGGGCGCCATCATCCCAACTCGCCCAGGCATCGATCGCCCCATCTGCCTTGTCGATCTGAATGTCGTCGAGCGGCAGCGTTGCCATCAGGATTGAAAGGTCGAGGCTCGCGCCGCCGATCCAGGCGCTGCCGCTGCGGCGGTCCGGACTGCTGTCGATGACCAGGTCCAATGGCGGGTTGTCGGTGCCAGCGCGACGAATTTTGGCAAGGACTCGCGGCCCCGCGTCGCGATTGACCAATCGCAATTCGCTGGCGGCCAGGTCGAGTCGAAGCGAATCGCGCGGATCGTCGATGTGCAACAACAGGTCGTCCAGCACCAAAGCGCCAAGTGCCCCCAGCCCGCCCTTCTGTTCGGGCGGCGATTGCGGCAGGTCCAAGCCACGCAGCGTCCAGCGGCCGTCGTCTTCGCGATGGAGCGTCAATTCCAGGCCGGACAATCGAAATTCGTTCCAGACGCCATTGCGCTGAAAAGGTGCGAACAGGTTCAAGGCGAGCGCTGCGCGATCAAGATGAAGGCTTTCCCCATCCTTTCCGGCAGCACCGATGACAACGCCTTCCAGCGACAGTTCGGGGCCGCCGCGCAACCAACGCGAGGTGATTTTTCCAACGCTGACCGGACGTTGCAATCGGTCCGACAACCAGCCCTCGACCCGTTGCGGATTGCGTACCAGCCATGGCAACCCGAGCTGGACCACGCCAGCCCCGAGCGCGGCGACGATGATCAGCAGCGCGACCAGGTTCCAGAGGTTGCGGCGTACTCGACGCCAGCCGGATCGCACCGCCATCAGCGTTTACCGGCGTGCCAACTCGACGCCAACCGATGCTCGACGCCGTTACAACAACACCACATCGAACGACTCCTGCGAATATTGCTCTTCGGCCTGGAATCGTATGGTCTTGCCGATGAACTCCTCCAGTTCGGCGACGGCAGTGCCTTCCTCGTCGAGGATGCGCCCGACCACGTTCGGCGATGCCAGCACCAGCAGCTTCGCCGATTCGAACTGGCGCACGGCGCGGGTGATCTCGCGGAAGATCTCGTAGGTAATGGTTTCCGCCGTCTTCACGCTGCCTCGGCCCGAACAGGTGGAACACGGTTCGCACAACTGGCGTTCCAGGCTTTCGGTAGTGCGCTTGCGGGTCATCTCGACCAGGCCCAGTTGCGACATTTCGTAGACGGTGGTCTTGGCGTGGTCGTGGCTTAGCGCCTTTTCCAGCTGGCGCAACACCTGGCGTTTGTGTTCGGCATCCTGCATGTCGATGAAGTCGATGATGATGATGCCGCCAAGATTGCGCAGCCGCAGTTGTCGCGCCGATGCCTGAGCGGCTTCGAGATTGGTGCGAAACACGGTTTCTTCGAGATTGCGCGAGCCAAGGAACGCGCCGGTGTTGACGTCGATCGTTGTCATTGCCTCGGTCTGGTCGACGACCAGATAGCCGCCCGATTTCAGCGGTACCTCGCGGGCCAGTGCCTTCTGGATTTCGTCCTCGACGCCGTAAAGGTCGAAGATCGGGCGCGCGCCGACATATAGCTCGATGTGGTCGGTCCGGTCGGGCATGAAACGATGCACGAAATCGTGGACGCGCTCGGACGTCTCACGCGAGTCGACCCGCACCTTTTCGATGTCCGGGCCCATCAGGTCGCGCACTGCACGCAGGGCCAATCGCATGTCCTCGTAGATGCAGTCGCCGACGCTGGACTTCTTCACGTTGTCCTGGAACTCGCTCCACAGACGGCCGAGGTATTCGACATCATCGGCCAGCGCCTGGATGCCCTGCCCCTCTGCATTGGTCCGCACGATGTAGCCGTAGCCGGATTCACCGGCGGCTTCGACAAGCAGGGTTTTCAGGCGCGCCCGCTCGGCCTCGTCCTCGATGCGCGCCGAGATGCCGAGCACGCGGCTGTAGGGCAACAGGACCAGGTAGCGCGATGGAATCGACAGATGCGTAGTCAACCGCGCGCCCTTGCTGCTGATTGGATCCTTGACGATCTGCACGACCACTTCCTGGCCTTCGTGCAACAGCTCGCTGATCGGCGGCGTGGTCGGAACGCTGAAGTCGCCATCCTCGGGCAGGCTGGGTTCGATTGGACGCATGATGTCGGATGCGTGCAGGAACGCCGTGCGCTCCAGACCGACATCGACAAACGCCGCCTGCATACCCGGCATGACCCGACTGATGCGCCCCTTGTAGATGTTGCCGACGTAGCCGCGTCTCGATGAACGCTCGACGTGGACCTCCTGCAACATGCCGTTTTCAACGAGGGCGACGCGGGTTTCGCGGGGTGTCACGTTGATCAGTATTTCCTCGGACACGGGGTTTCGATATTCAAAAAAGATGATTCGGTTATAGCGGTCGCGGCGGCTCCTGTCGATGTCGGGAACGCGACGGGCAAAGCGGGTTCACAGCAATCCGAAGGCACGCAGCACGATGGCGGTTTCGTACAGCGGCAGGCCCATGACGTTGGAATAACTGCCCTGCAGGTCACTGATGAACGCAGCAGCGCGACCCTGGATCGCGTACGCACCAGCCTTGCCGTAGCACTCGCCCGTGGCGACGTAGGCGGCAATCTCGGCCTCGTCCAGCGCGTCGAACTGGACCTTGGTGAGGCAGTCCGCCGAGATATCGCGTTGTCCATCCCCCAGGCAGACCACCGATATCACATCGTGTTCACGACCGGAAAGCCGTCTCAGCATGCGCGTCGCGTCAGGCGCGTCGCGTGGCTTACCGAAGACCCTGTCACCCAGCACCACTTCGGTATCGCCCGCCAGCACCACGTCACCGGGCGCAGCCTTCGCCAGCCCTGCGCTAGCCTTGTCGCGAGCCACGCGATAAACGTACTCGAGCGCAGTTTCGCCTGCCGCGCGCTTCTCCGGCACGTCGATGTCAATCACCGAAAATTCCACGCCGAGCTGCTCCAGCAGTTGCCGGCGACGCGGCGATTTCGAAGCGAGCAGCAACATCACAAAGCATCCTTGAGTTGGCACCGACATGCTACGCGACGCACGACTTCGAGGCTTCGGACCTCGCGTCCGCTGTCTCCCTTGTTGTTTGGCTGTCGCCAGACTGGTCAAGCGTATGGCTCGGCTGTCGCCAGCCTGGTCAAGCGTTTCGCCGGGCTGCCGCCCGCCGAGCCACCTTTCTGCTCGCACAGAAACGTGGCCCAAAGATGCGCCCGTGGCGGGTCGGTCGTGCGATGAAGCCGCACGACTACGCGAGCTGGCTACGGGGTTCGCTGACAGCACATCCCTGTGCTGACAGCGAACTGGCCCGAATCCATTCGGTCCACCCTGCGGGCCTTTTCTGCGCCAGCTCGCCTCTCCGAAACGGGAGGCAGATCAAAGGCACGCCGCGCAATGCGCTGCGTAGTCCGCCGCTTTGCGGCGGATGCCGTTGACGTTGCTGTTGATCCACCCGCCCGTTCCTGTCGGCAAGTGCTGGACGGATCAGCCGCTTGCGGGCCACGCGAGGGATCGCGCGGCTTCGGCTGCGGCACAGGATGTGCCTTCAGCCGAACCCGGCCAGTGCCTGCGTAGTCGTGCGGCTTCCCCGCACGACCGACAGGCCATCGGGCCGCATCTTTGGGTTACTTTTCTTTGCGCCAGAAAAAGCCTGCCCCG
>JBBSLA010000121.1:0-7719 GCA_038255665.1 Lysobacterales bacterium | reverse complement strand
TGCCCCACGCGCTCGGTGGCGGCAGCAGCGCCAGCGACATCGGATTGATGACGCCGATCACCAATGCATTCTGAGCATGCGCCCAATCGGTCAATGCATCGACATCTTCGAGCACGCCGAAGAAGTTCGGTTGTGGGATGACCAGCGCAGTGAACGGCTCAAGGGTCTGGCTGGCCAACGCGGCGGGATCCAGATGCCCGCCCGTGCTACTGACATCCAGTTCAACCACGTCGATGCCTTGCAGGCCGACGATGGTCTTCAGTGTTTTGCGATACGCGGGATGGACGCTGGTCGGCACCAGGATGCGACGTGGACCCTTCTTGATGCAGCGCTCGGCCATCAACGCAGCTTCCGCCAGCGCGGTCGCGCCGTCATAGAGCGAAGCGTTGCTGACATCCATGCCGGTCAGCCGCGTCATCATCGACTGGTATTCGTAGATGAGTTGCAGGGTGCCCTGGCTCGCTTCAGCCTGGTACGGCGTGTAGGCGGAATAGAACTCGCCACGCGTGACGATCGTCCACACCGCCGCCGGAATGTGATGCTCGTACGCACCGGCACCGGCGAAGCACAACGGCGTTCCGTCCTGCGCGGCTAACCCCTTCAACAGGCGGTTGACCTCCATCTCGTTGAGACCAGCCGGCACGCTGGCGAGCATGTCGATTTTCAGCGCGGATGGAATCTCGTCGAACAGGTCTTCGATGCTGTCGACGCCAATCGTGGCGAGCATCGCCGTGACGTCGGATTCGGAATGCGGAATGAAGGGCATGCGTTGTGGTTCCTGAAAAGCGGCGGGCCGGAACGTGCCGGCCCGCGCAAGGTTTCAGATCGGCGCGAAAGCTGCGCGATCAGTGATCGTCGTTATCTATCATTTCCGCGTAGTCGTCCGGGCCGATCAGTTCATCGAGTTCGTCGCGACTGTCGGTCTTGATGACGAAGATCCAGCCGTCGCCAAACGCATCTTCGTTGATCGTCTCCGGTCTGTCGGAAAGCTGGTCGTTCACGGTGACCACTTCACCGCTGACCGGCGAATAGACATCCGATGCCGCTTTGACCGATTCGACCACGGCCACTGCATGGCCGGCCTGGACGGTGTCGCCGACGTTGGGCAACTCCACGTAGACCAGATCGCCAAGCAGGCCCTGCGCATGGTCGGAAATGCCGACCGTGACAGTGCCGTTGTCTTCTACGCGAGCCCATTCGTGGGATTTGAGAAACTTGAGGTCGCCGGGGATTTCTTTCATCGGGATCATTCCTGTGAGGGCGTACGACGCGATTCTACCGCGCCGAGGGAGGTTGCAAAGATACGATTCAGATTCCGTCGCAGGGCTTGCCGTCGCGAACGAACGGTGGCTTCACCTGGCGCAGCGCTACGCGCTTGCCGCGTATGTCGACTTCGGCCGGCTCGACGGCTCCTGCAGGCACGCGCGCGAAGGCAATCGATTTCGACAAGCTGGGCGAGAACGTGCCCGACAGTATTTCGCCTTCGCCGCCCGCGCTGATCACCGGTTGGCCATGGCGCAGCACACCCTTGTGGTCCATCACGAAACCGACCAACTGGCGCGGTACGCCGTCGGCCTGCTGTTTTTCGAGCGCAGCGCGACCGATGAACTCTCGGCCGTCGTCCAGGCTGATCGTCCATCCCAATGCGGCTTCCCACGGGCTGACTTCCTCGTCCATGTCCTGACCGTAGAGATTCATGCCGGCTTCCAGGCGCAAGGTGTCGCGTGCGCCGAGGCCAGCTGGCGCGACGCCGGCTTCGATCAGTCGATTCCACAGCGCAACGGCCTGCTCCTGCGGCACGATGATTTCGTAGCCGTCCTCGCCGGTGTAGCCGGTGCGTGCGATGAACAGGCCGTCGCCATCAATGGCAACGAACTTGCCGAGCTTGACTGCCTTCGCGGCAGTTTCGGCGGAAAGCAGCCCATGCACCTTGTCGCGCGCATTCGGACCCTGCACCGCGATCATCGCCAGTTCCGGCCGCTCCTCGACACGCAGCTTGAACGATTCGGCCTGGCGTTCGATCCAGGCCAGGTCCTTGTCGCGCGTCGATGCGTTGACCACGAGACGGAAATAGTCTTCCGCCAGGAAATAGACGATCAGATCGTCGATCACGCCGCCACGCTCGTTGAGCATGCACGAGTACAGCGCCTTGCCGGGTTTCTTCAACTTGTCGATCGAGTTGGCGAGCAGGCGACGCAGGAAGTTGCGACAACGATCGCCGTACAGATCAATCACGGTCATGTGCGATACGTCGAACATGCCGGCGTCGCGACGCACGGCGTGATGTTCTTCCAGTTGCGAACCGTAACTGATCGGCATGTCCCAGCCGCCGAAATCGACCATCTTGGCGCCGAGCGCGCGATGGGATTCATTCAGTACGGTCTTCTGGGTCATGGCTGGCTCCGACGTCGGGCCGGCCATTATCCGGGTGACGCCGGGATCGGCAAGCTCCTGTGGTCAAGCGCTCCGCGATTGCAGGCGGCAGCATCTATGTCGCAGCGCAGCAATGGGCTGATGCATGCTGTAGGATTGCGGACAATCTTCCGGTAGTTCCGCCTAATGCTGCGTGATCACCTGCGTCCAATCCGCTATCTGTGGCGCACACCGCTGCTGTTGATCCATGTCTTCGCTGGCCTGCCGCTCGCATTGATCGCGATTGCGCCACCGTTTTGCTACGTCCCGATTGCGGGCGAGCACCTGAACACGTTCATGATTCGCTGGTGGTCAGGCTGGCTGGTGCGATTGTTCGGCTTCCGTATCCGCAGCTTCGGAAAGCCGCTACCCGGCCCGGTGATGTATGTCGCAAACCACCTGTCGTGGTTGGATATCGAGTTGATGCACAGCCAGCGCGCCATGCATTTCGTTGCCAAGAGTGAGATTGCCGATTGGCCGGTGGTCGGCTGGCTGTCGTCGCGGGCCGGCACCATTTTCCATCGACGCGGTAATACCGATTCCTTGAACTCGGTGATGGCCGTCGTCGTGCAGCGACTACGCGAAGGGCATCCGGTCGGGATCTTCCCGGAAGGCGGAACCGGTCGCGGCGTTGTGCTGCGTACCTTCCATGCACGCATCTTCCAAGCCGCGCTGGACGCCGGTGTTCCGGTGCAGCCGGTGGCCCTTCTTTACGGTCGCGATGGCAAGCAGGACTTGAGCGTGCCGTTTGGGCCGGACGAAAATTTCTTTGCCAACTTCACCCGCCTGCTTGGAAACCGCTCGATGGATGCCGAAGTGCATTTCCTGGAACCGGTCACCGCTGCGCCGGATGCGCGTCGTCGAATGTCCGAAGAAAGTCGCACGCGCATAGCCCAAGCGCTGGGCATGCAAGGGGACGTCGATGCACGCGAGTGATTTTCGCCCACATCGACTGCTGCGCAATCCGCACGTGCAATCGATGCTGGCATCGAGTGGCGTGCGTCGGCTGTTGTTCCGGCGTCAGCGCAATAGTCTTTCGCGCGGGGCCGTCGAGCACCTCGTCGATTGCGGCGACGGTGTTCGCCTGCAGGGTTTCCACACGCCGCAAGACAGTTTGCCCCATTCACGCGGGCTGATCGTGCTACTGCACGGCTGGGAAGGCAGCGCCGATTCGACCTACATCCTGCAAACCGGTGCCAGCCTGGTGCGTGCCGGCTTCGATGTGTTTCGCCTCAACTTTCGCGATCACGGCGATACCCATCACCTCAATCCCGGCTTGTTCCATTCCTGCCTGATCGACGAAGTGGTCGGCGCGGTGGCTGCCGTGAATCGCTTGTTCCCTGATCAACCGCTAGGCGTTGCCGGTTTTTCGCTGGGCGGCAATTTCGCCTTGCGCGTCGGGCTGCGCGCGCCGGCGGCGCAAATTCCGTTGAAGTACGTGGTGGCAGTCTGCCCGGTGATCAGTCCGCGCAACGGCCTCTACAGCCTGGAAACGGCGCTGCCGGTTTACGAGCGCTACTTCCTGCACAAGTGGCGCAGCTCGCTCAAGCGCAAACAGGCGTTATTCCCGACCACGCCAATGTTCGATATCAAGGAACTGCGCGGAAACCTGCGCGATCTGACCCGCAGCCTGGTACTACGGCATACCGGGTTCATAACCCTCGAAGACTATCTGGACGGCTATTCGCTGGAAGGCGCGGCGCTGGCGCAGATGCGGATTCCGACAACCATCCTCACCGCCGCCGACGACCCGGTGATTCCGATCAGCGATTTCCGCGCATTGGAACTATCTGACATGATTGAACTGGATGTCGCCGAGCACGGCGGCCATTGCGGCTTCATCCGCGACTTTTCCTTGCGCAGTTGGACCGAGGACTACATCGCGGCGCGAATGGGGGAGCAGCTGTCTCGCGACTGAGGCGCTACGACGTTGCGCCCACCTTGGTCTGCAGGTAGTTCGCTTCGCCGATCTGGCTGATCAGCTCGACCTGCGTTTCCAGCCAGTCGATGTGTTCTTCCTCGGATTCGAGGATGTGCTTGAACAGGTCGCGGCTGACGTAGTCGCGCACTTCTTCGCAGTAGGTAATCGCGGCCTTGAGATCGGCGTGTGCGTCCATTTCCAGTTTCAGGTCGCAGCTGATCGCCTCAATCGGACCTTCGCCGATCAGCAGCTTACCCAGCTTCTGCAGGTTGGGCAGGCCGTCCAGGAACAGGATGCGATCGATGAGCTGGTCGGCGTGTTTCATCTCGTCGATCGACTCGTGGTATTCGTGATCGGCGAGTTCCTTGAAGCCCCAATTCTTGTACATGCGGTAGTGCAGGAAATACTGGTTGATCGCGGTCAGTTCGTTGTAGAGCACCTTGTTGAGGTGCTCGATGACCTTGCTGTCGCCCTTCATGTCGCTACTCCCGTGTCGGTTCGATGCCGCGCAAATCTGAAGGCGTACTCTAGCCTTGTGGCGTGCGTCATGAAGAAAAGGGAATCACACGCATTTGCGCGTGCGCCTATGGGCGCACCAACGTGATTGCGACAGGATGGGCCGCGCAGTAGATTTCCAAAAATGGGTGTCCGCAAGGCGCGGCGGACGGCGAGACAATCAGACAGCGTTTGCCAATGGCAACGGCAGGCGACGCACCGCATCTTCAAGAATTTCACTGGCCAGGTCCGCGCAACTGCCACAGCAGTCCGAGCAGCCGGTGCGGCGGCTCAACTCGGCCATGCTGCTCACGCCCTCGTCCGCAGCACGGCGGATTTGGCGATCAGTCACGGCATTGCAGATGCAGACGTACATGCGGCACTCCAGTGGAATGCCTGCATTTCAATACAAATGAGAACGATTGTCAATCGTGCCTGGAGACGCAACGGGTGCCCACGGCTTGGGCCTAGCTCATCCTTGTCCGGCAGAACCCTGCGATTTCACGCTCGCGAGAAACTGTTCCAGCGTCGCCATGGGACCAGTCAACGCGGCGAATGGCGCGAGGTGATGAAGAGCCTGCTCGTAGACCCGACGCTTGAACGACACCACGTTGGTGGTCGGGTACCAGAAATCGACCCAGCGCCAGATGTCGAACTCGGGTGTTTCTGTCGCGTCCAGGCGCACATCGGCTTCCTGGCCAACCATCTTGAGCAGGAACCACACCTGCTTCTGGCCGATGCAGATCGGTCGTTGGTGTCGGCGCACGAAGCGATCCGGCAAGCGGTAGCGCAACCAACCCGGCGTGGCACCGAGCAGTTCGACATGTTCGGCGCGCAAGCCGGTTTCCTCTTCCAGTTCGCGATACATCGCTTCCAGCGGCGTTTCGTCGGTGCGCATGCCGCCCTGCGGAAACTGCCAGCCATCGCGCTTGACGCGGCGCGCCCAGAACACGCGACCATCGTCGCGGATCAGGATGATGCCGACATTGGGTCGAAATCCATCGGGATCGATCATTAGAAGAAAACCTCCTGTGGGTGTTCTGACCAAGTCCACGCAGGCGTCCGGACTTGTTCAAAGCATCCCTCGATGTCGCGATTCTTCCACAGGCGGCAAGACAGCGGCAACCGCAGTCGGCGTGGTCGCAATGATGGCGGGCGTTACAATCGACGCCTTGCTTGCACCGGATAGCTCATATGCCATCGTTCGATATCGTTTCCGAAGTCGATCAGCACGAACTGACCAACGCCGTCGACCAGGCCAGCCGCGAGCTGGACCAGCGCTTCGATTTCAAGCACGCCGATGCCAGTTTCGCGTTGGAGGAATCGGTGATCACGATGAAAGCGCAGTCGGTGTTCCATCTCAAGCAGATGATGGACATCCTGCGCACGCGTCTGGCCCAGCGCAGCATCGACACGCGCAGCATGGATATCGCGGAACCCGAATCCAACGTCGCCAACGCGCACCAGAAGGTGACGATGAAGCAGGGTCTCGACCAGGCTGCCGCGAAAGACATCATCAAGCGCATCAAGGACGAGAAACTCAAGGTGCAGGCCAGCATCCAGGGCGACAAGCTGCGCGTTACCGGCAAGAAACGCGACGATCTGCAAACAGCGATTGCGTTCCTGCGCAAGGCCGAGCTCGCCGTTCCCTTGCAGTTCGACAACTTCCGCGACTGACGCGTGCTCGAAATCAACGACAGCCTGCAGATCGATGATGGCGAGCTGATCGAGAGCTTCGTGCGTTCGTCCGGCCCGGGCGGGCAGAACGTCAACAAGGTCGCCAGTGCGGTTGAACTGCGTTTCGACATCGCGCAATCGCCGTCCCTGCCCGACTGGCTTCGCGAACGTTTGCTGGCGCGGCGCGACCGTCGCATCACGGGCAATGGCGTGATCGTGATCCAGGCCAACCGTTTTCGCGACCAGGTCAAGAACCGAGACGACGCCCGGAACCGCTTAACCGAAATCATTCGCGCGAGCACCGTGACGGCCAAGCGGCGCATCGCGACCAAGCCGACCCGTGGCTCGCAGGAGCGCCGCATCGGCGAGAAGAAAGCGCGCGGCGGCATCAAGCGCGGTCGCGGTGTGCGCGACTGGAGCGGCGAATGAGCGAGGGGCGCGACGCTGCATCGATCCTGCGCGAGCCACTCCCGCCACAGGTGCCTCAATTGCGGCGCGGTCGCAGCCAGCGCATCGCCCAATGGCTGTTGGAACGCGCCGGCTGGAAACTGACCGGCACATTTCCTGACGTGCCCCGCTTGGTGTTGCTGGGCGCGCCGCATTCCTCGTGGTGGGATGGCGTCTGGGGAATGCTGGTCGTAATCGCAATTGGGGTCGACATCACCATCCTCGGCAAGCGCGAGCTGTTTTTCTGGCCGCTGTCGTCGCTGCTGCGCTGGATTGGCGTAGTTCCGGTCGACCGCACCGCGACGAATGGCATTGTTGGCGACATGAGCGAGCGTTTCGCCCGGCGCGATCGATTGTGGCTGGGCATTGCACCGGAAGGCACACGAAAGCGCATGCCGAACTGGCGGACCGGTTTCTGGCACGTTGCGCGCGCTGCGGACGTGCCGATTCTGCCGATAGGTTTCCACTATCCAGACAAGGTCATCCACGTCGGCGCCGTGTTTGAATCCAGCGCCGATGTCGACGCGGACATCGCGCGACTGCGTGACTTCTACGCGCCTTTCCAGGGCAAGCATCGCGGCATCAATTAAGCCGCATCAATCAAGCCCAATCATTCAAGCGCTATCAACTGATCGGAAACAGCATGCGAATCTGTGTCTACTGCGCGTCAAGCAATGCCTGCGATGCGATCTACCACGACGTGGCGTACCGCCTTGGGACCGAGATCGGCAATGGCGGCCACACACTGGTCTACGGCGGCAGCAGCG
>JBBSLA010000120.1:0-7728 GCA_038255665.1 Lysobacterales bacterium | reverse complement strand
GTCAACGGCACGCAGCGTCGCTGCGTTGTCCGCCGCTTTGCGGCGGATGCTGTTGATCCACCCGCCCGTTCCTGTCGGCAAGTGTTGGACGGAAAAGCCGCTTGCGGGCCACGCGAGGGATCGCGTGGCTTCGGCTGCGGCACAGGATGTGCCTTCAGCCGAACCCGGCCAGTGCTTGCGTACCCACGCGGCGCAGCCGCGTGGGCGACAGGCCATCGGGTCGCATCTTTTAGTGACTTTTCTCTGCGCGAGAAAAGTTACTGGGTCGGCGGCAGCCGAACCATACGCTTGACACACCTGGCGAGAGCCAATCAAAGCGGAGATGAAATCTTCGCGACAGTGAAACATGACGCAAAGGTCGGACCCTCACCCCAACTCTCTCCCGACGGGAGAGGGAGAACAGCGCGAGCGCAGGTAACGGCAGCGATGCGCCAGCATCGAAATCGGATGAATCGGCGATGATCCGATTCGAAAATGTCGCGAAGAAGTATTGGACCGGTCACGAAGCGCTGACCGATGTCAGTTTTGAGATCGACCCCGGCGAGATGGTTTTCCTGACGGGCCGCTCCGGCGCCGGCAAGAGCACGGTGTTGCGCTTGCTCAGCCTGGTCGCGCGGCCTTCGCGCGGCAAGGTGTTCGTGGACGGCCAGCCACTCGCTGGGGTGCGTCGCCGCGGCATTGCGAAGCTGCGGCGCGGCATCGGCATGGTGTTCCAGGATCACCGCCTGCTGCTCGACCGCAGCGTGTTCGACAACGTCGCATTGCCGCTACTTATCCGTGGCCTGCCCAAGCATGACATCGCCAAGCGCGTGCGGGCTGCGCTGGACAAGGTCAGCCTGCTCGACAAGGAACGCGCCGCGCCGGTGACGCTCTCGACTGGCGAGCAGCAACGGGTTGGCATTGCGCGTGCGATTGTCGCCAAGCCTGCGCTGATCATCGCCGACGAACCGACCGGCAACCTCGATCCGCAGTTGTCGATGGAGATCATGCAGTTGTTTGCCGAGTTCGCGCAGATCGGTACCACGGTGCTGATTGCCAGCCACGACCTGCACCAGATCAAGCGGATGAACAAGCGCGTATTGGTGCTCGATAACGGCAAGTTGATCGACGACTTCCGGCCGGAGTCGCTGACGTGATCGGCCGTCGTCCAAAAGGCAACCAGCGCGTCACGGCGGCGCGACAAAAGGTCGAGGCCGAATCGGCGAAAACCAGGGCCATCCCGCGCGCACGTCGCGACACCGAAGTTTCCGCATCCCGCGCCTGGCGTCAGCAGCATCGCCACAGTGTTCGTGCCAGCCTTGCGAGGATCGCATCCAAGCCGGTTGGTTTGATGTTGACGGTACTGGTGCTCGGCGTCGCCATCGCACTTCCGCTTCTGTTCTGGGTGGTGATCGACAACGCGCGTGGGCTGTCGTCGGGGTTGCGTGACGCTGGCCAGGTCACGGTATTCCTGAAGACGTCGATCGACGACCGCGATGCGGCCCGCTACGCCGATCAGTTGCGCAGCAATCCCGACATTGTGGACGTGACTCTGCGTTCGCCTGCGCAGGGGCTGGAAGAATTCCGCCGCCTGTCCGGTTTTGGAGACGCGCTGGATGCACTCGACGGCAACCCGCTGCCGAGCGTGCTGGTGGTGACACCGCAGGCAATCGCGGCAGGCGGCAAGACTGCTGCACGCGATGCGACCTTGATCGCCAGCTTGCGCGGCGACACTCGCGTCGACCTGGTCCAGTACGACGTGGAATGGCGCAGTCGGCTCGCCGCAATCCTCGGCTTCGGCACAATGGCGCTGAATGCACTCGCCGTGTTGCTCGGCGTCGCCGGACTGCTGATCATCGGCAACACGATCCGGGTCGACATCCATTCGCGGTTGGATGAAATCGAGGTCATGCAACTGATTGGCGCATCGCGCGGATTCATTCGCCGACCGTTCCTGTATGCCGGCGGCTGGTATGGATTTTTCGGTGGCGCGACTGCCGTCGCCATCGTCATTGCGATCGAACTGGCGGTTGCACCAGCACTCGGTCAGTTGCTGGAGAGTTATGCTCACCGTTTCGAGGTGCGCGGGCTGGGCCCGCTGGTGGCGCTGCCGGTAATCCTTGGCAGCGCGGCATTGGGCTGGGTCGGTGCGTGGCTGGCCACGGCGCGACCACTGGCTTCTGGATTCCACATTGAGTAAGCAGGTCATGATGAACACGTTCGCCGATGCATCCACTTCCGTTTTGCCGCAGCGCGACGGCTCGCGCTCGCGCGTATTGGTCGTCGACGGTTCGCGCGTCGTCCGAATGTTGATCGGCAGCGTGTTGCGCCGTTCGCTGACCGAGGTCGATGTGGTCGCGGAAGAGAGTGGCGCGGCCGCGCTGGCTCGTCTCGCGTCGGAGAAGGTCGACCTGGTAACGATCTCGCTGCGCCTGCCGGACATGGACGGACTGGAGTTGGCCAGGCTCATCCGCGCCGGCAGCACCCAGCACTTCGTACCGATCATCGTTGTCTCCGGCGACGTGCAACCGCGACTGGAATCACGATCGTTGGGCGACGACGTGACTGACTATTTCGACAAGTCGCTGGGTCTGGACGCCCTGTCCGAATTCATCCGCGGCTACGTGTCCCCGGAGCGCCGTGAAGAGGGCACCGTGCTGTATATCGAGGACAGCCAGGTGGTCACGCTGGCGACTCGGCGAATACTGGAACAGCATGGCCTGAAGGTGCTGCATTTCGTCAGCGTCGAGGATGCGCTGGAGTATTACGACGAGGTCTGTGAAGGCGCAGGCGACACCCCATTCGACCTGGTGTTGACCGATGCCCGCCTGAAGGGCGAACTGGCCGGTGTTGACCTCGTCAGCCATTTGCGTGGCGAGTTCGACCTTGGCCGCGACGCCATGCCGATCATCGTAATGACCGGTGACGAGAACCCCGGCAACCAGGCGCAAATGTTACGCGGTGGTGCCAACGATCTGGTCACCAAGCCGGTCGATGACCAGTTGCTGATCACCAAGATCCTGTTCCAGTTGCGGGTGGCGCGCCGAGTGCGGGAACGCCGCCGCGCCCGTGCACGCGCGAATGTATGAGCGTAGCCGCTGACGCGGCATCGGCGGCGGACCGGGTCAAGCTGGACGCATCCTGGAAGGCGCGGCTCGGCAGCCATTTCAATACGCTTGAGATGCTCGGTCTCGCAGACTTTCTGCGCGCCGAAAAAGCCGCAGGCAAGATCGTGTTTCCGCGCGGCAACGATATCTTCGCGGCGCTTGATGCGACGCCGTTCGAGAGCGTGAAGGTCGTCATCCTCGGGCAGGATCCCTACCACGGCGCCGGCCAGGCGCACGGCCTGAGTTTTTCGGTTCGGCCGGGCGTGCACGTGCCCCCGTCGCTGGACAACATGTTCAAGGAGATCGCCCGCGACCTCGGCCTGCCGAGACCCGACCACGGCTGCTTGCAGGCCTGGGCGGAGCAAGGCGTGTTGCTGCTCAACTCGGTATTGACCGTACAACAGGGACACGCTGGCTCCCATCAGGGCAAGGGCTGGGAGGGCTTTACCGATGCGGTCATCGAAGCGCTCAACCGCGAGCGCGAGCATCTGGTGTTCCTGCTATGGGGCAGCTATGCACAGGCCAAGGGCAAGCTGATCGATACCAAGCGCCACCTGGTGTTGAAGGCGCCGCACCCATCACCGCTGTCGGCGCATCGCGGCTTCATGGGCTGCGCGCATTTCAGCCGTGCCAGCGCATATCTGGAACAGCACGGTTTGACCCCTGTCGACTGGTCGCTGCCGCCGCTGCAACGCGACTGACCTGACCGGCGTAGCGCCGCTGACCACTGCGACAATTGTTCACGCCCGCCGAGGCCTTACATCACTTACGGTTCACGGGATTCGGCGTAGCATACCGGCCAGTTCAGTAATTCTCCGCGGCGCCCATAAGCACGGGCTGAAATCGGGAACTCTGAACGCTTTTAGCACTCTCATAGCGGGAGTGCTAAAATTTCTCCAATGGGAGGTGCTTCAATGACAACTGCTTTAGTCGCCAACAACTTGCCTATTCCGAGCCCGCTCGGCAGCTTGGACGCGTACATTTCCGCGGTCCACCAGGTGCCAATGCTGACCCCTGAAGAGGAACAGGCGCTGGCCCGCCAATACACCGGCGAAGACAATCTGGATGCCGCCAAGCGATTGGTGATGTCGCATCTGCGCTTCGTCGTTCACGTGGCTCGTGGCTATTCCGGCTACGGCCTGCAACTGGGCGATCTGGTCCAGGAAGGCAATATCGGCCTGATGAAGGCGGTCAAGCGCTTCGATCCGGACCACGGCGTACGCCTGGTTTCGTTCGCGGTGCACTGGATCCGTGCCGAAATGCACGAGTTCATCCTGCGCAACTGGCGCATTGTGAAGGTCGCTACCACCAAGGCGCAGCGCAAGCTTTTCTTCAACCTGCGCAAGTCCAAGAAGCGCCTGGGCTGGATGAACCATGCCGAGGTCACCACGATCGCCCGCGAACTTGGCGTGCCGGCGGCAACGGTGCTGGAAATGGAAGCACGCCTTTCCGGGAAGGACATCACCTTCGATCCGCCCAGCGATTCCGACGATGACGCGCGCCCTTCGCCAGCGGCGTTTCTGGTTGACGTGACGGCCAATCCGTACGGCGACGTTGAAGCGGCCGACGAGGAAAGCTCGAAGCTCAATACCCTCAATCAGGGACTGGCGACGCTGGATGCACGCTCGCGCGACATCATCGCCCGGCGCTGGCTGGACGACGATTCCAAGGCAACCCTGCAGGAACTGGCCGACGAGTACGGCGTATCCGCCGAACGCATCCGCCAGATCGAAGCGAATGCGATGAAAAAGATGCGCGGACTGTTCGAGGCCTGAACGCCCGTCGCCCTACATCCTTATCGGACTCCCTCCCTGCCCGATCCGGAACTGAAAACGGCCCCTCCGGGTCGTTTTCTTTTTGCGTGACGACGTCGACGACAATCAGGTGCAGCAGCCGTCCTCGCCCTTGTGCGTGTGAGCAGCCGTGGCGGCGACGCCGCGGGTCAGGCCCTTGTTGCTGGCGACATGATGATCGGCCAGCACCTGGGCGACACAAGCGGTCACCCGCTTGCCCGTTGGAATGTGCAGAAACTCGTTCGGCCCATGCGCGTTGGAATGAGGACCGAGCACGCCGGTGATCAGGAACTGCGCGCCGGGGAATTTTTCGCCAAGCATTCCCATGAAGGGAATCGAGCCACCTTCACCGTTGTAGGCGACCGGTGCGCCAAAGTAGGTCTTCGATGCGCCGTCGACCGATTGTTCCAGCCACTTCGCCAGCGGCGGTGCTTCCCAACCGCTGCCAGCCTTCTCGACATCGAAGGTCACCTTCGCGCCATAGGGTGGATCGGCTTCGAGCAGGTTCTTGACGAACTCACCGGCCTTGGCTGCATCGAGTGTCGGTGGCAATCGCAAGCTGAGCTTTGCCGCCGTGAACGGACGCAGCACGTTGCCAGCCGAGTCCAGCGTCGGCAAACCGGCGATGCCCGTAATCGACAACGCCGGGCGCCAGGTCCGGTTGAGGACCAGTTCGACAAGGTCATCGCTTACCGGCCTCATGCCATCGACGAATGGGAACTTGGAGTAGACCTCATCGCCCAGCACTTCCGCAGTACGACCGGCCTGGGTGCGGCGCTCGGCGGGAATGTCCGCTTGCAGTTCGGCGGGTTTGATCACGCCGGTTTCCTCGTCTTCAAGGCGCGACAGGATCTGGCGCAGGATGCGGAAACTCGATGCGACCACGCCCGATGCATCGCCGGAATGCACGCCTTCGTCGAGTACGTTGACGCTGAGATTGCCGCCAGTCATGCCGCGCAATGACGTGGTCAGCCACATCTGGTCGTAGTTGCCGCAGCCCGAATCCAGGCACACAATGAGCGATGGCATGCCGATGCGATCGGCGAGATGGTCGACGTAATACGGCAGGTCGTAGCTACCTGATTCCTCGCAGGCCTCGATCATCACCACGCAACGCGAGTGCGCGATGCCCTGTTTCTGCAAGGCCATGATCGCGGTCAGCGAACCGAAGATCGCATAACCATCATCAGCGCCGCCACGACCGTACAAGCGATCACCTTCTATGACCGGTTTCCACGGGCCGAGATGCTCGGACCAGCCGGTCATTTCCGGTTGCTTGTCGAGATGGCCGTAGAGCAACACGGTGTCGTCGCCACTGCCGGGAATCTCGATGAAGATCAACGGGGTGCGGCCTTCCAGCCGAACCACTTCAATGCTCATGCCGGGAACCGGCTGTGACTTTGCCCAGTTTTCCATCAGCACGACGGCCTGCTCCATGTAGCCGTGCGCAACCCAGTCGGCGTCAAACATCGGTGACTTGTTCGGGATGCGGATGTAGTCGACCAGTTGAGGAACGATCTGCTCGTCCCAGACTTCGTCGACGAAGCCGGTGATTTCACGAGTTTCCATGGAGATTCCTGAGCTTGCGGCGACATCCGCCAGAACCATGAAGCTTAGCGTGAAAGCCCTGAAAGCCTGCTGCATCGACAAATTCCTACAAGCGACGATGGCGCGCGACGACAACGCGTAGCGGCGTCTTGCGCTGCCGCGATCGCGGCGGGAAGCGGAGACTTTCCATCACCGGGGAACATCCTCCCCGGCCCAACCAAACCAGGAGAAACACCATGAACTTCAAGACCTTGCTCGCAACCCTCGCCCTCGGCCTCGCCCTGAGCTTCAGCGCTTTCGGTGCCGGTACCGTCGATATCAACAGCGCCGATGCACCCACTCTCGCCGCCGGCCTCAACGGCGTCGGCATGAAGAAGGCGGAAGCGATCATCGCCTACCGCGAAGCCAACGGCCCCTTCGCCGACGCCGACGCGCTGGCCAACGTCAAGGGCATCGGCGAGAAGACCGTCGAGCACAACCGCGAGTCGATCAGCGTGGGCAACGCCACGGCCACGCCGGCAGCGAAAACCAGCAAGAAGTAAGTTCGCGCCAACGCGCAACTTGAAAGGGGCGGTCCTTCATGGATCGCCCCTTCTTCTTTTTGTCTCTATTGTTGGCTGTCGCCAACTTTTCTCTTTGTTGGCTGGCGCCAGACTGGTCAAGCGTTCCGCCAATCGCCCGACTGGCCAAGCGTTTCTCGCGCACGCCGATTTGGTTTCTTGTCTCGGCTGCCGCCAAACTGGTCAAGCGTTTCGCCGGGCTGCCGCCCGCCGAGCCACCCCGGATCAAGTCCGGGGCAGGCTCTTTCTGCTCGCACAGAAACATGGCCCAAAGATGCGCCCGTGGCGGGTCGGTCGTGCGGTGAAGCCGCACGACTGCGCGAGCTGGCTGCGGGGTTCGCTGAAGGCGCATCCCCGCACCTGCAGCGAACTGGCCGAATCCATTCGGCCACCCTGCGGGCACCTCCTCCGCCAACTCGCCTCCACGAAACGGGATGAAGGTCAACGGCACGCAGCGCGGTGCGCTGCGTAAGGTCGCCGCTCGCGGCGATTGCTTTTGACTTTGATCCACCCGCCCGTTCCTGTCGGCAAGTGCTGGACGGATCAGCCGCTTGCGGGACGCGCAATGGATTGCGCGACTTCGGCTGCGGCACAGGATGTGCCTTCAGCTGAACCCGGCCAGTGCTTGCGCAGTCGTGCGGCTTCACCGCACGACCGACAGGCCATCGGGCCGCATCTTTTTATCTCTTGCCAACCCACTACGCTTTGGGTCGAGAGCCCCGGCGTGCGTGCCCGTTCATC
>JBBSLA010000119.1:0-7822 GCA_038255665.1 Lysobacterales bacterium | reverse complement strand
TTTTACTCCTGATTGGATAGGCAGGCCACGGGGAGGGTGTGGCCTGTGGGATGACGTTATAGACGAAAATTTCGTTCACGAAAAGTGTCGTACGAAGAATTTCCTACTTTGTTCATATTTGGTCGAGACAACCGAGATAAAGCGCGACACTTGGCGAGCGGCGAATCTCACGGAAGTCCTGCCGATGCAAGCGTGGCGTTTCACTATCCTGCGAGAAGCACATCACCGTCAGTCACGCGGACCGCGACGGCGGTGAGGCCACCGCCGCCCGGTCCTTCGCGGCAAACTCCCGAACAGACATCGAAGACCGCGCCATGGGCCGCGCAGATCAGGCGGTCATCGCGAACCAGGAATTGGCCCGGCGCGTAGTCGAGTCGACGTCCGGCGTGCGCGCAGACGTTGTGGTACGCGAACACGCGATCGCCACGGCGCAGCACGATCAGGTTCAATGCCTCGCCGCCGTTGCTGGTATCGACTGCGATCGCGCCACCGTCGCTGATCGCATCGAGTCGGCACAGACGCACGTTGCTGTCGTTGGAATCCAATGGGCTACTCTTGTGGTGGACTGGCGCCAGCGGTCGACACCGGCCTGCGCCACAACCTTTGCGATCACTGCACGATGACGGCGTTTCGGATCATGGCCCTTGCACGGGTGCCGACGAGCCCCGATACATTACCGCTTGACGGTCGTTTCCCGCGCCATTCTGACACGACGAGCCGGCACGATGAGCTCACAAGACGAGGTTTCGATCATGATGCAATGGCAGTTCCCGCCCACCCGGCGTGCCGGCAGTCCGCTGGCACAGATGGTGGCAGGCGTAATCGGTGTCGTCCTGATCGTGGCGCTCGGGCTGTTCGCGCTGGGCGCGGCGGCGATCATCGTCGTCGGCCTGGTCATCGCGTTTGCGGTTCGCAGGCTGTTGTCGGGGCAGTCACGGAAGACCGCAGAGCCGTTCCAGTCCGGCGCTCGCATCGAGACACCGGCGCATGGCAATGTCATTGATGGCGAGTACGTCGTGGTCGACCCCGATCGCGTCGATGCAGGCCATGTCGAGACCGATAGGAGCAGTCCTGATCGTCGATCCTGAATGGATCAGGGGACATTGCTGACCAGTCTGTCAGGATGTGACAGCATTCCCACTGGCCGTTAGCGCGCAGCGAGCGGCTAGCAGATGCATAAAACGACCATGCCGCGGGGTACTGCAAATCCCGCTGCAATGCGGCTTAGCGCACATCTTGGTGCGCGTCGATGGAGATGGCACGGGTTTCGCATTGCTCTGGGCATGATGAAAATCGACTCTACCACCATGAATCCCGCCAAGTTGCGGCCTGAAGCGGTCACCAGTGCGGATGCGCGTCCATCGGCAGCCAACGACGGCACACCCATTCCAGCGCTCGCGCCGCCCAGCCATTGGGCGTTAACCTTCATTCGCGGCCAGACCGCCCGCTGGTTGGGCATGCTGGCAATCACCGAACTGGCGTTGCTCGCCGGTTCGCTTTGGGCGGCGATCCATATTCGTTTCTGGGGCGATGCCGCTGCGCTCGCCGAATTCTCCGAGCGGCTTGGTTTGAAACTGGGGCTTTTCGCCAGCGTCATCGTTATCGCGATGGCCGCGCTGGGCATGTACCAGCCGCGCATGCGCGAAGGCTGGTTCGGCATGTTCGCGCGCCAGGCTGTCGGCTTTGCGCTGGGCGGTGCCGGACTCATCCTGGCGTTCTATGCGATTCCCGGTTTCTACGTCGGGCGCGGCGTGATGGCGAGCGGGCTGCTGATCGGATTTGTCGCGGTCAGCGTGTTTCGCTCGATCTTCATGCGCATGATCGATACCGAATTGCTCAAGCGCCGCGTGCTGGTGCTGGGCGCTGGCCGTCGTGCCGCCCTGGTGATCCAGCGGATGCGTCGACGTGTCGATCGTCGTGGTTTCCATCTGGTCGGATTTCGGCCGCTGGCGAACGAGCACCACGTGGTGCCGGCGGAATGTATCGTGTCACCACGCGAGTCACTGGCTGCCCACGCGCAACGATTGCAGATCGCCGAAATCGTGGTCGGGCCGGATGATCGTCGTGGCCAACTGCCGATGGAAGAGTTGCTTGAATGCAAGCAGCGCGGCGTTGCGATCACCGATCTCGCCACCTTCTTCGAGCGCGAACTCGGCACCATCAACCTGAGCCTCGCCGACCCCTCGTGGCTGGTGTTTTCGCAAGGATTCGACGCCTCGCAGATGCGTCGTTTCAGCAAGCGCCTGTTCGACCTGCTGGCGGCATTGATCGTGTTGCTGCTGTCGTGGCCCTTGATGCTGGCGACGGCCTTGGCCATACGGATCGAATCCGGCGCGCGGGAGCCGGTGCTTTACCGGCAGGAACGCACCGGCCTGAATGGCCGCACGTTCCTGCTCAACAAGTTCCGCAGCATGGGTACCGACGCCGAGAAGGATGGCGTGGCGCGCTGGGCGACGGAGAACGATGATCGTGTCACCCGCGTTGGCCGCTTCATCCGCAAGACCCGCCTCGATGAGCTGCCGCAATTGTGGAACGTGCTGGTCGGCGACATGAGCTTCGTCGGACCGCGCCCGGAACGACCCACCTTTGTCGATCAACTGAGCCGCAAGATTCGCTACTACCCGCTGCGCCATTGCGTGAAGCCGGGCCTGGCTGGATGGGCGCAGTTGAACTACGCCTACGGTGCATCGGAAGACGACGCGGCCGAGAAGCTGACCTACGACCTGTTCTACGTGAAGAACCACGATTTCTTCCTTGACCTGCTGATCCTGGTGCAGACCGTCGAGATCGTGTTGTTCGGTCGAGGCGCACGCTGATCGCGGCGATCCCGCCGCATCGGCGACGGGCCTCTCGTGGAATCGGTGACAATGGGCCATCGTGCAACGACGAGGCTATGGGTGACCGCGATTCCAGGGGATCGAAACGACGCGCCGTATGCAACAGCGACCAGTGCGGGCGGCACCGACGGCGCGCCATTCGTGCTGGCCGATTCCAGCACTCGCCTGAACGCTGCTGCGCTGGAGCGCCGGACTGAAACGCTCACAGCGGAACTGACACGGCGGGGTATCACCCCGGGTGATCGGATAGGCATCGCTATCGGCAGGCGACTCGATGCCA
The DNA here is from genome assembly GCA_038255665.1 of Lysobacterales bacterium. Classification (GTDB taxonomy): domain Bacteria; phylum Pseudomonadota; class Gammaproteobacteria; order Xanthomonadales; family Rhodanobacteraceae; genus Dokdonella. The sequence continues at coordinate 4,705 of JBBSLA010000119.1, read as the reverse complement.
TCGTCGCGATCCTCGCCTGTCGTCGCATCGGCGCGGCCTACGTGCCGCTGGACCCACAGTTTCCCGGCGCGCGACTGGCGCTGATGCTGGAAGCGGCAAAACCGGCGCTGCTGATTGTCGATGCCGCCACTCGAAGCGCATTTCCTGCCGACACTGTGAAGCTGGAGTTGAACGGCGACGGAGATTTGGAGCCATCGACAAGCGCAGAGGCCCTGCCGGCCGAGCGTGGCGACATCGTTGAAGGCTCCGACGCCCTCGCCTACGTACTATTCACCTCCGGCTCGACCGGCGTGCCGAAGGGCGTCGCGATGCGCAGCGATGCCGTCGATCATTTGATCCGCTGGCATGTCGAGCACCCGCGCCTCGGCCTCTCCGCGAGAACCTTGCAATTCGCACCGCTGGGCTTCGACGTTTCCTATCAGGAAATTTTCGCGACGCGCGCCACCGCCGGCAGCATGCTGGTGCCGAGCGACGCCGAACGCCGCGATCCGTACGCGCTGCTCGACCTGCTTTCGCGTGAACGCGTGGAACGGCTGTTTCTTCCTTTCGTGGGACTGCAAGCGCTAGCTGAAGCGGTCGCGGCCGGCGGCACGATGCCGACCGCGCTTCGCGACGTGGTCACTGCCGGCGAGCAGTTGCGCATCACGCCGGCCTTGAGAACGCTGTTCACCGCGTTGCCCGATGCGGTTCTTCACAATCACTACGGGCCGACTGAAACGCATGTCGTCACCTCGCTGGAACTGGCCGGCGATCCGTCGGCCTGGCCTGAACTGCCATCGATCGGAACGCCGCTGCCACACGTTCGCGTGTTGCTGGTCGATGATCAGCTCGCCGAAGTCGCCGACGATCTGGAAGGTGAGCTGCTGCTCGGCGGCGATTGCCTCGCGGCCGGCTACGCGAGCGCACTGGCGCTGACCCGCGAGCGCTTCATCGAACGCGACGGTGCGCGCTGGTATCGGACCGGCGACCGCGTTCGCCGCGATCGCGAAGGCCAACTGCATTACCTCGGTCGGCTCGACCAACAGATCAAGCTGGACGGGTTTCGCGTAGAGCCGGCGGAAATCGAAATCGTGCTCGGCCGCCATCCCGGCGTTGCCGAGGCGGTGGTCGTCGCGAGCACCTCTGCGGGTGCCAGCCAACTCGTCGCCCATGTGGTCGCGCGCGATGCGGGCGTCGACAATCAAGGACTGCTGGACAGCCTGCGCCAACATGCTTCCGAGCATCTGGCATCCTACTTGCTACCTCGTCAGTTCCATGTCCACGCTGCCCTGCCGCTGACCGCCAGCGGCAAGGTCGACCGTCGCGCCCTGGCGCGCCAGGCCGACGAGCAGCCGCTGGCATGGCCCGACGACGCCAGCCTGGAGGAACAGATGACCGTGATGTGGCAACAGTTGCTCAATGTCGCGCCGATCGCCGCGCACGACAACCTGTTCGATCACGGCGCCCGTTCGCTGACCGTGGTCCGCGCATTGACGCAATTGCGCAAGCACGGTCATGTCCTGTCGGCCGCGCAGGTTTACGATCAACCGAGCATTGCCGGCCTGGTTCGTGTCCTCGGCAACGATGCTGGTCCGGATCGAACGGTCGTCGCAGCCGGGCAGCGCGGCGAACGCCAACGCGATGCCCTGAGCCGCTTTGGCCCACGCGTCGGTCCACGCGGAGGTTCCCGATGAGCGACACACTCGACGGCGTCGCTCTGGTCGGCATGGCTGGCCGCTTCCCGGATGCCAACAGCATCGAGGAGCTGTGGGCCCTGCTGGTCGCCGGCTACGACGGCATCAGCCGCTTCACGCCAGAACAACTGTCGCCAGCGATTCCCGAATCGCTGCGCAACAACCCGAGCTACGTTGCCGCCCGCGGCGTGGTTGCGGACGCGGATCGCTTCGATGCCGCCTTCTTCGGCATTCCCCCGCGTGAAGCCCTGTTGATGGATCCGCAGCAACGCCTGCTGCTGGAGCTTTCATGGAATGCGCTGGAGCATGCCAATGTCGATCCCGAACGCTATTCGGGCGCCATCGGCGTCTATGCCGGCATTTCCAACAATGGCTACCGCAAGTTGCTCGACACGCGGCCTGACCTGATCCAGGCCAGCGGCGAGTTCGCGGCCATGCTCGGCAACGAAAAAGACTACGTCGCCACGCGTATTGCCCACCGGCTTGGCTTGAACGGTCCGGCGATCAGCATCCATACCGCGTGCTCCACGTCGCTGGTCGCGATCTGCCAGGCCTGGTACGCATTGATGAGCTGGCAATGCGATCTCGCGCTTGCTGGCGGCATCAACCTGATGGTGCCGCAGGAGTCGGGCTACCTGCCGGTCGATGGCGGCATGGAATCGGGTGATGGCACCTGCCGACCTTACGACGCGGCTGCCAACGGCACGGTGTTTTCATCTGGCGGCGGCATGGTCGCAATGAAGCGACTGGCCGACGCGCAAGCCGATGGCGACACCATTTTCGCGGTGCTGCGCGGCGTTGGCGTCAACAACGATGGTGCCGACAAGGCGAGCTTTACGGCGCCCAGCGTTCGCGGCCAGGCCAGCGTGATTCGGCTTGCGCTGGGCAGCGCCGGCGTGGGTGCGGAATCCATCGGCTATGTGGAAGGCCATGGCACCGGCACGGCGCTCGGCGATCCAATCGAGGTGGAAGCACTGACTCGCGCCTATCGCGAAGACACCGACGCCAACCAGTACTGCTGGCTCGGATCGCTCAAGGGCAACTTCGGCCATCTGGTCGCCGGTTCCGGCGTGGCGGGCCTGATCAAGGCAGCACTGGCGCTGCATCACCAACGCATTCCGCCGACGCTGCATTACAGCCAGGCCAATCCCGAAATCGATTTCGAAAAGACACCGTTCAAGGTATCCAGTCATGCGGTCGATTGGCCGCGCGGCGACAGTCCGCGCCGAGCCGGCGTGAGCAGTTTCGGCGTCGGCGGCACCAACGCGCATGTGGTGCTCGAAGAAGCGCCGCTTGCGCCGGCGAGCGCTGGCGGTCGTGCGGCCAGCAGCCTTTTGTTGTCCGCCCGCGACGAAGCGGCCCTGCAACGCCGCGCCGCCGAACTGGCGAGTGCGCTGGAGGAATTCGACGACAGCGACCTGCCCAACCTTGCCTATACGCTGGATCAGGGACGCCGGCCATTCGAATTCCGCTGCCAGGTCACCGCAGCAACGGTTGCCGATGCGCGCTTCGCACTCACGCGCATGCAGCGCTCCGGTGCACACGGCGCTGTCAACAAGAGACCGCCGGTCGTGTTCGTTTTCAGCGGCCAGGGTTCTCAGCACGCGAACATGGCGCGCGGGCTGATGGCGCGCGAACCGGCGTTCCGCGATGCGCTGGAAGAAGTCTGCGAAATCGCGTCCGCCCTGCTCGGTCGTTCGCTGCTTGAATTGATCCATCCGTTGGCGGGCGAGGAAGAAGAAGCCGATGCGTTGCTGGCCCAGACCGGCTACACGCAACCCGCATTGTTCGCGATCGAATTTGCGTTGGCGCGCTGGTGGCAATCGATAGGTATCGAACCAGATCGGATGATCGGCCACAGCATCGGCGAATACGTGGCGGCCTGCCTTGCCGGCGTGTTCTCGCTGCACGACGCGATGGCGCTCATTGTGGCCCGCGCGACCGCCATGCAGGCGCAACCCGAAGGCGCCATGTTGGCCGTGCGCAGTGCCATCGATTACCTGTATGACCAACTGCCGAACAATGTAGATATTGCGGCGATCAATGCGCCCGAGCTGACCGTGCTCGCAGGGCCGGTGGAGGCAATCAAGCGATTTGCAGAAAAACTGGACAGCACCGACATCGCCCACTCGGCGCTGCGGGTCAGCCATGCCTTCCATTCCGCATCGATGGACGGTGCCATCGAACGATTCGGACGTGCCTTCGACGGGCTCACCTTGAACGCGCCAACCCAGCCGTTCTATTCCTGCGTCAGCGGAACGTTGATCGCTGACGATGAAGCGACATCGCCCGATTACTGGTGCCGCCAATTGCGCCAACCGGTGCGCTTTCTCGACGCAGTTCGGGACGCGGCAAAGGACAACGCCGTGTTCGTTGAAGTTGGCCCCGGTCAGGCGCTGACCGGATTGATCCGTCGCACCGACGACTTGCGCCATCGCGCGGTTCCCAGCCTCGGCCAGGCCGGCCAACGCAGTGACGACGCATGGCACCTGATCAATGCGGTCGGCGAACTCGCCTGCCGTGGCGTGATGGCCGACGGTGCCAAGTTCCATGCTGGCCAGCAGCGCCGCTTGCTGCCGTTGCCCACTTACCCTTTCCACGGCGAGCGCTACTGGATCGATGCGCCCGCCCACACTGCGCCCGTTGCGGCGACAGGATCCGTCATGTCCATTCCAGCGCCTGTTCCGACGTTCCCAGCAACAAGCACGTCCGCGAGTCCGATCCATTCGCCGCCTCGACGAAGACGCCTTGCGGCAGAACTGACCGAGTTGTTCGAGAACCTTTCCGGCGAATCGATCGGCATCGAAGGGCAAGCGACGGCGTTCCTTGAAATCGGTCTGGACTCGCTGGCGTTGACGCAGGCAGCGCTGGAACTGGAGCGGTGCTACGGTGTGAAGCTCAAGTTCCGTCGCCTGATGGAGGACCTCGACAACGTCGACGCGCTGAGCGAATTGCTCGATCGGGAACTGCCGGCGGACGTCGCTGCGGCTCCGCTCGTCGCTGTAGCGGCGTCACCGAATGCGATGCCGGCT
>JBBSLA010000118.1:0-7843 GCA_038255665.1 Lysobacterales bacterium | reverse complement strand
GGCAGTTCATTGGCACCTTCAACCTTGGGATGTGCAGCCAGTATCTGTTCAACCAACGTAGTACCCGAGCGCGGCAGGCCAACAATGAAAATGACTTCACTGCCGAGATCGGCTGGCGCGGATTCGGTCACCTTTTCGAATGCGCTGGCGATATCGCAAACCTGGCGCGTCCATCGCGCGCTGTCCCACGTCACGAGGCGGCGCGCGAGTCGATTGGCAGTGGTTATCGATTCGACCGCTTCGGAGTATTCGCCGGCATCCTCGCAGTCGCGGCCGTAGGCAAAACCAAGCAGCGATCGCTCCACATCGTTCCAGCGCGGATCGCGATAAGCCGCTTGCAACGCCGCGCGTTCGATGGCGCTGAGACGTATTGTCTTGACATCCATCAATCCGAACCAGGCGGCAGGTATTTCCTGTCCGCGACGGATCAGTTCGCGATATTCGCCAGCGGTGTCGTCGATTCGACCGAGTGCCTGCAGGTTGCGCGCGCGCAACAGTCTTGCGCGTGCAAGGCCCGGGTCCATCGCGATCAAACGATCCGCGACATCGAGCGCGGCCTCGGCGTTTGCACCAGCATCTAGCGCGATGCCGAGTTCGATCAAGGTGGCCGCGTCGTTGCGCTGTTCCAAAGCACGGCTCAAAGTCGCACCAGCATTCGCGTGCTCGCCATCAGCGCTCTGCGCGCGGCCAAGGTCGATCAGGTTGTCAATGTCGTCAGGTATCGCCGCGTGAACCGCCGCGAAGTTCTGGCTTGCCGCTGCCCATTCACCGCGCACGAACTGGCAACGTCCGAGCAGTCGCAGGGTTTGCGGATGCTGCGGCGCGATGACCATGGCCAAGGCGATTCCGCGTTCGGCTGCGGCGATATTGTTCGTCGCCAGCGCCTGTTCCACATCGCGCAGCACCGCCACGGCCTTGACCGGCGCGGGTGGATAGCGCGCACTCGTTCTGGTCGACATGGGCCTGGATCGTGCTGCTTTCTTCATGCCGCGATGATACCCAGTCCCGATTGCGCGGCCTTGCGATTGCTGCGCCGTCTCAGCAGACTTGACCGGTTGCGCAGCGCGGCTGGCATCATCTATCGGAACGATACGCGCGCCCTGCACTCGAACCCTCGCATTCCTTTCAAGGAGATCCACCATGACCGAACCCGTCCTCACCCCGCCCGCCGGTGGCGCTGCCATCACCATCACCGATGGTGTGCTCAAGGTACCGAACAACCCGATCATTCCGTTCATTGAAGGCGACGGCACCGGCCCGGACATCTGGCGTGCTGCGGTACGCGTGCTCGATGCGGCCATCGCCAAGACCTACGGCGGCGAGCGCAAAATTCATTGGCTGGAAATCTACGCGGGCGAGAAATCGTTCAACGAATTCGGAAGCTGGCTGCCCGAATCCAGTGTGCAGGCCTGTCGCGATTACCTGGTCTCGATCAAGGGTCCATTGACCACGCCGGTTGGCGGCGGCATCCGCTCGCTCAACGTGGCCTTGCGGCAGATGCTCGATCTGTACGCCTGCCTGCGCCCGGTGCGCTGGTTCAAGGGCGTGCCCTCGCCGGTCAAGCACCCGGAACAGGTTGACATGGTGATCCTGCGTGAGAACACCGAAGACATCTACGCCGGTATCGAATTCCAGGAAGGCAGCGCCGATGCGAAGAAATTCCTTGCCCTGATCAAGGAAAATTTCCCGGACCGCTACAAGAAAATCCGCTTCCCGGACAGCTCCGGTTTCGGCATCAAGCCGGTCTCGCGCGAGGGCACCGAACGCCTGGTGCGCGCGGCGTTCGAGTACGCCATCGAAAACGATCGCAAGTCGATCACGCTGGTGCACAAGGGCAACATCATGAAGTTCACCGAAGGCGCTTTCCGCGATTGGGGCTATGAACTGGGCAAGCGCGAGTTCGGCGCCGTCGAGATCGACGGCGGGCCGTGGTGCTCGTTCAAGAACCCGAAGACCGGCCGCGACATCATCGTCAAGGATTCTATTGCCGATGCATTCCTGCAGCAGATCCTGCTCCGTCCCGCCGAATACGACGTGGTCGCCACCTTGAACCTCAATGGTGATTACCTCTCGGACGCACTTGCGGCGGAAGTCGGCGGAATCGGTATTGCGCCAGGCGGCAACATCAACTACGTCACCGGCCATGCCGTGTTTGAAGCGACGCACGGCACGGCACCCAAGTACGCGGGTCTGGACAAGGTCAACCCGGGTTCGGTGATCCTTTCCGGCGAAATGATGCTGCGCTACATGGGCTGGCACGAAGCAGCTGACGCGCTGATCGCGGCGATGGACAAGGCGATTGCCGGCAAGCGGGTCACCTACGACTTCGCCCGCCAGATGGAAGGCTCTACCGAGATCAAGTGCTCGGAATTCGGCGACGCGTTGATCGCGGCGATGTAGGCCGCGATGCGATCCAGCACGGGACCCGCGTCCTGTGCCGGATCGCGATGAGGCCAGCGCAATGTCGGAACGCCACGACGAGGCGGCTCGCGCTGCCGCGCTGATCCTCGACAGCTTCCTCGATTACCACGAGCGTTTCGCCGACATCACCCGGCGCGCACGGCGACGCTTTGAACAGCGCGACTGGAAGTTGTCGCCGCTTGATGCGACTTCGCGTATCGATTTATCGAGGATTTGCCTTGACGAAGGACTGGCCAGGCTGGATCGCCTTGCCGACGAGCGCATTCGTTCGGGTGGTTTCTGGGCTCAAATGAAGGCCGCGTTTGCGACGCAGAGTACCGCATTGCCGGATCGTGCCTTGGCTCGGACCTGGTTCAGTTCACTGTCGAGACGCCAGTTCCATACCGAAGGTGTCGCCGGCAACGTCGAGTTCACCGCGTACGATGTGGACGGCGCGGGCATGCATGGCGTGGAAGTGATGCGTCATGCGTACGCCGTCGATGGCGATCTGGTAGGCGCGTTTGAGCGCGTGTTCGATGATTTTTCATTCCGCAACGGGTATGCCGACGCTGGCGCGTGCGCTCGCCGGGTGGTCCAGACACTGGGCACGCGCTTCGCCGATTTGCCAATAGAAGCGATCGAATTGCTGCGCCCTGTGTTCTTCCGCGAGCGTCGCGGCTATCTGGTTGGTCGCGTGCGATTGAGCAATGGTTGGCGTCCGCTGGTGATCGCGTTGGTGAGCAGCGACGACGGCGTGTCGGCCGATGCGGTGTTGACCGATACGGCCCAGATCGCCGTGCTGTTTGGCTACACGCGCAGTTACTTTCAGGTCGATCTCGATTGCGTCGCCGCGACGGTCGCGTTCCTGCATGCGCTGATGCCGAGCAAGCCGATCGACGAGTTGTACACGGTGCTGGGTCGCGCCCGCCACGGCAAGACCGAGCGCTATCGTGCGCTTGCCGAGCACCTGACGCTCAATCCCGACGAGCGCCTCGTTCGCGCCGATGGCGAACGCGGCATGGTGATGGCGGTATTCACGACCCGCGCGTACCCGTTGGTGTTCAAGGTGATCCGCGATCATTTCGCCTATCCGAAGGCGACGACACGCCAGGACATTGAAGACAAGTACCGACTGGTGTTCCATCACGACCGCGTTGGTCGACTGGTCGACGCACAGGAGTATCGGCAGCTACGATTCCCGGTCGCACGTTTCGAGGCCGACATGCTCGACGAACTGGTGACCGGATGTGCCGACACGGTTCGCATCGAGAATGACGAAGTCGTCATCAAACACTGTTACGTCGAACGTTGCATCAGGCCGCTCAATCTGTACGTGCGTGAAGCCGCTGACGACGACGCCCGTCGCGCCATCATCGACTACGGTCAGGCGATCAAGGATCTGGCCCGCAGCAATATTTTCCCCGGCGACCTGCTGTTGAAGAACTTCGGCGTCGCCCGCAGCGGACGCGCCGTGTTCTACGACTACGACGAACTGTGCCTGGTCAGCGACTGCCGGTTTCGCCACTTGCCCGAACCACGCGAGGGCGACGAGACGCGGGCAGTAGAAGACTACGTTTCGTTTGGCGACAATGATGTTTTCCCGGAACAGTTCCCGCGCTTCCTGGGCGTGCCCGCACGTCTGCGCGAGGCGCTGGTACAACGCCATCCCGAGATCTTCGACGCCGATTGGTGGCGCTCGTTGCAGGAAGGCATGCAACACGGCGAATGGATCGATGTGCCGCCTTACCCATCGACCGCAAGACTGTCGCGTGAGCCCAACTGAGCAATTGATCGATCCTCAACGAAGCACTACAACCGCTGTGCTAGGCTCGCGCCACCTTTTTTCCTGACGAGCCACGCCATGAAACGTCTCGCCCTTTCCCTTGCTGTTGTGTTTTCCCTCTCCGCCTGCGACAAGCCTGCGCCGGAAACCGCCGCGCCACCGATGGCTGAAACGCCGACGCCTGCCGCCAGCGACCAACCCGAACAGATGACGCCGCCGGCATCGAGTGCCGACATGTTCGCCACGCGCATTGACGGCATCCTCGCCGGCAGCTGGCGCAGCGACGAAAACAAGGCGCGCGATGCCTATCGCCATCCGAAAGACACGCTGGCGTTCTTCGGTGTCAATCCAACCCAGACCATCATCGAGATCACACCCGGCGGCGGCTGGTACACCGAAATCCTGGCACCGCTGATGAAGGGCTCTGGCAGTTATCACGCTGCGCTTGCCGCTGACGCGAGTTCGGATTACGCAAAGCGAAACAACGACGCCTTCCGAGAAAAGCTGGCCGGTGATACCGAGCGCTATTCTGAAACGCGCGTGGTCGAGTTCGATCCGAAGGCACCGAACTTCGGTGCACCCGCTTCCGCCGACATGGTGTTGACCTTCCGCAACGTCCATAACTGGGTCGGAGGCGACAGCGCAGGCGCGATGTTCAAGGGCTTCTTTGAAGTATTGAAACCGGGTGGCGTGCTCGGCGTGGTCGAACACCGCGCGATCGATGGTACCGACCTGGAAGCGCTCAAGAAGTCCGGTTACCTGCCGACCGCGTTCGTTGCCAAACTGGCGACCGACGCCGGCTTCCAGATGGTCGACTCGAGCGAAATCAATGCCAATGCCAACGACACCAAGGATTACCCTGACGGCGTCTGGACGCTGCCGCCGGGCTATCGCCTGAAGGATGTCGACCGCGACAAGTACGCAGCGATCGGTGAGTCGGATCGAATGACGTTGAAGTTCGTCAAGCCGGCCGGCGATCCAATCTTCCAGCCCAGAGAAGACGCCGTCGAGCAGATGCCGGCGACAGAAGGCGAGACGGCCGACGCCGCGAATACTAGCCAGTAACGGACCGGACGACGGCTGATCCAGGAACGGCGCTCGACTTCGAGCGCCGTTTGTCATTCTGGACTCTGGTGCCCTGGCGCAATGCTGATCCTGTTCAACAAGCCGTATGGCGTGCTCTGCCAATTCACTGACGGATCAGGCCGGCCTACGCTCGCCGATTTCATCACCCAGAAGAATGTCTATCCGGCCGGACGACTGGACTTCGACAGCGAGGGCCTGCTGTTGCTGACCGACGATGGTGCGCTGGCGCACCGGTTGACCGATCCGCGTCACAAGCAGCCGAAAACCTATCTCGCCCAAGTGGAAGGCATTCCCGACGAGTCGCAGTTGCAGCGATTGCGCGAGGGCGTCGAACTCAAGGATGGCTGGACCCGAGCCGCGGAGGTGCGTGAAATCTCAGCGCCTGATTGGCTATGGCCGCGTGATCCACCCGTGCGCTATCGAAAGAACGTGCCGGATAGCTGGATCGAGTTGACCATCAGCGAAGGCCGTAATCGGCAGGTGCGCCGGATGACGGCGGCGGTGGGTTTGCCGACACTGCGTCTTGTCCGGACTGCTGTTGGACCTTTCTGCCTGACGTCATTGGCACCGGGTCAGGCGCTGGTCAGTTCAACGCGGGGTCCCCCCATTCCGCAGTATCAATGACAGGGCATCGTTAAGCGAGCGACGGACCCTCGACGTTACGCTGAGACGTCGTTATCGAGTTACCCATGCTTGCTGGATCGAAAGGACACCAACGTGAACGCGACACTTGGCACGGCCGCAGCAGGTTTGACAGGAAAGCTGTCAGCAGCCAGAATTGAGACCATCTTCGCAGATGTCCAAAATACTCGTTTATTCGCACCAGAATTGTCGCGAGAAGCGGCTGGGTTTACTCTGTCAACGACGACACACCAATCTCCTTCAACTTCCGGGAAATACTGCTCATGATCATGAAAAACAAACTAGTCTCGTCTGCTCGCACCAAGGCTGCGCTCATCGCCGTGGCTGCTTGTGTCGCCTCTCCTGCCGCGATGGCTGCAATTGTCTGTAATACGGCCACCACGCCGCTGTCGATTCCGCAGAACATTGATGGCGCATACATCAATCTGGTTACCGGCTTGGTCGGAACCGCAGGTGCTTCGACCCCCGGCTGGGATGTGAACATGTACGCCACCGGGGCCGGCAATAACCTGTTTTTCTTCTGGCCCGGGGCACCAGCGAATGCGCATGGTGGCACGGCCACGGGTTCGGTCTATAACTACGTTGCTGCGGGCGCCGTCATCGGTCCGGCCCAAACGTATTCGGTCGCTTCCGGCGGTGGCGGCGACGCAAACTACGTGAACATTCGTGTCACTCAGACGGGTGGTTACCTAGGCGTTCGTTTCCAGAACGAGGCGACCGCAGCGGTAAATTACGGCTGGCTCCGGATGAACACGACTGCGACCAGCGGTTTCCCGGCGACATGCAGGGAGCGAAATTGTTCGGCGAGCGTTTTCCGGTTTTGCATTTTTCTCTCACGATGACTAAATGGCTGTCGACTACGTCGCGGATCGCAGTGAAAAACTGATCCCCGCGGTATCAAGCGCCACTGCGCAGCACAGCACTTTCCGTACGCATTCTGGCAGGGCCACGCTATTCGACGCTGCTTCGTATCGCGGGCGCAGCCCTCGATGAATGCAGCTCGCTGCGCCCCTGCAACCAGGTTCGCAATGCGGCGATTGATCCCATGCGCTCAGCGCCGATCTCGGTCAGCACGTCGGCGTATGCCATTGCACCTGCACCGCCGACCACGAGGGCCGTCTGTGCAGGCAGCATCGCGCGCAGCTCGCGCAATTCCCGGTCGATACGGATGTCATCAATCGGGTGGACGATCGACAGGGCCACCGAATCGGCATTGGCCAGCTTGGCAGCGCGAACGAGTTCTTCCGCCGGCAGGCTCGCGCCGAGGTAGGTCACGCGCCAACCGTTGCTGGCAGCAGCGGTCGCGGCCAGCATTGCGCCAAGGTCGTGCATCTGGAAGGCCGGCGTCGCGACGACGATGGCGGGAGCGTCTTCGCGCGGCGTCGAATAGTCGGTCATCCAGGTCAGCACGCGACGGACGACGGTTGTCGCCAGATGACCCTTGGCCGGGGGAAACCGGCCATCGTGCCAGCCCGTGCCGATAGCCTTGAGCAGCGGTCCGATCACACGATCGAGCATCTGCTCTGATGGCAGGCGCAGCGCCGCCGCGCGCAAGGTCGACTCCAGTGTCGCGCTGTCGAAGCGCTCGGCGGCGGAAAGAGCTTGCAGCAGATAGTCGCTGACGGCTGCTTCATCCTCTGCCGGAGGCGGCGAAGCCGGAGCCGCACGCGCGTCCGCAGCCACTATTTCGCGAAGCTCCTCATTCGCCAATCGGGCCACTTGACCGATCTGCCGGCCCGCTCCCGTCGCGCTGACCAGCAGCCGCAGGCGTTCGATGTCGGCATCGGAATAGTTGCGCTGGCCACCCTCGGTGCGCGTTGGATGTACCGCTCCGTAGCGCTTTTCCCAGGCGCGCAAGAGATCGGGGGTCAGGCCGGTGCGCCGGGCAACGACGCGAACGGAGTGCAGGGGCGGCGTGCGGTTCTCATGCAT
>JBBSLA010000117.1:0-7861 GCA_038255665.1 Lysobacterales bacterium | reverse complement strand
GGCGAAGCGGCAGGCGCGAGAAACGCTTGACCCGTCTGGCGACAGCCAACGAGAGAGAAGCGGCGGGCGGCAGCCCGGCGAAACGCTTGACCAGTCTGGCGACAATCAAGCCATGGACGTCTAGACGTCCAACCCGAAGGCAGGGTCGCACAAGAGCCGGACCCTCATCCCCGACCCTTCTCCCGGCGGGAGAAGGGTGCGAAACAGGGGAGACTCAGTGGCCGCCGCCGCCCTCAAGCAGCTTCAGCTCCGTGCCGAGGCGGGATGCCGCTTCCTTGCCATCGGCATAGAGCAGTCGCGCGTTGTCGGCGTAGAACAGGGCATTCTCGATGCCGGCGAAGCCGGTGCCCTTGCCGCGCTTGATGACGATGACCTGTCTTGCGTCGATCACGTCGAGGATCGGCATGCCGTAGATCGGCGAGGACTTGTCGGTTTTCGCGGCCGGGTTCACCACGTCGTTGGCGCCGATCACGATGGCGACATCGCAGGTCTTGAACTCGGGGTTGACGTCGTCCATGTCGGCGATCAGGTCGTAGGGTACGCCGGCTTCGGCGAGCAGCACGTTCATGTGACCAGGCATGCGGCCGGCGACCGGATGGATCGCGAACTTCACGTCCTTGCCAGACTTGATCATCGTCTGGCTCAGTTCCCAGATCTTGTGCTGGGCTTGCGCGACGGCCATGCCATAGCCCGGAATGATGATGACCTTCTCGGCGAGGTAGAGCAGCGATGCCGCATCGGCTGCGTCGATTTCCTTCTGCGATCCTTCAATCGCTTCGCCACTGCCGCCACCGCCGAAGCTCGAGAACAGCACGCCCGAAATCGGCCGGTTCATGGCCTTGGCCATGAGTTGCGTCAGCAAGGTGCCGGCCGCACCGACGACGGTGCCGGCGATGATCAATGCTTCAATCTGCATCACGTAGCCTTCGAAGGCGACGGCGAGGCCGGTCAGCGCGTTGAACAGCGAGATCACCACCGGCATGTCGGCGCCGCCGATGGGCAATGTCATCAACACGCCGAAGGCGAGCGCGAGTGCGAAGAACAACACGATCAGCAAAGGATTCAGTTGCCAGAACACCAGCGCCAAACCAATCAGCACGGCCGCGCCAAACACGGCGAAATTGATCAGTTGCTGGTTCGGGAAAGTGAAGCGCCGATCCATGCGGCCATCGAGCTTGGCCCAGGCGATGATCGATCCGGTCATCGACACCGATCCGATCAACGCACCAAGCACGCCGAGCACGAGGATCGACGTCGGCGGGCTTAAACCGGTCGGCAGCGCAGAGAATTTCAGCAACTCACCGGCACCAATCGCGGCCGCGGAACCGCCGCCCATACCGTTGAACAGCGCGACCATTTGCGGCATGTCGGTCATCGCAACCTTCTTGCCCCAGATCCAGGTCGGAATCACGCCGATGGCGATGGCGAGTACCACCAGCCACAGGTTGTGGCCCTGGGTGTGGACCAGCGCGCCAACCGTCGCCAGCACCATGCCGTAACCGGCCTGGACAATGCCTTTCCGCGCGGTCACCGGCGAGGCCATGCGCTTGATGCCGAGAATCAGCAGCGCGGCGGCAATGAAGTAGCTGATCTTCGCAATCAGCGGAAGCAGTTCGGACATTTCCATGCTCATCCGGCCTTCCTGTCCTTGCTGGACTTGAACATCTCCAGCATGCGTTCGGTGACCACGTAACCGCCGGCGGCGTTGCCGGCGCCGAGCACCACGCCGATGAAGCCGATCGCAATCGCGAGCGGCGAATCGGCATGGGCCAGCGCGATGATCGCGCCGACCACCACGATGCCGTGCACGAAGTTGGACCCCGACATCAGCGGCGTGTGCAGGATCACCGGTACGCGGCCGATGATTTCGTGGCCGGTAAACGCGGCCAGCATGAAGATGTACAGCGCGACGAATCCGTCGATCATGGGGTGGCTCCTTCAACCAACTGGCGCGTGGCTTCGTGCTTGATCACGCCGTCGTGGGTGACGCAGGTCTGGGCGATCAGCTCGTCGTCCCAGTCCAGGGTCAGGGTGCCGTCGTTGAGCGACAGCTCGAGGAAGTTGTAGAGGTTGCGGGCGTACATTTCGCTGGCGTGGATCGGCGCCGTTGCCGGCAGGTTGCTGGTGCCAATCACCGAAACGCCGTTCTCGCTGAGGACGGTTTCGTTGGCCACGCTGAGTTCGCAGTTGCCGCCGCTGTCGGCGGCGATATCGACAATCACCGCGCCATTCTTCATGCCCGCGACCATCGCCGAGGAAATGATCCGTGGTGCCTTGCGACCGGGAACCGCAGCAGTCGTAATGACCACGTCGATACCCTTCAGGTGATTGGCCAGTGCCACTTGCTGCTGCTCGCGTTCCTCGGCGGTCAGCTCGCGCGCATAGCCGCCGCTGCCGGCAGCAGAGACGCCCAAGTCCAGGAACTTCGCACCCAGCGATTCAATCTGTTCGCGCGTCTCCGGGCGTACGTCGAAACCTTCGACCTGCGCGCCGAGGCGACGCGCCGTCGCAATCGCCTGCAGCCCGGCCACGCCTGCGCCGACCACCAGCACCTTGCTTGGCCGGATCGTGCCGGCGGCCGTGGTCAACATCGGGAAAAACTTCGGTGCCGCCACCGCAGCGATCAACACCGCCTTGTATCCGGTGACACCGGCCTGCGAGGACAACACATCCATCGCCTGTGCACGCGTCGTGCGCGGCAGCAGCTCCATCGCGAACGAGGTGATCTTGCCATCGCGCAACGTGGCGATGCGGGCCGGTTCAAGATGCGGTTGCAAGTTGCCGATCGTTATCGTGCCGGGCTTGAGCTTGCCGATCTGCTCGACCGATGGTGGCTGCACGGTCAGCAGTACATCGGCAGCCGCAAGGGCGGCGTTGGCATCGGCGTGGACCTCGGCGTCGACATAGGCCGCATCGGCGAAGCTGGCCGAGTTCCCTGCATCGTGCTCAATGGCCACGCTGGCGCCGCGCGCTTTCAGTTTCTTCGCCATGTCTGGCGTCAGCGCTACGCGCCGCTCGCCGGCGACGGTTTCGCGCACTACGGTTACGACAACCGGCATGTCCCCTCCCGCTGTGAATGAATCAGGCTGCGGCGAACCGGTCGAGCCGGGCGCTGGACAGGTCACAGAGCTTAGCGGAAGCCCCCGCGAACTGTAAGCTTGCAGGCTGGATTGCGTGCGGCGAACGGTGATTTCACAGCGCGCGCTGTTGCCAAAACCTGTTTATGGAGTGATTCGATGTCACTGAAAACCTTGAATAACCGCCGTTCCGCGCCGACCCGCCTGCTGGCAGAGCCCGCGCCGGATGATGCGCAGATTGCCGAACTGGTGACCGCTGCAATCCGCGTACCCGACCACGGCAAGCTCGCACCGTTTCGCATCATCGCTGTACGGGGCGACGCCCGTGCCGCACTCGGCGAATCACTGGCGAAAATCCATGCGCAGAACGAACCGGAATTGCCCGAGCAATTGCTGGACAAGGATCGAAGTCGCTTTTCCGCACCGCTCAACCTGATCGTGGTCGCCAGCACCAATGCTGCACACAAGGTGCCAGTGATCGAGCAGCAACTCTGCGCTGGGCTGGTCGCCTACAACCTGCTGATCGGTGCCCAAGGCCTGGGCTTTGGCGGGCAATGGCTGACGGGCTGGGCCGCCTACGACCGCAAGGTCGCCGAACTGCTTGGCCTTGAATCGAACGAGCATGTGATCGCCTTCGTGTCGATCGGCACGCCAACCGGCCCGGCGCCGGAACTGCGCCGCCCGCAACTTGAGAACGTGCTGGTCGAATGGACGCCATGAATTGACCCGCGAAGCGCCAGTCCATCTGGTCGATGCCAGCCTGTATGTGTTCCGCGCATGGCATTCGCTGCCGTCGGATGTGTTCGACGCCGACGGCCATCCGGTCAACGCGGTGCATGGGTTCACCCGTTTTCTGCTGGAACTGCTCGAACGAACACACGCCACGCATATCGCGATTGCGTTCGACGAGGCGCTGACCTCGTGTTTCCGAAACGCGCTGTACCCGGCCTACAAAGCCAACCGCGAGCAGCCGCCGGATGAATTGCGCTACCAGTTCGCGCGCTGCCAGGAAGTGGCGCACGCACTCGGGATGACGGTACTCACCCACAACGAGTACGAAGCAGACGACCTGATAGGCAGCGTGGTCGCGGCGCTGCGCCCGCATGGCTGGCACAGCGTAATCATTTCCGCCGACAAGGATTTCGGCCAAATGGTCAGTGAGATCTGCTCGCAATGGGATTACTCGCGCAACCAGCGCTGGGACGCGGCGGGCGTGAAGACGCGGCTCGGTGTGCATCCGCACCAGGTTGCGGATTTTCTGGCCCTGATGGGCGACGCCATCGACAACATCCCCGGCGTGCCCGGTATCGGCGCGAAGACGGCGGCGACGCTGCTGCACCACTACGGCTCGCTTGATGCCTTGCTGGAACGCAGCGATGAAGTGGCTTTCCTGCGCTTTCGCGGCGCGGCGTCGATTGCGGTCAAGTTGCGTCAGCATGCTGAACTTGCGCGGCTGTCGCGCTCGCTGACCGGCATCGCACTCGATGCGCCGGTTCCGCTCCATGTGCATGAGTACCGGCGCCGAGCGCCCGCACTCGCCGAGATCGACGATTTCCTGGAACGGATGAAATTTGGGCCGATGACGCGATCGCGAGTACGGGCCCTGTAGCCAGCTACGGTCGCGTGCCGGTTGCCCGACCGCTTGCGGTATGGTTTGCTCGCGAACGAGTTTTCAGAAACCACGATCAGATGCCTGCGGCCACGCCGCGAGTCCGAGGAATTCAGCATGGCCCAACTCACCGAAGTGAAAGTGCCGGACATCGGCGACTTCGACGGTATCCCTGTCATCGAAGTACTGGTCAAGGCTGGCGATACGGTGAAGAAGGATCAGGGCCTGATCACGCTGGAATCGGATAAGGCGACGATGGAAGTGCCCTCGTCGATGGCCGGCGTGATCAAGGAAGTCAAAGTAAAGGTCGGCGATTCCGTCAGTGAAGGCAGCGTGGTCGCGATCGTTGAGCCGGAGCAAGCTGAGGAGACGTCAGCGCCCAGCAAGGCCGCGCCCAGCAAGCCTGCGGATTCGCCAGCGAAAGCCGACGCGGCAAAAACCGCCACAGTCGCGCCGGCGGGGAAGGCCCCTGCGCCCACGCAATCTGCGAATGCATCGGCGTCGAACGACGCACCGAAAGCCGCTGCGGGAAGCGGACGCAAACCCGACATGGAATGCCAGGTCGCCGTGATCGGCGCTGGCCCCGGTGGCTACAGCGCGGCATTCCGTGCCGCCGATCTCGACCAGGACGTGATCCTGATCGAACGCTATCCCATCCTCGGCGGCGTCTGCCTCAACGTCGGCTGCATTCCGTCCAAGGCGTTGCTGCATGCGGCGCGCGTGGTCGACGAGGCCGCATCGATGGCCAGCCACGGCATCAGCTTTGGCGAGCCGAAGATCGATCTCGACAAGCTGCGCGACTTCAAGAAGGGTGTGGTCGGCCAGTTGACCAAGGGCCTGGCCGGCATGGCCAAGCAGCGCAAGGTGCGCGTTGTCACCGGTGTGGCCAAATTCATTTCAGCGAATGAAATCGAAGTTGAGACCGACGATGGAAAGAAGCTGATCCGCTTCGACAACGCCATCATCGCCGCCGGTTCCCAAGCACTGAAATTGCCCGGCTTCCCTTGGGAGGACAAGCGCGTGATGGACTCCACCGACGCGCTCGAGCTCGTCGATATCCCCAAGCGCTTGCTGGTCGTCGGCGGCGGCATCATTGGTCTGGAAATGGCCTGCGTCTATCACGGCCTCGGCAGCGAAGTGACCGTGGTCGAGCTGTTCGATCAACTGATGCCCGGCGCTGATCCCGACTTGATCAAACCTTTGCAACAGCGCTTGTCCAAACGGCTTGCGGCTATCCACACCAGCGTCAAGGTGGTGAGTGTCGTCGCCGAGAAGAAAGGCCTGCGCGCCACCTTCGAAGGCGACAAGGCACCCGAGCCGGCGTTGTTCGACCGCGTACTGGTATCGATCGGCCGCACACCAAATGGCGGCAAGTTGAATGCGGAAGCCGCGGGCGTGGTGGTCACTGATCGCGGCTTCATTCCGGTCGACAAGCAGATGCGCACCAACGTGCCAAACATCTTCGCGATTGGTGATCTGGTCGGACAGCCAATGCTCGCCCACAAGGCCACGCACGAAGCCAAGGTGGCTGCGGAAGTCGCGGCGGGTCACAAAAGCGAATTCGTCGCGCGGGTGATTCCGAGCGTGGCTTACACCGATCCGGAAATCGCGTGGGTCGGGCTTACCGAAACGCAGGCGAAGAAGGATGGCATCGCCTACGGCGTCGGCAAGTTTCCGCACGCGGCATCGGGTCGAGCGATCGGCATCGGACGGACTGAAGGCTTCACCAAGCTGCTGTTCGACGAAGCCAGTCACCGCATCATCGGTGCCGGCATCGTCGCGCCGAATGCGGGTGACCTGATTTCCGAAGCAGCGCTCGCCATCGAGATGGGTGCCGAAGCCAGCGACATCGGCCTTACCATCCACCCGCACCCTACCTTGAGCGAATCGGTCGGCATGGCCGCCGAAGTCTACGAAGGCACGATCACGGATTTGTACATTCCGAAGAAGAAATAGTCTTGAGTTCGAACGTTACCTCGAGGTGATTGTTGATGGATATAGAAAAGGTCGATACCAAGATGTTCTTGGAGGGAGAAAACACCTCTATTGACACTATGCAAGATTACATCTTGCGTTTTGGGGTGAAAATTCAAAAAGAGTGTCCTGGTCCTCTCGATCCAGGAGTTTGCGATGCTCGGATGAAGATGTTGGCAGCGGTAAAGAAAGATTTTGAAATCGCAATGGGTAAGGAGGCAGCGGGAGAATGGTTGCGACGACTACGTGATCAAGGATCGGCAGGAAATAGCGTCGCGCAGATGGTTAAGGATGGCATGGCGAGAGCATATCCAGCTTTTAACTTAATCAAGCGCGCATTTAGCGCAGGCGTCGATATTCCGTTTGGAGAGAGTCAACATGGAAAGGTATACCCGTACTCTCGGCCTAAGATCATGGAGGCGATCAAAAAGAGAGAAAAGGAGCAATACAGTTCGCCAAAAGAGGATCAGCGGCTTGCGGCACTGGACAACATCAGTGCGAATTTACGCAGTACGCTGCAACCTTCATGGGGATGTGACCTCGCGCCAGTTGGACAGTTATGTGAAGCGATGAATTCGTATCTCCAGCTGTACATCGATGATCGAAGCTCGGCGGATGAGGTGATGCAGTTTGCAAGCTACGTCAAGGGTCGCACCGATCTAATCGCCAGCCAGAATCCGCCGACACCTGATGATGACGAAGACGAGTTCGAGTCAGACGCAACGACGTAGCCGGGCACGCGCAAGCGCGCCGGGTTTGCGGAGCGGTTGCCGTAGTAGAAATCCACCATCGATGCGGTCTCCCCGGCGCGCTGCGCGTGCCGGGCTACGAAGACAGTGCGCGTGACGTGAATTCCGGCCTTGCCGGATGCATGCTCCTCCTGTGCATAATCGCCGCCGGTTTTTCAATCAGGGGTGTTGCGATGAAGTCGTTTCTATGGGGAATCATGTTGGTGCTGGTTGGCCTTATGGCCTGCCAGGTGGTGATGGCGGAGTCGACGCTGGTTCGTGACCTGGCGCCGGGTTTGCAGATACCCGACGCAGCACGGCCCGGCCCGGCATTCGATGTCGACAAGGCCACCGAGGCTTATCTCAACCTGCTTTCGCCTGAGCAGCGCGAGAAATCCGATGACTACTTCGAAGGCGGCTATTGGCTGCAACTGTGGCAGTTGCTGTACGGGCTTGCCGTGGCTGGCCTGCTG
>JBBSLA010000116.1:0-8020 GCA_038255665.1 Lysobacterales bacterium | reverse complement strand
CGATTTCGCCGGCACCCGGCTCGAGGATTGCCTGCTCGCCAATAACGAGCTGACACGGCAACTGATCCGAACCGAGGGCGAGGACACCTACGCAACCATCGAGGGCTGCACGATCGCGCGCAACGTCATCGCGTCGACGGATGTACTCCACATCGAACGCTATCTAAGCCTGCGTGAGACCATCATCGATCAGCCCGGCAACCTGACCCTCGCCTACTCCGGCCCGGGAGGAAGTTTCCTAGTGGTCGAATACATTCTCGCCAGCGACATTTCCACCTTGCCAAGCGGCCCAAGCATCATCAGCGGCGATCCCTCGTTCATCGACGCCGTCAACGGCAACTACCGCCTGCAGCATTACTCACTGGCCACGGATTTCGCGCCAGCCGTGCCCGGCGATGATCGCGACCTCGACAACCTGCCACGCGACCAGGACCTGCCCGGCGTATCCAACCTGTTCGGCGTGCGCGATCTTGGCGCCTACGAGCGCCAGATCGGCGTTGGCGGCTGCGGTGCCGCAGATACTATTTTCTGCAGCGGCTTCGAACCCTGATCCAGGCGGAGATAGGGAATGGCGCTCAATGGAACCATAACGTACGTGCGGGTTCGGTGACCCGGTCGAAACTAGTTCTCCGTCATTCCTGCGAAGGCAGGAATCCAGTGGGCAAACACTCCTGGCAGTCTTCTTCGTGTCTTACATGTCGGCCAAAGCTCAACGAGAGCAATGCCAAAAGTGGCTGCCTACTGGATTCCTGCCTTCGCAGGAATGACTAAGCCATTGGGTCGCGGACATCGCGAATGACACAGATTTGCGCTTGACGGCGTTACCCGGAATGCGTCCGCTCAAGGGCGTCACCGGAGTAACTACCATGACACCTCGTCCAACCAATCCGACCCGCACGCTTTGCCTCGCCAGCCGCGCCGTTTTGCTGGCCGGCCTAATGGCCTATGGCGGCAACGCCACTGCCGCGATTTTCACTGTCGGCACCGGGGCCGGTTGCACGCACGGCACCATCCAGTCGGCGATCAATGCCGCCAACGCGGCGCCCGGTGCCGATACCGTTCGCCTGACCCGCTCGCTGACCTATCAGCCGGAAGCGAACACGATCAACGGCAGCGGCAACCTGAATCTGGTCGGCGGCTTCGCAACCTGTAACCAGGCTGCCACCGACAGCATCAAGACCGTGGTCAGTGGTGTCGGCGGTGCTGCCGAGCCGGTCTTCCGCATCACGGCCGGAACCGGCGTCATCGTCAAACTTCGCCACCTGACAATCAGCGGCGGCGATGAGGATGGTAGCGGCCGCGGCGGTGGCATCAACTTCCAGGGAGATGGCGCGCTGGAAATCATCGAATCCACCATCACCAACAATTCAGCGGCGACTGGCGGCGGCATCTATGCATTGGGCACCGGAACCAATGCCGAGCTGATCATCAGCGAGAGCACCATCATCAGCAGCAACACCGCGCGCAACAGCGGTGGTGGCATCTCGATCGGCGGCCCGATCGAAATGACCATGACCGCGCCCAACAGCATCATTGCGTTCAACGAGGCACTCGGCCAAGCCATCGGCACCGGCTACGGCGGCGGCCTGGAAGTCAGCGGCCAGGCAATCGCTTACATCGGCACCTCGGGATTTGGCGGACTTGGCGCCATCTACAGCAATACCGCGATCGACGGCGGTGGCATTTCGATCACCAGCGGGTCCAGCAGTGGCGCGGACGCGGTGGTCCATCTTTTCACGACCAATCCGACGCTACCTGTAACGGTGCGCGGTAACTATGCATCGGACACCGGAGGGGGCGTGTATCTGCAGAGCAACTCCAGAGGTGCCACTGGATCGATCGGTCGCCTTTGCGCTTGGGACTTTCGTTTTGAAGACAACGCTGCGCGCGATGGCAGCGCGCTATACCTGAACTCCGACAGCTTCCTGGACATCAAAATTGGCAGCGTTGTCCAACTCAACGATCCGACCTGCACGCGTCCCGCTGCAGTGCGTTGCGCGAGCGGGATCGCCTGCAACACGATCTCCGGCAACGACGCCGTGAATACAGACGGTGGCTTTTCGGATGGCGCCACACTGCGCCTGCTGGCCGACGCAGATCTGTATGCATACCGTTTCGACATGCGCGGCAATCGCGCCCGTGACGCGATCCGCCTGAATGGCGTTTTCGCTGGCATCCGGCTCGAGGATTGCCTGCTCGCCAATAACGAGCTAACACGGCAACTGATCCGAACCGAGGGCCAGTCCTACGCAGACATCGCGGGCTGCACGATCGCGCGCAACGTGATCGCGTCGACGGATGTACTCCACATCGAACGCACTCTAAACCTGCGCGAGACCATTATCGATCAGCCCGGCAACCTGACCCTCGCCTACTCCGGCCCGGGAGGAAGTTCGCTACAGGTCGAATCTATTCTCGCCAGTGACATTTCCACCTTGCCAAGCGGCCCAAGCATCATCAGCGGCGATCCCTCGTTCATCGACGCCGCCAACGGCAACTACCGCCTGCAACATTACTCACTGGCCACGGATTTCGCGCCAGCCGTGCCCGGCGATGACCGCGATCTCGACAACCTGCCGCGCGACCAGGACCTGCCCGGCGTATCCAACTTGTTCGGCGTTCGCGATCTTGGCGCCTACGAGCGCCAGATTGGAGCCGGCGGCTGTGGTGCCGCCGACACGATTTTCTGCAGCGGCTTCGAACCCTGATCCAGCCTACCGAACGCTGATCTCTCACAACTTCGGAGAGCCACGCCGCTGACACAACACTTTCACCAATCTGGCTGACGAAATCCCACAAGCATCAGATTGGCGTTCAACATCACGGCAGAACCAGACAGTCGGACAGCTGCGGGTCCGGCTGCAGGCACGCCGTCGCGATTTCAAGGTCCTTCATGCCCGCAACCGGTTCGACGCCCAGGACCTGTTTCACGAGCCTGTCTCGCGTTGATTCGTCGCCCAGTCTTTCTGCCGCATACACGGAAAGCAGCCAAGGGCGTAGCCATGATCGTGAGGTCGGCTCGGGCGGAATCCGGATCCGCAGTGCTTCCAACGTGGTCGTGGCGAAAGTCCAGTTTTCCTCAAGAATTGCCACTTCAGCCCGGGCCAGATCGAAGTCGTTGCTGTCTCCACCGTCGGGTGGCGAATGGTCCACGGCACATCGATCCAGCAGCTTTTTTGCGGCGTAAGCTTTGCCCTCACGTACCAGCATCGATGCGTCGAGGCCGCAGGTCGCCAGCCAGAGCGTGGATTGCTGCTTGCCAAGTTTCTCGAGCATCAGGCGATCCGCAACCAGATCCGAGCGGGAACCTTCAAAATCGCCCAAAGCCATTCGCGTCATTGCACGTTCCCTGCGGCATGACTCGGCATGCAATTGGCCGCGCGCAAGCGCTTCGTCAATGACGACTACACGATCGTAGTAGGGCAATGCCTCCTGAAGCCGTCCTTGCATCTTCAACAGCGCGGCAAGATTGCAAGTCGCGACTGCGCTGAACGTGTGCGGCTCAGTGAATGCAGCGTCGGTAATCCGCACACTGTCTCGGGCGTTGCGTTCGGCTTGTTCGATATCACCCGCCTTGCGTAACGTCGAAACCGAATCGGCGAGTGCGTAGCCGTAAGAGCCGCTGTCGGCACCATACAGCTTCCTGCTCACTTGCAGGCGCTGATCATTGAGATCAACTCGCTCTGCATAGGCAACACCTTTAATTGACAGCACGTAACTCAGTGAATTGAGCATGCCAAGGTGGAGTTCCGTGTCACGGATGCGGTCGCGATCAACCCCTTCCAGCAAGCGACGAAGCGTCGTTTCGGCTGAGTCCAGTTCGCCGGCACTCGCCTGCGACCCGGCAAGCGATCGCTCGATCTTGATGCGCTGCAAGGTGTTCTCTTTCACACGTGCGTTCCACGCCAGCGCTTGCTCGAACAACTGGATGCTTTCGCCAACGCTTCCGAAGTGTTTTGCATTGACTCCTTTTATCCAGAACACGTTAGCCAGTTCGCGCGCGGGAGGTGGTTGAACGCTCATCAACAGGGTGTGCGCCAGCGCCAGGTCAACGTTCGACTTGTCGTTCTCGTCGGCAACGGTATAGGTATCGCCAGTAATCAACAGCACGTCAGCGGCCGCCAACGGATCGGAATCCACGAGTTTCTCGCGCGCACGCTTTGATGCCTCGTCCAGCACGTCGAGCAGGCTGGGTATCGGTCCGCTGGTGGGTTGCGCCGAGGTGAGCACCTCGGCGAGAAAATTGCGCACTTCAACTGCTCGCCGTGCCTGCGCTTCGGCGCGTTGGCTTTGGGTGGCAACCTGCCAGATTCCGGCAACAGCCAGAAAAATGAACAACATGGCGACACTTGCGGCGAGCCGGTTCCTGCGCAGGAACCGGCTGGTCAGATAACCGATCGAGCCGGGGCGGGCAAGAATCGGCCGATGTTCCAGCCAGGCGCGCAAGTCGGCCGCAAGACCCGCCGCCGATGCGTAGCGCCGTTCGGGTTCCGCCGCGAGTGCCTTGAGCAAAATGGTGTCGAGATCACCGGCCAACTCGCGCGAACGCGCCAGCCGGGACGGTTCAGGGAGCTCGGCGTTCTGGCGAACAGCGCGTGAGGGCAAGGTGATGGTTTCATCACGATCGCCAGGATGCATTCGTGGTGGGCGTCCGGCCAGCAGGTGGTAGAGCACTGCGCCCAAACCGAAAACGTCCGAGGCGGTCGTCGTCGGGTCTCCGCGAAATTGTTCTGGTGCCGCATAACGAGGGGTCAAGGCGCGAAATGCCGTCGCGGTGGCATCCCGTTCGCCGTCGTCCAGCAAGCGCGCAATACCGAAATCGAGCAGCCGGACTCGGCCATCCTCGCCGACCAGGATATTGGAAGGCTTGAGGTCGCGATGCACGATCAAGCGTCGATGGGCATGGTCGACAGCATCGCAGACATCCATGAAAAGTCGCACGGTTGCTTGCGTTCCGAGTTTGCGGTTGGCGCACCAGGCATCGATTCGCTCGCCGTCGATCAAGGCCATGGCCAGCCACGGTGTTCCGTCGGCAAGGACTCCGGCATCGAGCAAGCCTGCGATATGAGGATGATCGAGCCGGGCCAGGATCGATTGTTCGCGCAGGAATCGTTCGCTGCCGTGCGCGGCCAGAGCACCAATCGTCAGCAGCTTGACTGCCGCAGCTTGCACGCCGTCGCCGAGGTCGCGCTCTCCGCGATAGACGACGGCCATGCCGCCACGTCCCAACTCGTCGCCGATCCGCCATGGGCCAATGCTGCGCGGCGTTCCACCAAAAATTGGTGCGGGGGCATCCAGGATCCCCGAGCGCGAATGCGATTCGAGCATTTTTCTCACCAACGACTGCAATGCTGGCTGGTCTGTCAGTCGCTGCAGCGCAGTCTCACGTTCGACTTCGGGAAGATCGAGCAGCTCATCGAACAAGCGGTCGGCTCGACGCAGCAATTCAGTATCTTCGTCCGAAATGTCCATGCGTGGGTACCTCTATCGAACAATGCCCTGTCTTGAAATACTGCCGCTTCAATCGGCAGCGAGTTGCAAATGCAGGAAAGCGCGGGCGCGTTCCCACTGCCGCAATGCGGTGCGCTCGGTACATTCAAACAGCGCGGCGATTTCGGCGAAGGTCAGTCCCGCGAAATAGTGTAATTCCACCACTTCACGCTGGTTCGGGTTGACGACGTCGAGCCGGTCAAGTGCCTGGTCCAGCGACAGCAACTCGGCTTCGCTTTCAGGACCTGCGTTGCCAACCAACGATTCGTTCAAGGTGATGCGGGCGAAGTCTCCACCATGCCGGACGGCGCTGGATCGACGCGCATGGTCGATCACAATGTGGCGCATCGAGCGCGCCGCGCAGGCGAAGAAATGTCGCCGGTCGTGGAGGGTGAGGTTTTCACTGGCGGTGAGGCGCAGGAACGCCTCGTGAACGAGTACCGTTGGCGTCAGGGTCTGGTCGGCGCCGCCCAGCCGCGCGGCGGCCAACGTGCGCAACTCGGAATACAGCAAAGCAAACAGCTTTTCGACTTGTTCCGCGCCGCCATCGCGGGCTGACGCCAGCAACTGCGTGATCTCCGATCCAGACTGTCCACGCTGCTTCATCGCACGAGTGTAGCGAGAACACGCCTCGCCATAGTGTGAGGCAGCAACCCGTTCAGGAACACTCATTTTGCCCGACCCTGTCAGTTTCGGGTGCCGCGTTGCGATTGATAGGACAGGCACGATCCCGGAGACTTACCATGAACAAGATTCTCGTCACATCAATTCTGCTGCTTTCGCCGCTGTCCCTGTTCGCCAACCCACCGCAAAACGACCCCGAGGGCGGCCTGCCTTTCCTTTTCAAGGTAGGCAGCGACCTGGCTTGCGACTATCCAACGGTGCCTTTGGCGATGAACGCGAACCCCGCCATCACCAACCTGGTGATTCGAGTCGCCAAGAACGCAGTGGCACAGCAGGGTACCTTGATAGCGCGGCCGCAGCTCGTCATCGAGGGTGGCTACGACACCTGCAGCGACACCACGGCCAGCGGACGAAGCGTCATCAATGGAACCGGTGCAGCGGGCAGCGTCTTCTATCTGGTCGGTGGATACAACGGCATTCAGTACAACGCTACGCTCAGGAATCTGCAGATCCGCGGCGGTGTCGGCGCTTCTTCACCAGCGCGCGGCGGCGGTTTGACGATAGAGGGACCGTTGGCGGTGAATCTTGAGAACACCAACGTCAGCAACAATTCTGCACCCTTGCGCGGCGGCGGCATCTACATCAAGGGTCAGCCGGGGATTGCCGGGGCCAGCGAGTTGACTCGCCTCTCGTTATTGGATAACTCGTATGTCGGAGGCAACAACGCTGCCGAAGGTGGTGGGATCGCGTGCGAGGAGAAGGTCACGCTGAGCATCCAAAACTCAGCGGTGGCGAGCAATCAAGCGACGGAGATCGGCGGTGGCATTTCCAGCGCGCGCTGCTGGATAAACCTGTTCGACCATTTGCCGCTGCAAGGAGTGATCCTCAACACGGTCACTGCGCCGCTAGGTGCAGGCGGCGGTATCTACGCGTTTTCCAGCCGCGTCGAAATTCGCGGTGGCGCCACTCGAAAGGCGATGCTGGGGTTCAATACCGCGGATCTTGGCGGCGGCATCTACCTGAGCAACGCGAGTCAGCTGTATGCGTTCGATGCAAGCATCGTATTCAACACGGCGATTACGGGCGGCGGCGTCTACGCGGACAACGCGACCACCGCTATCTCGCGAACAAGACCTGGTGCCAGCTGTCACAACGAGACGCGCTGTTCAGAACTGTCTGACAACACGTCAACAGCCCTTCATACCAATCCGCGAGCGGCGGGCGGCGCACTCTTCGCCGATGGTGGCACCACGCGTATCAGTGGCACCTTCATTGAAAGGAATCGTGCCAACAGCAGCCGAGGAATGGCAGTCGAGGTGGTCAACGCACCCGGCACCGGCGGCGGCTTGAATCAAAACGGCTTGAGGATTCTAGGCAGCGTTCTGGCAAACAACGGCAACGGCAATATCGAGGTCTACCCTGATGGATCGATCGTGGCAATGAAGAACACCGCCGGCGTGGTCGGATTCAGCACGTTCACAGGGAATCGTAGTTCCGTCAATGTCATTTTGACGCCGACCACCGGCGGTACGGTCTACGGCGTCAACGTGTACGGATCCATTTTCGATCAAAACCAGGTCTATGCCGGACCTGGTTCTGGTGGGTCGGGCGCTATTCCGAGCGGCGACTGCAACCAGTTTTTTGCCATATTCGAACCGTTCTCAATGAACTCGCTGCGCAGCACTGATTTGCCGCCGCAATTCGTCAATGCCGCCAATGAAGACTATCGCCTTGGCGGACTCAACCTCGTCGATTGGTGCGACGCCAGCTTCAACGTGCTCCCGTCATTGTTGAGCGCAGACGGCGGCCCACGCCCTTACGACGACCCCGGTATCGGCGCGCTGTACGGCAACTACGACCTGGGTGGTCTGGAACGCCATCCGATCGATCTGATTTTTCGGAATGG
>JBBSLA010000115.1:0-8056 GCA_038255665.1 Lysobacterales bacterium | reverse complement strand
TGCAGGATCGCCCGGCCAATTGAATGTCGTCGCGGGTTGCATCGGAGCCGGCAACGCAGCCGTCGTCGCGTTGATGCTGGCATCGCCCACGGTCCAGCCGCTGATCTCCGGATGGCCAAGGCGCTGGGCCAGTGCATCCGTGATCGTCACGTCCATGGTCGCAATGTGCAGCGTGCGGCGATCGACACTGAACTCGCTCATCGGTCGAACCAGTCGAAGCCAGGCGCGGCCATCGCTGCCGATCACATCGAGATCAGTGCGATTGGCTACAGATGGTCGCAACACCAGATCGCGGAGATCGAGCGTTCCGTCGCGAAGGCGCAACAGGTATCCGCCGCGTGCGCGCAAGGCACCGGAGTTGAAGCCGGAAAATGTGCTGCCGCGCAGCGAAACGCTGAGCACCATGTTGCGATCCAAAGGCAGTCGCGGCACGTCTGCATCACCAGCCGCCGGCGCAGCGGATGTCTGCTCGACCGGCATAGCGAGTTCTTCCAGCAGCTTGTGGTTCCAGCGGATGCCGATGTCGCCGCCGGCAACCGACCAGGCCCATCCAGGCGCGGTCGGCGGCGCTGCGGCAGCTTGAAAGTCAGCGGCGGATGCATTGGTGAATCCGCCAAGCAGGACTCCGAGTCCCAGCCACCGCATCCAGATTTTCCTGCCCACGCTACCCCCAGAGGAACGAGCCGATTGTCAGTTTCCGATGCCGTCCTGCGCTGAGTCGAACCCTGTCTGGTAGATCGGGTCGGCCTGCGGTGCCAGCACGGTCGCATCATACGCTGCAGGCTCGCCCGACTGGGCGACATGCAACTGCACCGATCCCGCACTCGGCGGCGCGTTGGCGACGAACGAGAAACGAAACATCGTGCCCCAATTCAAGGGGTTCAGAACCGCCGGCGTTTGTGCTGGCGGCGCTGCATTGACCGGCGCGGTCCAGCGCACCGAGTTGTTGAACGTGGCGGCCGTCCAGTCGTTCGACGCGGTCTGATCTCCATCGCTGAAGCTCATTGCGCTGATCGTCACGCCGGGCGAATGCAGCACGCGGAAACTGTCGAACCCGTAGTTGTGGATCACGCGCAAGTTCGGTGCAGCACCGCTGGTGACGGCGCGGGCGAAATCGAAGTTCATCACCGCGTAGTCGTAGCGCCAGTTGCCGCCGCCGAGATCGAAAGCTTTTACCGCTACCTTGGTGTGGCCTTCGGGGCTCGCGATCTCTGTAGTGGCGGAATTCGCGGGTGGTGCCGCTGGATCAACCCAGCGATCAATTGCTCCGCTCAGCCGGTAATTGGTGTTGCCGGTGATTGAATACGTGGTGGTGCCCTTGTTGAAGGCGACGGTCTTGGTCGCCATCGAGTTGTAGATGTTGACGTCTTCGCGGGCGAGGTACCACGACTCGAACAGGTAGGTTGCACCCGGCGTAGTCAGGTCCGTTTCCAGCGAGACCATGCGCTGCGAGTACGAGGTGTTTCCGGAAGAATTGGCAACGCCATCGCAGTTGGTGTCGAAGATCGATCCGCAGCGGCCCCACTCATTGGTGGCTGCGATGATTTCCGAACGTGGGCCAAGATCGTTACTGCTGTCGTTGTTGCCGGTGCCGTAAGTATCCGTGCAGCCGCGAGCGAGTATGTGACTGCTTTGGGCCGGATCGAGACATCCTCCATTGGTCGTCAGGAACGCGTGCTTGACGCCGGAACGACCGATCTGGTCGATGCTGCCGTCGGCATTGAGCCGATACAGGTTCCAGATCAGGTAAGGATGCTGGTCGTTGCCGTACGGCGCGAAGTTGCCTGTAAACTTCTGCCACCAGGGAATATCTGCCGTATAGAGCACGCTGCTGGTGCCGAGCGGATCGCCGGGAATCGTTGGCGCGAGGGTGCCGTTGTTGACGTTGTTGCGCAGTGTGGACGACGGGGTGAAGACGACTTGCCCGGTCGTGGAACCCACCGCGCAGCCGTTGCAACGGCTGAACTGACCATTGAATACCTGCATGAACAGGTCGGCCTGATAGGTGTTGCCACCGGGAGCGGGTTCACCGTGCCAATGCGTCTGCGTGCCTTCGGGTGCCTGTCCGCCGGTACCGGCGGTAAGGATTTCACTGGTCAACTTCATGTCGGCGACTGCCCAGTCGGCCGCTTCCGGATGGCCGAGACGATTGGCCAGTTCTGCGCTGATTCGCAGGTCGGCCGCCTGCACCGCAAGCGTCTGGTTGTTGTCGATCAGTTCGTACATCAGCCGATCGATATAGAACCAGGACTTGCCGTCGCTACCGACCAGTTCCAGCACCATGTCGTCACCGGCTTTCGGACGCAGGCGGAAGTCGGTCAGGTCGACCTTGCCGCCGTCGTTCAGACCGAGCACGTAACCACCACGCGCCTGCAGCGAACCGCCGGTGATTTCCGAAAGGTTGCCGTTCTGCGCATGGAACTCCAGCGAGCCG
The DNA here is from genome assembly GCA_038255665.1 of Lysobacterales bacterium. Lineage (GTDB taxonomy): Bacteria > Pseudomonadota > Gammaproteobacteria > Xanthomonadales > Rhodanobacteraceae > Dokdonella. The sequence continues at coordinate 5,622 of JBBSLA010000115.1, read as the reverse complement.
GCACGGCGCACGTCGAAGCGCTCATGTTCGCGCCAGCTGAGGCCTTCCAGCTTCTGCTTCGGCGCTTGCAAGGAGATTCCAAGTGCTTCGAGCAACTCGCGATTCCAGCGCACGCCCACTTCGCCGCCCCATGCGGACCAGGACGATGCCGACGCCTGCGTGGCGTCTGGCTGCGTCGTCGGTTCGGCGCTTGCCGTCGCTGCGAAAACCAGGATGGAACCAGCCAGCGCAAGGCGGGCGAAGGAGATCGTTTTCATAAGTGCCTCGTTACAGATTCAAGAGATAAACCAAACCGAAGTTCGGTACGGTGATACCAACCAACCCATTAGCCATCGAAACCATTCCGAAGTATGGGCCAGTCACCGATCTGGGTGATGGTTGGTCCCGCCTGCTTGCATACCATGGAGTTCTGCGGCTCGCAATTTCCGGCCGCCACAGTGCACCCCGGCGGCCAGTTGTTTCCATTGGAATCGCGGACACTGGCGCGGTACCAGAACACCACATCCTTGTCATTGATGTTTTCGTTGTTGGCGATATTCCCCGAAGCCATCGTGCAATCGCTGAGATTGTTCGAGGACTGATCGGCGTACTCGCCGTTCTTGAAGAAGCTGCCAATGACATCGACCGAATGGAAGCTCTGACCCGATCCGTTCGTGCGACCTGATTCATTCGGGGGAGTGTAGTCGCCGTTGCCGGACACGATGCGATAGCCAAAGCCGCCGAGCTTGGTCGTGACGACATCCCAATAGGTCGGACCGCCGCCAGGTCCACCGGTCAGGCTGCGCAGACCCGTGAATTCGTTGGTCTGGGCGACATCATTCGCCTTGATGATGTTGTTTCCCGCGCCATCGATATCGAAGTCCCAGCGCCAGTAGTTATGGTGCCAATGGGTAAGGCTGTTGTTGGTGCCATCTCTATTGCCGAAACCAAATTCCGGCTGGATGTCGCCGTTGGCCCAGAATACGAAGCGACTGGTGTACTGGTACCAAGCTGCCGCGTACTGGGTGGTCAACACGAGGTGGTCGGATTTATCCTCAATCGCGACACCGCCAGATGCTCCGATGCAGTTAGCCGACGTGAAGTTGGTGCCCGGAGCAGCCGTGAAAGGACAGGATCCGTACGACGCGGTGGCGGCTTGGGAGATATCGCAACTGGTCGTTGCATCGAACCCGACCGGTATTCCGAGCTGATTGCGAACAGGCGGGCTGGCAACAAAATTCGCGTCATCGTCCTTCCAGTCTCGATAGCAGGTGCCGGAATTGCGGTATTCGGCAAACAGGATGGGGGCGTGCAAGCGCTTGGCCACCAGGATGCCGCGATAGTGAACATCGCGAAGTTCCAGGCCCGACCCACGGTTGCCGATACTGGCGCTGGGCTTCAGCCAGCACATTTCCCAAATCGTGCCCGTAGCCGGCCACTTCAGGAGGGTTCCGCCGACGACGGCGCAATTTGTGCCGGCCGCTGAGGCTGCATTGGCAAACAGCCCGCCTATCAGCAACAGCGGCAGAAGAAGTAGTTTCATGTGTTTCATCAGTGTCCCCGGGGATTGGTCAGTTGGAAGTGATGGGTTGAGGTATGCGATCGGGTTCGTAAAACGGATGGATGACGCGTCGTGTCGCCAGATCCACAATGGAATGGGCAATGTGGCGCTGACCATCATCGCCGGCGGATACGATCACGTGCACACAGCGCGAGCGCTCGTAGCACGGAGGATCAGTCGCGTCGCGATACGAAAAGCCGGCGTAGAAGTTGAGTTTCGGCGTGCTGAGCAGGTCTTTCAGGCGCGCGTCCTCGCGAAGCAATGCAATCGCCAGCTCCACCTCCTGATCGGAAACATTCAAGGTAGCGCCGGGCTTGTCGGTCTTGCTGATCACCTTGCCAGTCGCGAGATCGAAAACGGTTTCCCGAGCAACACCATTATCGTAGTCCCAGCCGTGCTCAACGACGACCGGAACATTTTTCTCGCCGTAGGTGTAGAAATCCTGAGTTCGACGGATCGGCTGATATCCCGGAAGCTTGATGTCTTTCGACGCCAGATCGTTGCGAACATTGCCGCCAGCACTTCCGCCAGAACTCGACAGTGGTGTCCACTGCCAAGGGGTTTCGCGGCTTGTCTTTACATCGCCCGACGCCGCGACCGGCGGCGCAGATGGAGCGGTCGCACAACCGGCGATCACAAGTGCGCAAAAGCTTGCTGCCGCAATACGTAAACGGGTGGCGCGGCAATTCTCGGTGGCACAACCGATGTTCTTCAAATTTCGCATGGATCAGTTCGGCGTTGAGGCGCTGGATGCATTGCCCGTGATCTCCGGCGGTGACTTGCCGTAGAGCGGGTCGGACCACAACTGGAAAATGAAGGCACCGCGCGACAGGCCCTGCGGGCCAACATCGAACGGGCGGCCTGGGCCACCGCTGCACATGGTGTTCTCCGCTGGCGTGACCGGCGCGACCAGCGCCTCATCGCGCAGGAATTCGATGTATTCCTTGCTGGAAATCTGGAAGTTCAAGCGCGCATCCACGACCAGCGGTCGCGGGGTATTGGCTGGCAGCGTGAACGTGTAATTGGTGACGTCGTAGTTGACCAGCGTGCCTGATCCTGGTGAAGTTTCCGGGTAGGAATAGGCAACCGGACGAAGCTCATCGCCATTTGGATCGCCCGGTGTCTTGGGACGGAAACCAAGCGGCGGAATGCGGTTGTCCTTGGCGATGCAGTTGTTCAACACGAAGTGGAACTGCTTCTTGCCTGCAACTTCCGTTTGGCAGGATGCCGGCGGGGTAGTGTTCCAGATACCTTGCACCGTCTCGTAGACCTTGGCCTGTGCATCTTCGGTGAGAATGCCTGTAACCGGATCGTAGGCCGCACTCTCGGCCACCAGCGCGTTGTTGTTGTCGCGCACCTTGACGTTCAGCCACATGCGACGACCTTCGGCATATCCGGTGGGCAGCTTGTGTCCACCGAGGTTGGTCACCTTGACCCTGACGGTCATTGAACCGACTACGCTTGCGGTGGGGGCCGTGTAGGCCGTGATCGAAGTTTCGGTGAGCGCCCCATCCACCAGCATCTGTCGCGCCAATGCCGACGTGCGATCGTAATCGGCTTCACGGTCCAGTCCGCTCGGCCCGCCGTAGAGGCTCTTGATGATCTGCGGCACCCAGGCATTGGCGCCGGCGAATTCGTGCACCGGTAGATTGCCAGTGCGCGAGCCATTTGGATTCTGCTGGCACACCTTCGCGGTCGGGGCCTGCGAGTCGCGCATGTGGCAGTTCTGGCAAGTTTGCGACTTGGCAACCGCCGGGGTGCCCGGCAGGGTCGAATCGAAACCGTTGCGGAAGACCACGTCCGCGAAAGCGCTTTGCTTCCACTCGGTATAGGTGCGCTCGATTGGCATTGGACGCGTCGTCGCGACGCCACCTTCCAGGATCAATGTCTTCAGCGGACCGGCGCTGGTGTCAGGCGTACTGACGTCGTGACAGCTTGCGCACAAATCGGAGCTCTCGTGGAATTCGGACTTCTTCCAGCCATGCGGCGCTTCCAGCATGCCATTGGTATAGGTATACGGGCCGCGACGGCATGGACCACCGTACGAACTTCCATCGGGATTGGTGCAACTGGTCGCGTTGTCGATCCACGCGTTCGCATTGCCGATGATTGTCGGCTCACCATTGGGACCGTTCGGCATCATGCGATGGCAGAAGTGGCAGGTGACGCCGGCATAGTCGTTGTTTTTGTTGTCCGGCCGGTCGTAGGTGCCAACCAAGGCGCAACCATTTGGACCGGATTGGCCGACGGTGCCGCCATCGCCGTCCTTCTGCACGCGACCACCAAACCAGCCGGGTGGCGTATGGCATCGCAGGCAATAGTCGCCGACGCCGGGGACATCCTTGTTGGCCACATCGAGCGCGGCCCAGAACAACGGATCACGCATGGAGTTGGCCATCATCGACCCGCTCCACGAGTTGTGCGGAAAGTAGCTTTGTTGCCCGGGCGTGTAACCGCGGTGGCAGGAGGAGCAGCTTTCTGGATCTTCCAGGCTCCAGGCCAGTCCCGGCTGGGTGCCATTCGGGGTGAAATCGATTGTTCCGTGCGGTGCCAGCGATGCCGACACATCAAGCCAGTTTTCAGCTGCGCTCACGCTGCCTTGGAAAAGGGCACAAGTGAGGATGAGCGCGAAAAATCGACGCGGGGAAAACTGGATCATGGGTAAGAGGGCAACAACCTGATTGGACGAAACGGCGTGTCCCTGATCGGATCGGACAGGCCTTGCGGACTGTCACTGGTCGGCAGTACTCCTGGTTGCCGGACCTGAGGGGCGGCACTTCGCCTTACCCATACCCGGAATTTACCACACGTGGCGAACTGTCATCGACGGAAGAGGCACGATTTCCGGTACTTGTCCGCGTTTTTAACAACCGGGTTCGCTGATGGGCGCGTTTTCTTTCTTTCGATAAATCAGCCGCGCCTCACCAACAGCCGCTCGGCGATGCGCCGATAAATGTCCGGCAATCGTCGCAGCTGTTCCACGGGAACGCACTCGTCGACCTGATGGATCGTCGCGTTGTTGGGTCCGAGTTCGACCACTTCGGCACCCAGCGGCGCGATGAAGCGTCCGTCGGATGTGCCTCCGCCGGTGCTGCATTCCGGCTCGATGTTGCATTGCTCGCGGATGCTTTCGATCACAGCCGCGCGCAGGCGGCCATCGGCGGGCGACAGAAATGGTTCGCCGGAGAGCCACCAGTCGAGTTCAAAGTTGACGGCGTGTTTGTGCAGGATGGCTTCGACACGCTCGCGCAGGCCGCGCTCGGTTGATGCCGTGCCGTAGCGGAAATTGAAGTTGACCTGCGCCTCGCCCGGAATGACGTTGTCGGCACCGGTGCCGGCGTTGAAATTGGATATCTGGAACGAGGTGGGTGGGAATTCCGCATTACCTTCATCCCAAACTGTGGCGGCGAGTTCGGCCAGTGCTGGTGCGAACGCATGGATGGGATTGTTGGCCAGTTGCGGATAGGCGACGTGACCTTGCACGCCGATCACTTTCAATCTGCCAGTCAGCGATCCGCGCCGGCCAACCCGGATCAAATCGCCAAGCTGCTGCTTTGACGACGGCTCGCCGACCACGCACCAATCGATGCCTTGGCCGCGTTCGCGAAACGTCTGCGCAACCCGACGAACGCCGTCCTTGCCGATGCCTTCTTCGTCCGAGGTCAGCAGCAGGGCAATGGTGCCGTCGTGATCGGCATGATTCGCAACGAAATCCTTCAGCGCGATCGTCATCGCGGCGACGCTGCCTTTCATGTCGGCAGAGCCACGACCGTACAACTGCTCATCGCGTACGTTTGGCTCGAACGGTGGCGAGGTCCAGCGCTCAACCGGGCCGGTCGGCACCACGTCGGTGTGGCCGAGGAACACCAATACCGGACCACCCTGCCCGTGCGTGGCCCAAAGGTTTTCGACATCGCCAAAGTTGAGCGCTTCGCAATCGAAACCGCTGGCGGCGAGCTGTTCGGCGATCAGGCGCTGACAACCGGCGTCATTCGGCGTCACCGATTCGCGGCGTATAAGTTCGCTGGTGAATTCGATAACGTCAAGCATCTCGATGCGATGCCTACTTGGCGAACAGCGCG
>JBBSLA010000114.1:0-8089 GCA_038255665.1 Lysobacterales bacterium | reverse complement strand
TGGTCGACGACAGCGGTTACGTCGTCAATGACGACACCGTCACTGCGCTGGTCAAGCAGGCGCTTTCACATGCGCGCGCGGGTGCCGACGTGGTTGCGCCATCGGACATGATGGATGGCCGTATAGGTGCGATCCGCGCCGCGCTGGAAGCGGAGGGCCATGTCCACACGCGAATCCTCGCCTACTCGGCGAAATACGCATCCGCGTTCTACGGCCCGTTCCGCGACGCGGTCGGCTCGGCGGCGAATCTTGGCAAGGGCAACAAATATTCCTATCAAATGGATCCGGCCAATTCCGACGAGGCGATTCGCGAAGTGGGCCTCGACATCGCCGAAGGCGCTGACATGGTGATGGTGAAACCGGCCATGCCGTATCTGGACATCGTGCGTCGGGTGAAACAGGAGTTCGGCGTGCCGACTTTCGCGTATCAGGTCAGCGGCGAGTACGCGATGTTGAAGGCCGCGTTCGGCAACGGCTGGTTGAACGAGCGCGCCTGCATCGAGGAATCGCTGCTGTCGATCAAGCGCGCTGGTGCCGACGCGATCCTGAGCTACTTCGCGCTCGACATGGCGCGCTGGTTGAAGTCGTCATAAGTCAGCGTGTGATCGCAACCGCTACCATGCCGCCATGAGCGAACAAGAAAACACCACCCACTTCGGCTACCGCGAGGTTCCCGAGCAGCAGAAGCAGAAGCTGGTCGGCGACGTGTTCACCTCGGTCGCGAGCAAGTACGACGTGATGAACGACCTGATGTCGTTCGGCGTGCATCGCTTGTGGAAGCGCTACTTCGTCGGCAGCAGCGGCGTGCGTCCCGGCGATGCCGTGCTCGACCTCGCTGGCGGCACCGGCGACATCGCCGCCTTGTTGCTGCCGAAAGTCGGCGCAAAAGGTCGCGTCGTTGTCGGCGACATCAACGGCGACATGCTGCGCGTCGGTCGCGACCGCATGATCGATCGCGGCCTGCTCAACGGCCTTGAGTGGTCGCAGATGAATGCCGAAGCTTTGCCGTTTCCCGATGGCAGTTTCGATTGCGTGACGATGGCGTTCGGCTTGCGCAACGTCACCCGCAAGGAAATCGCGCTCGCTGAAATCCATCGTGTGCTGAAGGTGGGCGGTCGCGTGCTGGTATTGGAGTTTTCGGCGGTGAAATCATCGCTGCTGAAGCCGCTGTACGACTTCCATTCCTTCAAGGTGCTGCCGCGCATCGGCGCGATGATCGCCGGCGACGAGGACAGCTATCGCTATCTCGCCGAATCGATCCGCAAGCATCCCGACCAGGAAACGCTCAAGGCGATGATGGAGAGCGCAGGCTTCGAGAAGGTCGACGTGCGCAACCTGAGCGCCGGCATCGTCGCGATCCATCGTGGTTATCGGGTTTGACGCGAGCCGATAGCCGATTGTCCGGAACTGTCTGAATCGAGGTTGCGCCGCGTCGTCCCAGTCGGCTGTGTTCTCGATCAGCGGTCTCGACGCGCCTCCGTGGGGCTCAAGTTCCGCGATGCTTTCGAGCAATCGTTTGGCGTTCTTCGGGCTGCGCAGAAGGTGTGCCGTTTCGTCGAGCGGCTCATCGAGTTCCAGCGACGACGTGTGCAAGGCAGGGTCGTTGCATTGACGTTTCTTCGCATCCGTAATCGTGTCGCGCGTTGGCGCTGGTGGTTGTTTCAAGTGGCTTCTAATTCATTTTCGTACAACTGCCGAGCGCTTCGATCAAGCCGACGAGTCGCGGTGTAACGTTACGCCGCATCCCTGCGAAGGCACGTTTCTGGTTGGCGCGGTATCGCTGGGTCGACCAAAAATAGTACTTCGTCATCCCGGCGAAGGCAGAGGCGTTTTTCAACAGCCGGAGGCCGGTCAATCCATTCTGATTTTGCTGTCCTGTCAGTGACGTGCCGAAGATCAAAATGGGTTCCTGCCTTCGCAGGAATGACGAATGTGTTGAGTTGTCACGCATCGTGGGAATTGAGTCGCCCACACCGCAACAACGTCAAAGGCCAAGCGCATCGGCAAGTCCAATGCTACCCGCCCAACGCCGTCCGTAACCACTGCACATCGTCAGGGAATTTCGACAGTTGCACGCCGCCCAGTCCCACCCAAATCCACGGCACGGCTACCCACAGCATCAGGAAGCGCGTTGCGGTGGCTGACGGCCATTCCGCCAGCAGGCGCTGGTTTAGCAGAATGCTGGCCATGACTATGGGGAAGCTGACGATGGCGGCGACGCGGGTCACGTCACCAACGATTGGAAGCAACAGCAGCAGCGCAGGAAAGACCACGATGGCGAACGCGATGGCGTGCGACCAGCGTTCGCGATCGAGAAAGCGCACCACCAACAACCAGCCGACCCCGAACACCGACCACAGCGCGAACGGAAGCGTGGTGACGTACTGCCAAACCAGGATTCGCCAATACTGGGCCAGCCACAGGGAACGCCCGGAGTTGACGACGATGTCGTAGTGCGCAAAAAGCGCGATAAGGACGAACTTGCCGATCACCGTTCCGACCGCCAGGCCGAGCGCACTGCGGACCGGAAACACGTACGCCTCCGCGCCGTCATGGCGACGCAAGACATTCCGCCAGCCGTTGTTGAGCACCGCGACGGCGAGCAGCAGCATCGCCGCGATGAAGCCCTGCTCGAAATGTTGCAGGCCCAGCAGCACACCGATGATCGGCATCAGCAGCCAGTGTCGACGCCAGGCGACGGCGGCCAGCAGCAGGCACAAGGTCAGCGCGTCGGTGGACAGCCAGAACCACACCGTCGTCGATACCGGCAGGGCGGCGAACGCGAGCAAGGCCAGTCGCGCCGAACGCGGCGGCAGGTCGCGCCATAGCAGCCAGACGACGCCAATATTGAACGCCACCAGGAAGGCCAGGTTGAACAGGAAAAACGACGTCTCGCCGGTTGCCCCGACCAGCCACGCCAGCCAGGGCGCGAGCCAGCTCCAGAACAGGTAGTGCGCGAACGGATCGGCAAACGGATTGACGAACGGATTCTCGGCGACCTGGCGGGTCAGCAGCAGGTTGGGAATTTCCCACAACCCGGACTTCACCAGCATCAGCGCATGGATGGTCGCGATGTAGACCCAGGCGCGACTGTCGAGAAGAAGTCGCTGCACGCTGTCCACGAACCGCGTGGTCCAACGACGATCCGCAGTTCGCGTCCCACCTTCTTCGCTCGCATCCGCTGACGACGAGTCATTGGCCACGTCGTCGCCAGCGCTTTGGTTCACGGCTGCATCCGCTGCTGATCGCTGTTGCCGGTTTGTTGCGATGAGGCACCGCCGGGTTTCTCAGCCTTCAAAAACCGCGCCAGCCAGTCGTGCACTTCCTTGTAGTAGTAGCGGCTGTTCTCGCCATCGAGGATCCAGTGATTCTCGTCGGGGAATACCACCAGCCGGCTCTCGACGCGCTGGCGTTGTAGCGCCGACCAGTATTCAAGGTTGTTGTTGATTGGCACGCGGAAATCCTTCTCGCCAGCGGTGACCAGCACCGGCGTCTTGAAGTTGGCGGCGAGGCGAATCGGATTCTGGTCGCGCCAGACCGGGCCCTGTTCCCAGACCGGACCACCGGCACCGACTTCGCGACCGTAGATGCTGTCACTGGTGCCCCATTGCGATTCGAGGTTGACCAACCCGGCGTGGCTGATCAGGCAGCGATAGCGCGTGGTGGTGCCCTGCAACCAGTTCGAAAGATGGCCTCCATAACTCGCTCCTGCCGCGCACTGGTGGCTCGCGTCGATGAAGGCAAACTTGCGGATGGCTTCATCGGCCGCTTCGTTGATGTCCTGCGCCGGACCCTTCAGCGGATCGCCCTCGATCTTGCGCGAGAACGCCTCGCCGAATCCGGTTGAGCCGATGTAGTTGGTCAGCAGCACCACATAACCCGGTGCAGCGAGCAGGTGGTAGTTCCAGCGCAGCACCCAGGCATCGCGCCATTGTGCATAGGGGCCGCCGTGCATCAGAACCAGCAGTGGGTATTTTTTCGACGGATCGAACTGCGGCGGTCGCACCAGCATGCTGTGGATCGGCACGCCGCGGCTGTTGGTGAAGGTGAAGTTCTCGACCGGCGGCAACGACAATGCGGCTGCTTTGGCCGTCGCGAACGCGGTGAGTTTCTTCGCCGATTTTCCGGACGCATCGATGCGCACCACTTCCGGCGGTTCGGTGGCACTCTCGTAGTTCGCAATAATCACCGGCGAACCTGTGCCGGCCACGCTGATGCGTTCCCATACGCCACGCGCCGGCCCGCCAAGCAGCGTCGCGATGCCGCCCGTAGTCGGTGCGCGATAGAGTTTTTCCTGCCCCGCATCTTCTGCGGTGATGAAAACCTCGCGACCATCCGGAGAAATGCCGAAGCTCGCCACCGAGCGCGCGTCTGGCAGTTCAATGCGCGCCTTCTCGCGTGCGCCGGGCCAGTCCAGCACCACCAGCCGGTTGGCGTTGTAACTGCTGCCGCTGTTGGTTTCAACGTTGGCTACCAGGGTGCGCCCATCGCGGCTGAACTGCGGTTTGCCGTAGCCGTCGCCGACATCCAATCCCGCCGCGCCTGTCAGGCGCTTGGGTTCGCCGCCGTCGAGACCAACCTGGAACAGGTCAGTATGTGTGAATGACCACGCCGCGCGATCTCGATTGCTGCTGGCCGCGAAGATGATCGACTTGCCATCCGGCGCCCACACCGCGCCACCATCGTCGTCATTGCTCAACGCGAAGCCCGACAACTTCGTCAGTGCCGTTCCGGCGAGCAGGTCGCGAGCGTCGGTGCGGCCAATGGTTTCGACGAACAGATGGGTCTGCTTGTCGTCCAGCCACTTGTCCCAGGCGCGGATCGGGAAACCGGTATAGACGCGCGCCTTGTATTTTTTCTCCTCTTCTTCCTTGGCGAGTTTCTTGTTGGCGTCGTCATCTTTGGCGTCGGCGTAAACGCGTGACGAAAACAGGATACGGCTGCCGTCAGGGGAAAACTTCGGCCAACCGGCACCAGTCGATAGCGCGGTTGCCTTGAGTGCCTCGCCACCGCGGGCCAGGTCGAGGATCCAGATCTGCGGTTCCTTCGCCTCGCCGCGTTTGGCCGCGAAGGCGATGCGCGTGCTGTCCGCGCTCCAGCTCACCCCGGCTTCGCTCGACGTGTTCTGCGTGATCCGGCGTGCTCCAGAACTACCGTCGGTCGGCACCAGCCACAGGTTGGTCTGGTTGTCCTCCTTCTTGTAGGCCGGTTCGATCACCTGGAACACCACGAACCTGCCATCGGGGCTCGGCACCGGTGCACCAACACGCGGCATCAGCCACAGGTCTTCGTGGCTGATCGTCTTGCCGGCATTGGTGGCCAGCGCGGCGGCAGGGCAGGCGACGAGGGCGAGCGCGAAAATGATCGTTTTCATGGAATTCCCGACGGCAACGGACGAAGGCCAAGAGTAAGCGCGAACGGGTCCCGGCGGGGCGTGTCGAGGGTCATGGGTTCAACCCTGCTCGTCATTCCTGCGAAGGCAGAGGCGCTCTTCAACAGCCGGAGGCTGGTCAATCCATTCTGACTTTGCTTTACGTTCGGTGAGTCGCGAAAGATCAAAATGGATTCATGGCTTCGCAGGAATGACGAGGGTGGATGGTGGGCGCCGGAATGGCAGGAAAGTCTCCATCACACTGCGATTCGGACTCGCCAATCAAGCCATTAACCCTCCACGCGTTAAGCTTCCCCACCTCGCCAGCCCTCTCTGGCACCTGAATCGACTGCAACCTGGAGCCACCAACGATGACCCAACCAAAACGCGAACTCGCGCTGATTGGCGCACCGACCGACATCGGCGCTGCTGATCGCGGCGCTTCGATGGGCCCCGAGGCCCTGCGCGTCGCCAACCTGCCCAAGGCACTGAGTGATCGCGGCTATATCGTGCACGATCGTGGCAATCTGGCTGGCCCGATGAACCCCTGGCAGCCTCCCGCTGATGGCTATCGGCATCTGCCCGAAGTCGCGGAGTGGAACCGGCTGGTGATGGAAGCGGTGGCCAAGGAACTTGCCGAAGACCGCTTCCCGATCCTGCTCGGCGGCGATCACTGTCTGGCGGTGGGTTCCATCACCGCCGTCGCAAAACACTGCCGCGAAAATGATCGCAAGCTGGTCGTCCTGTGGCTGGATGCGCATGCCGATTTCAACAGCAGCGAGCTCACCCCCACCGGCAACGTCCACGGCATGCCGGTCGCCTGCCTGTGTGGCTACGGCCCGAAGGAGTTGACGCATCTTGGCGACGGCACGCCCGCCGTGAAACCCGGCGTGTTTCGCCAGGTCGGCATCCGCTCGGTCGATGCCGGCGAAAAGCGCTTCGTCGACGAAGTGGGCCTGGATATCTACGACATGCGCTTCATCGACGAAGTCGGCATGCGCAAGGTGATGCAGCAAGCGCTGTTCGGCATTGACGCGAACACCCACCTGCATGTCAGCTTCGATGTCGATTTCCTCGATCCATCGATTGCGCCCGGCGTCGGCACCACCGTTCCCGGCGGGCCGAACTATCGCGAAGCGCAGTTGTGCATGGAGATGATCGCCGACACTGGCCGCATCGCGTCGCTCGACATCATGGAACTCAACCCCGCTTTCGACGAGCACAACCGCACCGCCCTGGTCGCAGTTGACCTGGTCGAAAGCCTGTTCGGCAAGTCGACGCTGATGCGCCGGTAGTCGGAGTCCATCCGGGCCGGACCGGACAAACATCCTCGGCCAAGGTGTGAAGCCGCGCAGTGAAAAGGGCACCCGAAGGTGCCCTTTTCAGTGTCCGGGCCGGCTAGCGGCGCGGGTTACGGACTGCGCTGGACGGCGATCGGCATCTTGAGGTTGGGCTCGTCGCCAGCCATCGGCGTCACCAGCACTTCACCCAGTGTCCATACCCCCGCCGTCAGCAACGCGCTGTCGACAGCAATCGTGACCGTCTGGCTGCCGGCGGCCGCGATCGTGAACGACGACGGCGTCACCGTGGTTGATCCTGCAGGCAATCCGACCACCGACAGGTTGTACGTCTGGCTGCCGGATCTCGCGCGCTGGAACGTGCGGGTGAACGTGTAGGTGCCGGTGAAGTTGAAGCGCGCCATGCTGGCCAGGTTGAGATCGGCAATGTTGCCGCCCGTGGCCGGATTCGCCGCGAGGAAGTTCGCAGCGGTTTCGTCCATCACCAGTCCCACCTTGGATGCGGCAGCCAGATTGACGCGACCCGAACCGTAGTCCCACAGCCGCACTGGCGTTCCGTCCTGGTTCGCCGAGCCGAAGTTGTTGGCACTGAGATTCAGTGCCGACTTCACCTGCTGCGGCGTCCACGTTGGATTCAGCGAACGAATCAGCGCGGCAGCGCCCGCCGTGTTCGGGCTGGACATCGATGTGCCGTTGCTCAGGTAGATTCCGTTCGCACCCACCACACCGGCCGCTCCGACAGCAAGGATGTCGACACCCGGGGCAGTGATGTCCGGCTTGACCAGGCCCTGGCCGCCGATCAGGCGAGGACCACGGAAGCTGAAGCCGGCAACCAGGTCGCCGACTGCGGGGAACGACGCCGCCGTGGCGCTGATTGATGCAGTGGAAACACCGGGCGTCATCGCCGCTTCGATGACGTCCCAGTCCGACCGCAGCATGGACCACGTCGTACCGCTGGCACCCAGGTTGAGGTAGATAGCATCGACGAAGATCACGCCGACCGCGCCCGCGTTGAGCGCCGCCGTGCGACGCGCGCCGCTGGCGCAACTGCTGTTGGTGCCATCCAGGTTCAGCACGGCGATGGCTCCTTGCGGCACCACCGGCGTATCGAAGCCGCTCCGGTAGATATGTTCGGCCGGAAATGACGGAACGATGAAGGTGCCTGCCGGATAAGCCGCGCAGCCATCGGTGGACCCGTTGGCGAAGTTCGGGCTCTTCACCAGCGGAACGCCCACGGTGGCCATGGTCGGGTTGGGCGAGCCACCCAATTTCACCGGTACGGACTGCGTGCTGGGTGGGCCGCCGTCCAGATTGAAGGCCACGCCAATGAAGCGATTTTGCGTCGAAGCCGCCACCGTCTCGACCCAGGGTTCAATGTGATTGACCTGGCCCTGCGGATTGGTAACCGTTGCGTTGGTGT
>JBBSLA010000113.1:0-8175 GCA_038255665.1 Lysobacterales bacterium | reverse complement strand
CGCCGATACCGACCTGGTGCGCGAGGAAGTCGACCAATTCGACTTCGAGGACTTACCCGACACCGTGGTTTCCAGCGGCGGACTGAGCGCATTCCCGGCGCTGGTCGACCTCGGCGAAACGGTCGCGCTTCGCGTGTTCGAGCGCCGCGACGAGGCACTCGCGGAGCATATCGCCGGCGTCGACCGATTGGTGCATCGCGCGCTTGCCGATCGCATCAAACAGGCGCAGCGCCAGTTGCCGGTGAACAACACGCTGATGCTGAAATGGGCGGGATTCGGCAGCGCCGCGCAGTTGCGCAGCGACGTGGTTGCGGCCGCATTGCGCGACTGTCTCGATATGCAGCCGCGCGGCGCACGCACGCGTGAGGCATTCGAGAAAGTGAAAACCGCGGTTACGCGAGACCTGTTCCCCACTGCCGTCGAACGACTGAAGCTTGCCGAGTCGATCATCGAGGCGCATGCCGAACTCGCGCCGTGGCTGGAACCGCCGCTGCTGGGATTCGCCAAGGCCAACTACGACGACCTGCGCGAACAACGTGACGAGCTGTTGTTCCCTGGTTTCCTGCGCGAGCTGTCCGCTGGCCGTTTGCAGCACTACCCACGCTACCTGCGGGCGATGCGTCTGCGCGGCGAACGCCTGCGCCAGGACCCGGCCAAGGACCAGGCGCGCATGTTGCAGGTGCACCTCTATTGGCGCGCTTACGTCAAGCACCGCGCCAGCGCAAACGCCGACGAAGTCGCTCTGGATGACTTGCGCTGGCTGATCGAGGAACTGCGCGTGTCGGTGTTCGCGCAGGAACTGCGCACCGCCGAATCGGTATCGCCCAAGCGATTGTCCAAGGCTGTCGAAGCGCTCGACAAAATCCACCCGTAGCCCGGCACGCGCAGCGCGCCGCGGTCGCGCGACGCCAGACAATCGGTACACAATCCGATCTTCGTTCCGTTCAATCCCGGCGCGCTGCGCGTGCGGGGCTACGAAGCAAGGTCGAGTCGCCGATAATGAAAATACGCATGTGGCTTTGCTACCGGCGACGCGCTGCGTTCCGTGTGGCCTACAAGTCAGATCAACTTCGCCGCTTCCAGTTCGCGCTTGAGGTAGGCGTAATAGATCGGCGCGGCGATGACGCCGGCGATGCCGAACGCGGCTTCCATCACCAGCATTGCCAGCAGCAGTTCCCAGGCACGGGCGCGAATCTGGCCGCCGACGATGCGCGCGTTGAGGAAATATTCAAACTTGTGGATGACGATCAGGAACGTCAGCGCGGCGATCGCGACCCACAGCGATACCGACATCGCGACGATGAAGATCGCCGCATTCGAGATCAGGTTGCCAAGCACCGGCAGCAAGCCAGCAACGAAGGTGATCGCGACCAGTGTCTTCGCCAGCGGCAGGCGCACGCCGAACATCGGCAACACCACCAGCAGGAACAAGGCCGTGAACAGCGTGTTCAACGACGATATCTTGAGCTGCGCGAAAACGATGTCGCGGAACGCGTTGCCCAGGCGACGGCAGCGCGTGGTCATCGCCATCGCCAGCGGACCGTGATGACGACTCGGGGTGGCTCCGCTCAAGGCCACCATCGCGCCGAGGACCATGCCGATCAAGGTTTGCGTAAACACCCGCACCGCCTGCTTGCCTGCAAGTTGCAACGTGGCCGCGTGCATGCGCAGCCACTCGACCAGACCGGCACGGATCTCGTCGATGTTGTCAGGCAGGTGCTCGACGACGACATTCGGCAATTGCGCGCGAGCTTTCTCGACCAGCGGCATCATGCGGTCGAAGATATGGTCGGGATTACCACCGCCGTTGGTGAAGAACGTGATCAGGCCGAACACCGCAAGGCTGAGCAGCGACACCACCACGATGCTGAGCAGCAGCACCACCAGCCAATCGGCGCGCGTACCCGGTGTGATCCGCCGCAGCGGTGGATCGAGCGCGGTCACCAGCGCAAACACCAGCAGGCCGGCCAGCAGCGCCGGAAGCAGGTGCAACCAGACCACGAGCAGCAAGGCAATGCCGGTCAGCGCGCAGGTGATCGCGGTCAGTCTTGGCGACGGGTAGTCAGGCATCGGCGACGATCTCGGGGCGAGTGGCGGTGCTGTAATAAACTGCGGCGATGCTAGGGATACTCTGATCAATCCCGCGCAGGCGACATGATGTCAGAAAGGTTTTCACAGTGGGGTGCGTGGCGAAGTGAAGGCTGGCCGCCTGGACAAGCCGCGCGCGTCGATGTGAGGGCCTTTCTGACATCACCCCGTCATCTGATATCAACCCGTTGGGGCCGATCTGTCTGCCCGCAGCTCCGCGTTGCGCCGCCTTGCCAGACGGCCAGTCTGCCTTCGGCGACGCGCCTTGATCGGCGAGCAGACAGATCGGTGCCGCCTGTGCGGGATAGATCAGAGTACCCCTACAATCGTCCCTTCAATCCGCAGGCCGTTCCATGACCGTGATAAACCGATTGCCAGTCCTCGTCCCTGCCCTCCTGATGTTGTCGGCTTGTGCCCAACAGCGTGTGATTGAACAGCCGACCCGGGCGAACACACTGACGACCGTGCCCGTCGTGCCCGCCAACGACAATCTCAATGCCGTGGCGTGGACGCAAACTGCAATCGAGCACGACCTGATCTATCTGCAGACTTACCGCGACGCAGGCGAGCGACTTGACGAAGCTCTGGCTGACACGACCTGGGATGCGCTCGCCAGCGACGAACGCGGCAACGCCTCGCTGCGCAACTTGAAGCCGGCGGTAATCCTCGACATCGACGAAACGGCGCTCGACAACTCGCCCTATCAGGCCCGGCTGGTTTTCGATGGCGCGGCCTACGACGAGTTCACCTGGGCGCAGTGGTGCCGGGAACAGCGCGCCCGGGCGTTGCCGGGCGCGGTCGAATTCGCCCGCCAGGCCGACAGCAAGGGCATCACGGTGTTTTATCTGTCGAACCGGGCGGCCGACCTCAACGAAGTGACCCTCGCCAACCTGGCCAAGGTCGGTTTTCCGATCAAAGCCGGCGAAAACGTGTTCCTTGGCCTGGGCACCTTCGTCAAGGATTGCGAGCAGAACGGCTCCGAGAAAGGTTGTCGACGTCAGCTCGTTTCGCGAAATTACCGGGTTTTGATGCAATTTGGCGACCAGATCGGCGATTTTGTCGACGTACTTGCCAACACGACTGAAGGTCGCAAGGCGGCCGTCGCGCCGTACCTGGGTTGGGTCGGTGAACGCTGGTTCGTGCTGCCGAACCCGACCTACGGTTCCTGGGAGCCTGCACTGTTCGACAATGCCTGGAGCCAACCAGCGGACGTCCGTCGACAGGGCAAGCTTGATGGCTTGCGCCGCGATTTAAGGTAGACAGTTCTGCTTGTATTTCAGTTACTTGTAAGATGCAACTTCATGTATTGCGCGAACTTGTAATCGCGGCTACCATGCGTCGGCAATTCGACTGACTGACTTCGAATAGCGCCCATCTCAAAACAAGAATCACCAGAACAGATCCACGTTTCAATCATCGACAGTTCCCGTTCCGGCCGTGCCGGATTCAGCCCGTAGAGCTCACGCTCGTCGGGCTTTTTTGTAGGTGTCGATTCGATTGGCCCGCTCCGACCGCGTGATAAAGTGATCGCCGACTTTTTCATCGGTACCTTGCCCATGTCCACACAAATGCTCCGCGGCTGCGCGCTGGCGGTGGCCCTCGTCCTGTCGGTGGGCTGCAACAAGGAGAAGGAAGTCGATGCGCCATCGGCTTCGCCGCAGGTCGCGCGACTGGCGACCGGCTCGCCGGAAGCGGCAATCACCGCGAATGCCGCGTTGCTCAAGGCAGGCGACTTCGCCAGCCTGATGCAGAACGCGCTGCCGCCGGAGAAATTCGCCCAGTTCAAGGAGGAATGGACCAAACAAAAGGACGATGAGCCGGTCACCGACGAGGACCGCCAGAAGTTCGCCGACATGATGATGCAGCTCACTGCGCCGGATGCGGAAGCCAAGCTCTACGCGGAGGCCGGGCCAAAGTTGAAGGCATTGGAGAAGCAGTACCAGAGCCAGGTGCCGACCTACGTCAACATGGCGCGCGGTTTTGCCCAGAACATGGCCGAACAGAGCCAGGACCTGAGCGAACCCGAAAAACGCCAGAGCGTCGATGCCATCAATGCGATTGGCGACTGGGCGGTGACCGCCAAGTTCGCCGACCAGGAACTGCTCAAACAGAGTATCGCGATCGCCGTAGCCACAGCCCGCTCGCTGCAGCTCAAGACCATCGACGAAGTGCGCGCGATGGAATACGACACCGCGATGAAGAAAGGCCAGGTTGCCTTCCTCGGAGTCAAGAAAATCCTGGCCCTGTACGGGCTGTCGATTGACGATTCGCTGGACTCGGTCAAGCCGACGCTGGTTTCGTTGACTGCCGACACCGCCAAGGTGAAAGTCGATTTCGACCTGCTGGGCAAGTCGATGTCGACTGAAACCGACATGGTTCGCCAGGACGGGCGCTGGTACAGCAAGGACACCATTGAAAAACTGATGCTGCCTGCGCCGGACGCAACCACGCCGGACAAGGACGCCACGCAGCCCGTAGCGCCCACCAAAGGGTGAAGTCAACGGTTGCCGTGGCTCGCAGCGAAGTGTCCATCAGCTCGCCGGATGCCGATACAGCGGCCATGCCCGAGACGCCGTCGGCAGCCGTTGTCGTGCGGCGGCGTCCGCCACCTTTGCACATTCGCTTGCTCGGGTCGCTGCTCAAGCGCTGGCTGAAGATTCGCCAGGAGCCGTCAGATCCTGCAGATCTCGTTCCGCCCAGTGACTTGCCGACCGTCTACGTGGTCGAACGGAAAGGTCTGTCCGACTCGCTGATCCTTGATCAGGCCACCTCGGAAGCCGGCTTGCCGGCACCGTATGCCGCGTCGGAAAACCTGCCGATTCGACGCCGCCGCTCGGTTGTCGCATTGTCACGGCGACCGCGACTGTTCGGTCGATCGCAACATCCGTCACGTTCGGAAACGCTGCGCTTGCTGCTGGACCATGTTCGCGAACATCCCGACAGCGACGTTCGCCTGGTGCCCGTTTCAATCTTCGTTGGCCGCTCGCCCGATCGTGAGGAAGGCTGGTTCCGCGTGCTGTTCTCGGAGAACTGGGTGGTCGTTGGCCGTTTCCAGCGCTTGTTGGCGCTGCTGTTGAATGGCCGTTCGACGGTGGTTCGTTATTCAAAGCCGGTGTTGTTGAGCCAGGTCATCGCCGATGCGCAGGAACTGGATTCGGAGCGCACGGTGCGCAAGCTGTCGCGCGTCTTGCGCGTGCACTTCCGGCGCATTCGCGCGGCCGTGATCGGGCCCGACCTTTCGCACCGCCGCACCGTTGCCGACAGCATCCTCAACTCGACGCCGGTGCGCGAGGCGATTGCTGCGACCGCCAGCAAGGACAACATCAGCCACGCCAAAGCCTGGCGACGGGCGCGCCACTACGTGCGCGAAATCGCGGCCGACTATTCGCACCCCGTGGTGCGCTCGCTGTCGTTCCTGCTGAAATGGTTCTGGAACAAGTTGTACGACGGCGTGACCACGCATCACCTGGACAAATTGCAGGAAGCGATCCCCGGTCACGAAGTGATCTACGTGCCCTGCCATCGCAGCCACATCGACTACATCCTGCTGTCCTACCAGCTTTACCAGAACAACATCGTGCCGCCGCATATCGCCGCCGGCGTCAACCTCAACCTGCCGGTGGTCGGACCGATCCTGCGCCGCGGTGGCGCATTTTTCCTGCGCCGCAGCTTCAAGGGCAATGCGCTCTACACCACCGTTTTCAGCGAATACGTGGCGCAGCTTTTTGCGCGCGGCGTGTCGCTGGAATACTTCATTGAAGGAGGACGCTCGCGCACGGGGCGCCTGCTCGCGCCGCGTGGCGGCATGCTGGCGATGACCTTGCGCGGTTTCCTGCGCGAGTCGCGCCGACCGGTGATGTTCCAGCCGGTCTATGTCGGTTACGAGAAGTTGATGGAGGGCAAGTCGTACATCGGCGAACTGTCCGGCGGCACCAAGCAGAAGGAAACCCTGTTCGCGCTGTTCCGCTCGCTGCGCGTGCTGCGCAAGCGTTATGGCCGCGTCGCGCTGTCGTTTGGCGAACCGATCTACCTCAAGCCGTTGCTTGACGAAATCGCGCCGGAATGGACGCAGGATGTTGGCGACCAAGACAAACCGGAATGGATGGCCAATGTCGTCGATACGCTGGCCGAGCGCATCCAGATCAACATCAACCGCGCCGCGCACGTCAATCCGGTCAATCTGATTGCGCTGGCCTTGCTGTCGACCCGTACCCGCGCGCTGGCCGAGGCCGACCTGATCGCGCAGATCGCGTTGAGCAAGGCACTGCTGACCGAACTGCCCTACTCCGATCGCGTCACCATCACACCGATGGAGCCCCGGGAGATCATTGCCTACTGCGAAGAGATGCAGTGGATCGAAAGGGTCAGCCATCCGCTTGGCGACGTGTTGCGCTGCTCGGACGAGAACGCGGTGCTGCTCAGCTATTTTCGCAACAACGTGCAGCATCTGCTCGCAGACGCTGCATGGGTGGCGTGCTGCTTCCTCAACAACCGGCGCATGGCACGCGAAAATATCCAGCGCCTCGGTCGACTGGTCTACCCCTTCATCCAGAATGAGTTGTTCCTGCGCTGGAGTGGTGCCGAGTTCTCTGCGCGCATTGACGCGACGGCTGATTTTTTTGTGCAGCGTGGCTTGCTCGACAGCCGATCCGAAGGTGCCAGCCTGGGTCGAAGCCCCGGCCAGACCGACAAGGCCTACCTGCTGCGCGGCATTGCGCACAGTCTGCTGCAGACGTTCGAGCGCCATTACATCGCGGTGATTGCGCTGGTTCGGCATGGCCGCGGCAGCCTCAGCGCCGGCGAGCTGGAGAACCTCTGCCACCTGACCGCGCAGCGACTGAGCCTGCTCAACGAAGTCAACGGACCGGAGTTCTTCGACAAGTCGCTGTTCCGCGCCTTCATCCAGAAATTGCGCGAGCGCCGCATCGTCTGGACCGACGACGACGGCAAGCTCGATTACGACCAGCAGCTCGAAGACGTTGCCCGCGATGCCCGCGTCGTGCTGAGTCGCGAAATCCGCCACGGCATCCTCAAGCTGACCGCCGACAAGCGTGCGGCGATTGCGGAGAAACCGGAAATCGAGAACGCTGCTGCCACGTCAGCAAGCACTGGCGAAAAACCTGCCGAATAGCTGCGCCGGTCAGGCATCCATGTCCGGGATCAGCTTGTTCTCGATCCAGGCGATCATGTCCTTCAATTTCAGCTTGCGCTTCTTCAGCCGCTTGATGTGCAGCACGTCGCCCAGAACCGGATCGGCCGACAGGCGGGCGATCGCGGTATCCAGGTTGCGATGCTCATCGCGCAACTCGCTCAGCTTGCGGGCCAGCATGGCGGGATCGTCGGAGAACGGCAGGGTCATCTAGGAAGGCTTAGAGCTGGAGCATCCCAAGTGTAGCGGCAGCGCTGCGGTAGTTGCGCTGGTCTGCTCGCTTCATTGCGAAACACTTCAGCGTGCCCGTCGCGAGCGCGAGCGACTTACAATGATGGGCTGCGCGACGTCGCGAATTGCTCCGCAGCGGCCCGATGGTGGCTCGCCCGCGATGACGCAAGCGCCGAACGACTGCGCTGCCGTTCACTCTCCCTCCGAACCTCAAGGTCTTTCGCGTCCATGTTTTTTCGCAACCTCAGCCTGTTCCGCTTTTCTCCCGCAACGTCGTCCGATCTCGCCAACGTTGAAACCGCGCTCGACCAGCACCGTCTGCGCCCGTGCGGTCCGATCGAGATGATGACGCGCGGATTCGTGTCGCCATTCGGTCGCGATTCCGACGAACTGGTCCATCGCGTTGGCGACTTCACCCTGTTCACCGTGGGTGGCGAGGACAAGCTGTTGCCATCGTCGGTCGTCAACGACGAACTGGCCAACAAGCTCGCCGAGATTTCCGAGAAAGAGGCCCGCCGGGTTGGCGCGCGCGAGCGCAAGCGCCTGAAGGACGAAGTACTCACCGACCTGCTGCCGCGCGCCTTCGTACGCAGTTCACGCCAGTTCGCCTACCTCGATCTTGCCCAGGGCTGGATCGTCATCGACACCGCCAGCCGCAAGAATGCCGAGGAAGCCGTCAGCCAGATCCGCGACGCGGTCGGTCGTTT
>JBBSLA010000112.1:0-8301 GCA_038255665.1 Lysobacterales bacterium | reverse complement strand
GCCGAACCCGGCCAGTGCTTGCGCAGTCGTGCGGCTTCACCGCACGACCGACAGGCCATCGGGCCGCATCTTTTGGCTACTTTTCTCTGCGCGAGAAAAGTGGCTCGCGCGCCGGCAGGCGCGAGAAACGCTTGACCAGTCTGGCGTCAGCCAACAAGAACGAAGCGGCGTGCGGCAGCCCGGCGACAGTCTGGCGACAGCGAACCACGCGAAAGGCGTCAGCCCGAGACGCCACCGGCCGCGTCATCGGCCGGCATGAATTGCAGGGCGAGGGAATTGAGGCAGTAGCGCAAGCCGCTTGGCGTGGGGCCGTCCGGGAAGAGGTGGCCGAGGTGGCTCTCGCAGCGAGCGCAACGTGCTTCGATGCGACGCATGCCGTGGCTGGAGTCTTCGATCTCGCTGATGTGTTGAGGATCGAACGGGGTGTGAAAGCTCGGCCAGCCGGTGCCGGATTCGAATTTGGTCACCGACTTGAACAATGGCAGTCCGCACAATTTGCAGGCAAAAACGCCTTCGCCGTGCTCGTCGAGCAAGCCACCGCAGAATGGCGCTTCGGTGCCATGGTCAAACAACACGTAGCGTTCTTCCTGGGTCAGTCGGGTCGCCAGTTGCTCGCGCTCCTGTGGCGCGATCGGGGTGAGGTCGTAACCGGTTTCGGAAATACTCATGCGTCGGCTCGCTGTTTCAGTTTGTCGCCAAAGTAGGTGCGCAGTTTCTCGACCTTGGGTTGCGCTGCCGCCCGGATGTAGCCTTGGTCAGGGTTCAGTTCGGCGTAGTTCTGGTGGTGCGCCTCGGCGGTGTGGAAGGCTTCCAACGGAACCAGTTGGGTCACGACCGGTGTCTTGAAGATTCCGGCCTTGGCGATCTGATCGAGATAGGCCTGGGCGATGTCATGCTGCTCCTGGTTGGCGAAGAAGATCGCCGAACGGTACTGGCTACCGACATCGCCGCCCTGGCGGTCGCGCGTGGTCGGATCGTGTGCAATGGCGAAGAACACCTTCAACAGCTGGCCAAAACTGGTGCGACCGGTGTCGTAACGAATCGCAATGGCTTCGGCGTGGTTGGTAGTGCCGGTGCAGACAGTCTTGTAGTCGGCCGTGCCGGCGTCGCCGCCGCTGTAGCCGGCGGTGACTTCGAGTACGCCATCAAGATTCTTGAACACCGATTCGGTACACCAGAAACAGCCGCCCGCGAGAACGGCAATTCGTTCGCCGCTCGCGTTGCTTTCGTCCAGCTCGGGATCGGGAAAATCGTTCGGAACGATGCGCAGGGCGACGCCGGGAAGGTCGCAGAATTCGGCCATGAGAAATCCTTGGAGTTGAAGGCGGGGCGGGATTGCATCGAAATGCTGCCGCGACGCTTGGATTTCAATGTTCGGTCGCGGCGGCTGAAGCGCGCCGAACCGGACGGCCATGCGATCATGACGCATGACCACGTTCAATACCCTCGGCTTGCCCGAGCCACTGCTGCAAGCCCTGTCCGCGCTGGACTACAGCACGATGACGCCGGTACAGGCACAAAGCCTGCCGAGTTTGCTGGAGGGCAAGGACGTGATTGCGCAGGCGCGCACCGGCAGCGGCAAGACGGTCGCGTTCGGGCTGGCAACCCTGGCGCGCATCGATGCCACGCAAACCAGTTTGCAGGCGTTGATCCTGTGCCCGACGCGGGAACTTGCGGACCAGGTCAGCAAGTCGATTCGCGCACTGGCCCGCTTCATACCAAACGTGAAACTGCTGACTTTGTGCGGCGGCATCGCACTGCGCCCGCAACTGGCGTCGTTGACCCACATGCCCCATATCGTGGTGGGTACGCCCGGGCGCGTCCAGGAATTGCTCGACCAGGATGCGCTGAGCTTGTCTGCCATCCGCGTGTTGGTGCTCGACGAAGCCGACCGCATGCTCGACATGGGCTTTCTCGACGCGATCAGCGCGCTGGTGGCGCGCACTCCGAAGACGCGCCAGACCCTGCTGTTCTCCGCGACTTATCCGGATGGGATACGTGCGATCAGCCAGCACATCCAGCGAGCCCCCGTGGCGGTCACTGTCGATCATGGCGAGGCACTCGCGGCGATTGAACAGCGCTTCTACGAGGTCGACGCGAAACGCCGTTTCGAGGCGCTGGTGCGCCTGCTGGCTGTCGAGCGTCCGGAATCGGCCCTGGTGTTCTGCAACACGAGACGCGACACCGCCGATGTGGCCGAGGGCCTGATCGCAAGGGGATTTTCCGCGATGGCTTTGCACGGCGACCTGGACCAGCGCGATCGCGACGAGGTTCTGGTGCGCTTTACCAATCGCAGTAGCGCGGTGCTGGTCGCGACCGACGTCGCCGCGCGGGGACTCGACATCGACGACTTGCCAATGGTGGTCAACTACGAAGTCGCTACTGACGCCGACGCGCACGTTCATCGTATTGGTCGCACCGGCCGCGCCGGCCGAAGTGGGATTGCGCTGAGCCTGGTTGCTCCGGCCGAGATGCCGCGCATGAAATTCATCGAGGAACGCATTGGTACCGTGCGTTGGCTGCCGTTGCCGCCCGCGAACGGTCCACGCGACGAGCCACTGCTCGCCTCAATGGCCACGCTCGTCATTGACGCCGGCCGCCAGGACAAATTGCGCCCCGGGGACGTGCTTGGCTCACTGACCGGCAGCGCTGGATTGAGCGCCGACGTGGTTGGCAAGATCGCCATCTTTGCGACGCGTGCCTATGTCGCGATCCGACGCGATACCGCCGTGCTGGCCTTGCAGCGGTTGCGTCAGAACAAGATCAAGGGTCGCAGCTTCCGGGTACGGTCGCTGGACTAGGCATGCTCTGATCAACACCGAGGACACCATGGCCGATACATCCAACAAGCGTCTTGCCGTCCTGATCGACGCCGACAACGCCCAGCCCGCGCTTGCGGAGGCGCTGTTGGCCGAAGTCGCCAAGTACGGCATCGCCAGCGTGAAGCGTTGCTATGGCGACTGGACCGGCACCCACCTGCGCGGGTGGAAGGAGACCTTGCTGGTCCATTCGATCCAGCCAATGCAGCAGTTCGGCTACACGCGTGGCAAGAACGCGACCGACTCGGCAATGATCATCGACGCGATGGACCTGCTCTACACGGCGAGGCTGGATGGTTTCTGCATCGTCTCCAGCGACAGCGATTTCACTCGCCTCGCGTCGCGCCTGCGTGAATCCGGCCAGACCGTCTACGGCTTCGGTGAACGCAAGACACCGTCACCCTTCGTCGCTGCCTGTGATCGATTCATCTACACCGACATCCTGGTCCAATCGGCGGAAAAGGATGTCGCGCAAACTGACCGCCCCGCATCCACCGCGACCAAGCCTTGGCCGAGCAAGCAACTCAAGAGCGAAACTCGACTGGTCAACCTGCTGCGTGCCGCCGTCGATGCGGCGAGCGACGAAGCCGGCTGGGCGCAGCTTGGGCCGGTGGGCAGTTACATCGCCAAACAGGCATCCGAGTTCGACCCACGCAACTATGGCTACGCCAAGCTTGGCGATCTATTCGACGCGATCGGTCTCTTCGAGATGGACAAGCGCAAGACCGGCGACGGTCCGGCCATGTCGGTGTTTGTCCGTGATCGCCGCAAGGCGCGCGATTAAAGCGCAAGACTGGGACGCTGTGCCGGCGTTGCGCCGCGTCACCGCCACGGTTGGAAGCTGAACGTTCGTCGCCTCATTCACGATCAAATTACCGCCTGATTCACTTCTGAAGTGCCCAACTCGCCTTGCGACATCGCGGGCCAATCGCGTTGATGTGGTGCATCCGTGCACCGGCATGGCTCGTATGCCGCCCCGATGCAGTCGTTCAGGCATTCCGCGCCCGGGCGTATTCAAGGGTCAATGGTCGTATGCCGTTGACTCGCCATTTCGCTTTCTTAATTCAAACGGGGAGTTTGATCATGTTGAAGAAAATCCTGGTAGGAACCGCCCTGCTGGTTGGCAGTCCATGCCTGCTGGCACAAACCGTGGTCGGGCTTGGCCCGTCCAATACTCTGGTCAGATTTTCAGCAACGTCGCCAGCTGCGGTCTCGGCAAGTATGCCGATCAGCGGCTTGAATGGTGGCGACACGCTGGTCGGTCTCGACGTACGTCCTGCGAATGGGGTGATATACGCAGTCGCCTCCAGCGGGCGCTTGTATACGATCGACCCGGCCAACGGCACCGCCGTCGCAGGCGCGCAAATCGCCCAGCCGTTGAGCGGCACCCAGTTCGGCGTCGACTTCAACCCGGTCCCCGATCGGCTGCGCGTAGTCAGCGACACCGGCCAGAATCTGCGTATCAATGTCACTGATGGCGCGACCACCGTCGACGGCGCGATCAATCCAGCCGGTCGCATCATCGGCGAAGTGGCCTACACCAACAGCGCAGTGGGTCCGGCGCCGGCGTCTACGCAGCTCTACGACATCGACCTCGCCAGCAATTCCTTGCTGTTGCAGAACCCGCCGAATGACGGAACGACCACCTTGGTCGGCCCGCTCGGTGTCAGCCTTGATGCGGGTGCTGGCGTAGGGTTCGACATCCGCACCGTCGGCGCAACTAACACGGCGTACGCCACGCTTCGAGTCGGCGGTACCACTTCGCTTTACACGGTGAACCTGGCCAACGGCGCGACTACGTTGATAGGCGCGGTGGGCGGCAATCCAATGCTGCGTGGCATCGCCATCGTCGATGGTGCCGTGCTGCCGGCCCTGCCGCCGAATGCGACCGCGTTGGGCCTGCGGACGGACAACACCATCATCCGCTTCCCTGCGGCGACGCCCGGCGGTCCGGTCTCGGCTGCACCCGTTACAGGCTTGGTCGCCGGTGACTCCCTGCTCGGCATCGACTTTCGCCCTGCCAATGGCCTGCTGTACTCGGTCAGCGCTACCGGACGCATCTACACGATCGACCCGGTGAGCGGCGCTGCCACGCTTGGCGCCACGATGAGCGTAACGCCCAGCGGCAGCCGCTTCGCGCTTGACTTCAATCCGGTCCCCGATCGCCTACGCTTGGTCAGCGATACCGGCCAGAACCTGCGCATCGATGTGACAACCGGCGCGACCACCGTGGATGGAACGATCAATCCAGCCGGCCCGCAGATTACCGCTGCTGGCTACACCAACAGTGTGTCGGGTGCCACCACGACGGCATTGTTCGACATCGACTCGGTGAGCGGCAGCTTGTTCCTTCAGAACCCGCCAAACAACGGTACGCTGCAACTGATCGGTCCACTTGGCGTGATTCCGAGCGGCGACAGCGGTTTGGACATCTTCAGCTCCAACGGTAACAACGCCGCCGTCGCGACCCTGCAGGTCGGCGGCACGACCGGGTTCTATCAAGTCAACCTGACCACCGGTTCGGCCTCGTTGGTCGGCAACATCGGCGGCAATCCAACCCTGCGCGGCTTGGCGATCTCGCCAGTGGCGTTGGGCCTGCCGTCAGTCAACGTGCCGGTGCCTGTTGATTCACGCATCGCCCTGCTGCTGCTTGCACTGGGTACGGTGTTGCTTGGAGCGTTTGGACTGCGTCGCGCACGCAGCTAACGCTTGATGACGCTTTGAAAGGCGGGTCCGGCTAGTCCGGGCCCGCCGTTTTTGTGCTTGGCGTTTCTACGCGGCGCGATTCCTGATCGCAGCGCTTGCTCACAGCCACGCGCCCGCGTAGCGTTGCGCGGAACGCCCCGCGCTTGCGTGGCACGATCACCACTGGAGACCACACCATGCGCTGGAACCGATCACGACGCAGTGACAACGTAGAACGAAGCAGCGGCGGTGGCGGCGGCGGGATGCGATTCGGTGGCGGTAGCTTGGGAATCGGCGGCATCGTCCTCGTCGTTGTCGTCGGGCTGTTGTTCGGCAAGAACCCGGGCGAGATCCTGCAACTGCTCGGCAACATGGCGGGCGGTGGCGGCACCACCAGCAGCGCACCGCAAACGGCGCCCGTCGAAGATAACGAGCAGACCGAGTTCGTACGCCACGTGCTGGGAAGTACGGAAGATACATGGGGGCCCATGTTCCAGGCCGGTGGCCAACAGTATCCCGCTCCGACACTGACCTTGTTCACTGGTGGCGTGCGTTCCGCCTGCGGTGCAGCGTCATCGGCGATGGGGCCGTTCTACTGCCCCGGTGATAGCAAGGTCTATCTCGACCTGGACTTTTTCCGCGAAATGGAAACCAAGTTCCGTGCTTCCGGCGAGTTCGCCCGGGCCTATGTGATTGCGCATGAAGTCGGCCATCACGTGCAGAACGTCACCGGCGTCATGCAGCAGGTACGCCAGCTGGCAGAGCGAGGACAGCCGATGGAAGGCGCACAGGGGTTGTCGGTTCGCCAGGAACTGCAGGCCGACTGCTATGCCGGGATCTGGGCAAAGCAGGCGCAGCAGCAACTGGACTGGCTGGAGGAAGGCGACATTGAGTCCGCCCTCAACGCCGCCACCCAGATTGGCGACGATGCGCTGCAGAAGCGGTCGCAGGGCTACGTGGTGCCCGACTCGTTCACCCACGGCAGTTCCGCGCAGCGCGTGCGCTGGTTCCGCGCCGGGTTCCAGACTGGGAGCATGCAGGACTGCGACACGTTCAACACAAACCAGTTGTAGCGGCACGCTCGGCAAGGGTTACAACCAGAAACGAAAAAGCCACGCATCAGCGTGGCTTTTTTGTCTGAACTGGTTGTCGATCAGGACTTGCGTGTGGCCCCGACCACGACCATACCAAGCCCTACCAGCACAGCGACGCCGCCGATCCACTGCGGCACCGTGCGGGTCTTGTCGACGCTGGCCGACAGGTCGCCAATCTCGATGACCTTTTCCTTGCTGGTGAAATTGAAGTTGCCGGTGAAGGCGGCGACGCCGATGGCGGCAAGCAGGATGCCTCCGATGATCAGACCCATGCGCATGATTGTTCCCCTCGTGGTTGATGTGCGCCGGGAATATGCCAACTCCCACGTGAACAAATGCGGCATGGCGTTCGACGGCGCGCTGGAGAGTCCCGGTTGACGTGCTCGGTGAGCGCGGTCGCGATCAGACCCAGCCGCGTAGCGCCATTGATGTCGGCGCGCCGTCGCCGATCACGAAATGGTCGAGCACGCGGACGTCGATCAAGGCCAGCGCTTCCTTCAATCGTTGGGTGATGACGCGATCGCTGCTGCTCGGCTCGGCGACACCGGACGGATGGTTGTGGGCGAAGATCACGGCGGCCGCGTTGTGCGAAATGCATCGCCGCACCACTTCGCGAGGGTGTACTTCGGTATTGGCGACACTGCCGCGAAACAGCTCCTCGAAACCGAGCACGCGGTGGCGATTGTCCAGGAACAGGCAGGCGAACACTTCATACGGATAGCGATACAGCTGCGACTTCAGGTATCGGGCGCAATGGGCCGGGTCTTCCAGGCTCTGGCCCTGGACCAGTTCGGATTCCAGGTAACGACGACCCAGCTCCATTCCGGCCTGCAAGCGGCACCAGGCGACCGGGCCAACGTCCGTGCGAGCTGCCGGGTTCTCCAGCAGGCCCTTGATACCCTTGTGCTGGGTCAGCAACGCCCGACCCAGTTGCACGGCATCCATGCCGCGCCGGCCCGACCCCAGGAAGATCGCGAGCAGTTCGGCGTCGGACAGTGCGCCAGCGCCTCGCGCGATGAGTTTTTCCCGAGGTCGTTCGCCATCGGGCCATTCGCGTATCGTCATCGCAGCGCTCCCCCGATCGGAAGCGATCGGCCTTGGTGGTCAGGTTGGCGAAAGATGTGCGGAGCGGCCAGCGACGACGCAGCGAATTTCAGTAAGCTAGCGGCATGTCCTGCTGTCAGCGTTTTCGCACATGAGTCGATCCAGCCTCCCCGGCACGCGAATCCTGCTCGGCGTGACCGGCGGCATCGCAGCCTACAAGGCGGCCGAGCTGACGCGTTTGCTGGTCCGCGCGGGTGCGAAAGTGCAGGTGGTGTTGAGTGCGAATGGTGCGCGCTTCGTGACCGCACAGACGGTCCAGGCGCTGTCGGGTCGCAGCGTCCGCGACAGCCTCTGGGACTCGGCAGCGGAAGCGGCGATGGGGCATATCGAACTGGCGCGCTGGGCAGATCGCATCGTGATTGCACCCGCGACCGCCGACTGCATCGCCCGACTGGCCCAAGGCCGCGCCGACGACCTGCTCAGCACGCTATGCCTGGCGAGTGCTGCGCCATTGACCATCGCGCCGGCGATGAACCAGCAGATGTGGGCGCATGCCGCGACCCAGGCGAACATTGCAACGTTGCGCCAACGCGCCGTTGACGTGCTCGGGCCAGCCGATGGCGAACAGGCCTGCGGCGATGTTGGACCGGGCCGGATGC
>JBBSLA010000111.1:0-8380 GCA_038255665.1 Lysobacterales bacterium | reverse complement strand
GGTCGGCGTCGCGGGCGAGGTCGGCGATGCGAAATTCCATCTGGCCGGTCTGGCGGGTGCCTAGCACTTCGCCGGGACCGCGCAATTCAAGATCCTTTTCGGCGATGCGGAAGCCGTCATTGGTTTCGCGCATCACTTCCAGGCGTTGGCGCGCGAGTGCCGACAGCGGCGGGCGATACAGCAAAACGCAACTGGATACTGCGCTGCCGCGACCGACGCGGCCGCGCAACTGGTGCAACTGGGCGAGACCCAAACGTTCCGCGTTTTCGATCACCATCAGGCTGGCGTTCGGCACGTCGACGCCAACTTCGATCACCGTGGTGGCGACCAGCAACTTCAGATCGCCGGACTTGAACGCGGCCATGGCGTCGGCTTTTTCCTTCGGCTTCATGCGGCCGTGGATCAGGCCGATCGGCACGCCAGCCAGCGCGTGACCCAGTTCGGAATAGGCGACTTCGGCAGCCTGCGCTTCGAGTTGTTCCGATTCCTCGATCAATGTGCAGACCCAGTAAATCTGTCGACCTTCGGCACAAGCGGCGCGGACGCGTTCGATCACTTCGTTGCGACGTGCGGTGGAGATCGCGACGGTCTGCACCGGCGTGCGGCCGGGCGGCAATTCGTCGATCACGGAAATATCGAGATCGGCGTAGGCGGTCATCGCCAATGTGCGCGGGATCGGTGTTGCCGTCATCACCAGTTGGTGCGGAACGCTGCCGGCGGCCAATCCCTTGTCTCGGAGTGCGAGGCGCTGGTGCACGCCGAAGCGATGTTGCTCGTCGATGATGGCCAGTCCAAGTTTGTTGAATACGACCGCTTCCTGCATCAACGCGTGGGTGCCGACGACGACGGTCGCGCCTTGCGCAACGGCGTCGAGCGCAGCGGCGCGTGCCTTGCCCTGCACCTTGCCGGCGAGCCAGGTGACTTCAATGCCTAGTGGTTCGAACCACTCGCGAAACGCTCGCAGGTGCTGTTCGGCGAGTAGCTCGGTTGGCGCCATCACGGCGACTTGATAGCCGGCTTCGATGGCGTTCAATGCTGCAATCGCAGCGACCACGGTTTTGCCTGATCCGACATCGCCTTGGACCAAGCGCAGCATTGGCACCGGTTGTTTCAGGTCATCGCCGATTTCTAAACTGACCCGTTTTTGCGCGCCGGTCAGCGCGAAGGGAAGATTCTTGAGCAGTTGCTTGCGCAAGGCGGCATCACCTTTCAATGAAGGTGCTGCATGGCGTCGCAAGTCGTTGCGTTGCCGCGCCAACCCGAGATGACGCGCCAGCAACTCCTCGAACGCGAGTCGCCGTTGCGCGGGATGCACGCCCAGAGTGAGTGCGCCGACATCGGCATCCGGCGGCGGTCGATGCGCGGTCAGCAGCGCGTCGTAAAGGCTGGTTAATCCAAGCGGAGCGAGGTGCTCGGGTGGTATCAGTTCCAGCCCTTCGCGAGGGAGCCGATCCAGCGCGTGGCCGACAACGCTGGCGATGCGCTTCTGGCCGAGGCCTTCGGTGGTGGGATAAACCGGCGTCAGCGTTTCATCGACCGTGCTCGGAGCATTGTCGGCAATGCGCGTGTAGTGCGGGTGGACGATCTCGCAACCTTGCGCGCCGTAGCGGATTTCGCCGTAGCAACGCAGCCGGCTGCCGACACTGAGTTGCGCGATCTGGCCGGCGTGGAAATGGAAGAAGCGCAGCACCAGCGTTTGCTGCGAGCCGTCGCTGATCGCGATGCGCAGTTGCGGGCGAAAGCGGAAGCCCTTTTCGATGGCTTCGATAACGCCTTCGACAAGCGCGCTTTCGCCGGGCCGCAGGTCGGCAATCGGCGTGATGCGGGTGCGATCTTCGTAACGCAGCGGCAGGTGGAACCACAGGTCCTGCACATGCAAAAGCCCGAGTTTTTCCAGCGACTTCGAAAGGGCTGGACCAACGCCGGGCAGGGTTGTCAGTTTCGCCAGTCCGTCGGCGTGGAAGGGCGCTTCCATCCTGGTGCAATCCAGCTTTCAGCGATCGACGTCAGTCGATGATCATGATCGCGTCGATCTCGACCGCCGCGTTTACCGGCAGCGCGCGCACGCCAATCGTCGAACGGGCGGGGTAGGGCTCGGTGAAGAGTTCGCGCATCACCGCGTTGACCGCCGCGAAGTTGCCGAGGTCGGTGAGGTAGATCCCCATGCGCACGATGTCTTTCAGCGAACCACCGGCCGCTTCGCAAACGGCGGAGAGATTCGCGAACACGCGACGGGTCTGTTCGCTGATATCGCCCTCGACCAGCTTGCCGGTGGCGGGATCGAGCGGCGTCTGTCCGGACAGGTAGACCGTGTTGCCCACATGCACAGCCTGCGAGTACGGGCCAATGGCGGCGGGTGCGGAATCGGAATGGATGATCTTGCGGGTCATGGCTATCACCAACGATGAAGGTCTGGTCAGGATGACGCGGAATGTGGTGAAGTCAATTGGGGAGTGGTGTGATCGCCGGTGGAATCGTCCCAATCGTCGACATGTGCGACTTGGCTATCGGAAGCGATACAACCCAAAACTGTCGTCGTTCCTGCGAAGGCAGAAACCCATTTTGATTCTGCTTTTCCGTTAGTGACTTGCCGAAGATCAAAATGGGTTCCTGCCTTCGCAGGAATGACGAAGTGGTTAGGTTGAGCCACGCGACGCTATCTGCCAGCCGTCCAATCAACTACCCTGCGCGTGCGGAGTCGGCCAGACAGTCGCCGCGTCGTTCGCGACGGGGAGGAAAGTCCGGGCTCCATAGGGCAAGGTGCCAGGTAACGCCTGGGCGGTGCGAACCGACGGAAAGTGCAACAGAAAACAAACCGCCGAACGGCGTCGCAAGACGTGCGTGGTAAGGGTGAAACGGTGCGGTAAGAGCGCACCGCGCGCGGGGCCAACGCCGCGTGGCACGGCAAACCCCACCTGGAGCAAGACCGAATAGGGGGACTATGACGCGGCCCGCGTCGTTCCCGGGTAGGTTGCTTGAGCCTTGCGGCGACGCAAGGCCTAGAGGAATGGCTGTCTTCGACAGAACCCGGCTTATCGGCCGGCTCCGCACTTCTTTTTCGTCATTCCCGTTGAAATCATTACTGTCCGGATCGCTCGTGCAGGCTCGCTGAGCCGACCAGGAATACTCCGTCGCCACACCTGCGCAGGCAGGGGTCCATTCTGATTCTGCTGTGATTTCAGCAGGTTGGCAAAGGTCAAAATGGATCTACCAACCTGCGGCTGGGGAAGCGCGCGTGTGCCTACGCAGGAATGACCGGATTGTTGGATCGTGTCGCGCTGGCAGTGCCGAATATTCCTGACAGCCGGTTGTCTTCCGCGGCGGCGTGCGTGAATGCTAAGGTTTCGTCGAGGCCACGTGCTGGCCGCGACGTCATGGGAGTCGTCCGCATCGACCAGATCGCCACCCGTTCTGAAGTCACCCGCCTGATTGCCGATTGGCAAGGCGGCGGCAGCGATGCGCGCGAGAGGCTGATCGCGCTGGTCTACGACGACCTGCGCCGCGCAGCCGCCGGGCAACTCGATTCCGGCCTGCCCAATTCATTGCGACCGACCGAACTGGTCCATGAGGCTTACCTGAAATTGAGCGAGGCCAAGGCCCAACCCTGGCAGAGTCGTGCCCACTTCATGGCGGTCGCGGCGTGCGCGATGCGCCAGATCGCAATCGATCACGCCCGCCACAAGAACGCGTTGAAACGTGATGGCGGCTTGCGCGTCACCCTGCGCGATGGCCTGGCCGATACCAGCGAACGCGAGATTGATGTGATCGACCTGCACGGCGCACTGGAACGCCTGGCCGAGATCGATCCGGTCAAGGCGCGCATCGTCGAGATGCACTATTTCGGCGGCATGGGCAGCGACGAGATTGCCGAAGTCATTGGTTGTTCCGCGATCACCGTCAAGCGCGGCTGGCAGGTAGCGCGCGCCTGGCTGCACGGAGAGTTGCAACCACCATGACCGACGACGATTCCGCCGCCAGCGCATCGCCGGGCGCTATCGATCGGCAGCGCGTACGTCGCGCGCTGGACCTGTTCGAACGCAGCCTGGATATCGATCTAGCTGAACGCGCCGCATGGATTGACGGGCAATGTGCCGACGATGCCGATCTCCGCGCCGCCGTCGCACGCTTGGTGCAAGCCGATGCCGCAGCCGCGAATTTCCTCGACGGCGACTACGGCAGCTCGACACTGCGTGCCGTGATCGGCACCAGCATCGGCCCGTGGAAGTTGGATAGTCTGATCGCGGAAGGTGGCATGGGCGCGGTCTTTCTGGCCCATCGCGACGACGGCGCTTACACACAGAACGTCGCCGTCAAACTGATTCGCCCCTTGCTGCTCGACGCCGACGCCATTCGCCGCTTCGAGCGCGAGCGCCAGATACTGGCCCAGTTGCAGCACCCGAACATCGCCCAGATGCTCGATGGTGGAACCACCGACAGCGGCTCGCCCTACGTGGTGATGGAGTTTGTCGATGGCATGCCGATCACCCGCTATTGCGAGCAGCATCGGCTGGTGCTTGCGCAGCGACTCGACCTTTTTCGCGGCGTTTGTTCTGCGGTGCAGGCGGCGCATCGCAGCCTGGTCGTCCATCGTGATCTGAAGCCGGGCAATATCCTGGTCACCGCTGATGGCGTCCCCAAGCTGCTCGATTTCGGTATCGCCAAGATGCTGCAGGCCGAGCAAGCGGGTGTCACTCGTGTTGCCGCGACTACGATCACGCTGACGCCCGACTACGCCAGCCCCGAGCAGGTGCGCAACCAGCCAATCACCACGTCCAGCGACGTTTATTCGCTTGGCGTCGTGCTCTACGAAATGCTCGCTGGACAGCGTCCCTATTCGCTGAGCGATGTTTCCGCGGTGCAGGCCGACCAACTGATCTGCGAGCGCAACCCGCCGCCGCCGAGCGAGGCCCTGGCGAAATCCGATGCTGGTCGCGACATCAGGTATCGCGCGCGCGACCTGCGTGGCGATCTCGACACCATCACCATGATGGCGCTGCGCAAGGAGCCCGAACGCCGCTACGGATCGGTGCAGGAATTATCCGAGGACATACACCGTTATCTTCGCGGCCTGCCGATCAGCGCGCGTCGTGACAGTCGCCTGTATCGAATCAGGAAATTCAGCGGTCGCCATCGTTGGGGAATGGTGGCAGCGAGTTTGCTGGTGATGTCGATGCTGGCGGGTATCGTCGCGACAAGCTGGCAGGCGCAGCGTGCGGAACAGCAGGCGCAACGTGCGGAGCAACAGGCGCAACTCGCAGAGCACCAGGCGGCGCGCGCAGAAGATCAGCAATTGAAGGCCGAAAAGATCGGCGAGTTCTTCCGCAACATATTGATGTCGTCCAGCTCGCAGTGGATGTCGAAGATCCGCAAGGGTCCCGATGCCACGATGGCCGAAGTGTTGGAAATTTCCGCCGAGCGCGCCGATGCGGAACTGGCCGACCAGCCTGAAATCCATGCCGATGTGCTCGATACGATTGCGCAGTCGTTGCAGGGCATGGGCCTCTACGAAA
This sequence comes from Lysobacterales bacterium, assembly GCA_038255665.1. Classification (GTDB taxonomy): domain Bacteria; phylum Pseudomonadota; class Gammaproteobacteria; order Xanthomonadales; family Rhodanobacteraceae; genus Dokdonella. The sequence goes on along the minus strand of JBBSLA010000111.1, from coordinate 2,870 downwards.
AAGCGCGCGACATCGCGTTGCGTGCAACCCGGATTGCCGACACACAACTGCCTGACGATCATCCGTTACGTGCCATCACGCACTACCACTACGCCCAGAACCTGCACATGAAGGGCGAATTCGATGCGGCAGCCGGAGAGTACAAACTGGCGATCGAACGCGGCACTCTAATTCTGGCGCCTGACGCTGAGAATCTGGCGCTGATGCATAACGATTACGCGGTACTACTCACCATGCGATCGCAACTGGACGATGCGATGCGCGAACAGGAGTTGGCAATCGACCTGCAACGACGGCGAACAAAAGGGGTACCGAATCCACCGATCGCCATTGGCACTGCAAATGTTGGCGTGCTCAAGAACATGACAGGCGATCTTGACGGAGCGTTGAAAGCGTTCAACGAGTCGCTGCAGATGTTCGAGCAACTACCCGAGCGCAAATATGCGGAAATGTCGCAGGCGCTGCACAACCGCAGTCGCGTTTACCAAATGCTTGGCGAAACGATCAAGGCTCGAGTGGACGCATTGGAGGCGACTCGAATTGCTGGCGAATCGTTTGGTCTGGACCATCCCGTCTATGCATTGATGTTGCTTCGACGTGCCGAGACCGACATTGCCTTGGGAAATACGTCGGATGCCGATGCGGACTTGAAAGAAGGCCGGGCGATCCTGAAGCGACATCTCGATCCGAGCCACCCATATCACGCACGCATTCTGGTGGGGTTCGGCTACCTCCATCTTGCCGAGAACAAGCCGGCCAAAGCCCTTGCGGCGCTGACCAGGGCAATTCCCGCCATTGAACCAACCTCGACCGCAGACGCCCGGCCAAACCACTTGCTGGCACGAGCGCTTGGACTGCAGGGCGAAGCCGAACTGGCCCTTCATCACACGAACCGCGCTCGTGAGCTGCTGGACCAAAGCTTGCGGATGCATGTGGAGTTGTTCGGTCCCGAGGTCGACGTCACCCGCCAGGCCCGAGCATTGTTGGACCGAGCAAATGCAGCCGTGGCTGCTGCCAAATCCCGGCACTGACGGAAGCGCCCACGATCCAAAAGCAGTCGCGAGCGCGCAGGCCAGTCTCGTAGCCCAGCACGCGCAGGGCGCTGGGATCACGGTTATTCCCCTCTCCCGCCGGGAGAGGGGGGCACGCAGTGCCGGGTGAGGGTCTGGCGCTTGCGCGACGTTTCATTTCTGCGAAGTCTTCATCTCCACTTTTGGCCGCTTAAACGGCCATCGTGCAACTGTCGCCAGAGTGGTCAAAGCGTTACTCGCGCCTGTCGCTTCGCCCTTGTTGTTGGCTGTCGCCAAACTGGTCAAGCGTTTCGCCGTGCTGCCGCCCGCCGCTTCTCTCTTGTTCGGCTGTCACCAGGTGTGTCAAGCGTATGGTTCGGCTGCCGCCGACCCAGTAACTTTTCTCGCGCAGAGAAAAGTCACCAAAAGATGCGACCCGATGGCCTGTCGCCCACGCGGCTGCGCCGCGTGGGTACGCAAGCACTGGCCGGGTTCGGTCGAAGGCACATCCTGTGCCGGCGACCGAAGACGCGCAATCCATCGCGCGTCCCGCGAGCGGCTTTTCCGTCCAGCACTTGCCGACAGGAACGGGCGGGTGAGTCAAAGTCATAAGCAGCAACGCAGCGCGAAGCGCTGCGTGCCTTTGACCTACCTCCCGATTCGGGGAGGCGAGCTGGCGGAGGAAGCGCCCGAAGGGTGGCCGAAAGGATTCGGCCAGTTCGATGCAGGTGCAGGGATGCGCCTTCAGCGAACCCCGCAGCCAGCTTGCGTAGTCGTGCGGCTTCTCCGCACGACCGACCCGCCACGGGCGCATCTTTGGCCCACGCTTCTCTGCGAGGAGAAAGGTGGGGCGGCGGGCGGCAGCCCGGCGAAACGCTTGACCAGATTAGCGACAGCCGAAAAGAGCGAAGCGGCAACGTCGCAACCAGGAAAGGTGGCACAAGCGCCGGACCCTCATCTGCCCTTCGGGCATCTTCTCCCGAGGGGAGAAGAGAAAAAACCGCGTAGTCGTGCGGCTTCATCGCACGACCGACCCGCAACGGGCGCATCTTTGGGCCATGTTTCTGTGTGAGCAGAAAGAGCCTGCCCTCGGACTTGATCCGGGGGTGGCTCACTCGCTGGCAGGCGAGAGAAACGCTTGACCAGTCTGGCGACAGCGATCCCTCGCCGAATGGCGACTCAAGAGCAGGACACTCATCCGGCGCCTTGCGCCACCTTCTCCCGAGGGGAGAAGGGAGAACAGCAGCCACATCACACACGTCTTCTGAGCATCGTTGTGATACCGGCCCGCGCCATCTTCCGTATTAAGGGATATCGGCAAGATTTTCTTGCGCGAATCAGTAGGAAACGGGAGAGCTCCATGCGTCACCGCCACCAACATCGCGGCCTGTTGGCCGTCAGCGCCAGCGGCTTGTTGCTGCTGGCAACGCCCGCACTGGCGCAAATCACGCGCATCAGCGTCGGTGCGGCAGGCGTTGAAGCCAACGCCGACAGCTACGACGCGGCAGTTTCCGACAACGGCCAGGTCATCGCGTTTCGGTCGACCGCCAACAATCTGGTCGCCGGCGATGACAACATCTGGCCGGATATCTTCGTCCGCGATCTCGGCAGCGCGACCACGGAGATGGTGAGCAATGGCGTATCGCCAGCGGACCGGCTATACAGCCTCAATCCCACCATTTCCGACAATGGCCAGATCGTGGTGATGAACACCGACTTCGGCTACTCGGCCCTGGTCGTCCACGATCGCAGCAGCGGAACGTCAACCATCGAGCTGCAGCCTGAAAGCGGCCCGGCCACGTATGCGCGTCTGGAGCCATCCATTTCCGGCAACGGCCAGTTCATCGCGTTCTATTCGCC
>JBBSLA010000110.1:0-8560 GCA_038255665.1 Lysobacterales bacterium | reverse complement strand
AGTCGTGCGGCTTCATCGCACGACCGACCCGCGACGGGCGCATCTTTGGGCCACGTTTCTGTGCGAGCAGAAAGAGCCTGCCCCGGACTTGATCCGGGGTGGCTCGCTCGCCGGCAGGCGAGAGAAACGCTTGACCAGTCTGGCGACGGCCGAACATAGCGAAAGCGATAGCGTCACCACGATCAAACTCGGCACAAGGGCCGAACCCTCGTCCCCGGCCCTTCTCCCGGCGGGAGAAGGGAGACCAGCGCGCGGATCCTCGCCCCAACCCCGCTCCCGGCGGGAAAAGGGAAGGAGAAGGGCGTCAGCCCGGAAAAGCGACATCGTGGAGCAAGGCCGCGATGACGTCGTCGGCGTTCTTGCCGTCGGCTTCCGCGGCGAAAGAGAGCAGCAGGCGATGGCGCAGCACTGGTGCGGCGAGTGCCTTGATGTCGTCGCGGGTGACGGCGAGGCGGCCCGCGAGCAGGGCGCGTGCTTTCGCGGCGAGCAGCAGCGACTGGCCGGCGCGTGGCCCGGCGCCCCAGCGCACCCATCGCTTCACCGCGTCGACGCTGCTGTCCTGCGGACGGCTGGCGCGAACCAGGCGCGTGATCCATGCGAGTACGTCGTCGCTGACGTGGACATCGCGGACCAGCGTTTGCAATTCCAGCACGGTCGCGCCATCCATCACCTCGGGCACCTTGGCGGACGTGCTGCGCGTGGTCTGATCGATGATGGCGCGTTCTTCGGATTCGCTCGGGTAGTCGACGCGGATGTGCAGCAGGAAGCGGTCCAACTGCGCTTCGGGCAACGGGTAGGTGCCGGCTTGTTCGAGCGGGTTCTGCGTCGCGAGTACAAAGAACGGCTTGGGCAATACGTGGGTAATGCCGGCGTAGCTGACGGTGCGCTCCTGCATCGCTTCGAGCAACGCGGCCTGTGTCTTTGGCGGGGTGCGATTGAGTTCGTCGGCGAGCAGCAGACTGGTGAACACCGGCCCGCGTTGGAACTTGAAAATGCGCTTGCCGGTGCCGTGGTCTTCTTCGAGGATTTCGGTGCCGATGATGTCGCTGGGCATCAGGTCGGGCGTGAACTGGATGCGACGGAAGTCGAGTTTCAGTGCCTCGCCGAGCGTTCGAACCAGCAAGGTTTTTCCAAGGCCGGGAACGCCTTCGAGCAGGCAGTGGCCACCTGCGAACAAGCCGATCAGCAGCTGTTCGACGACATCGACCTGGCCGACGATGGCGACCGCGATGGCTCTACGCAATTCAGCGAGGCGCGACAGATGTTTCTGGAGGGTGGCTTCGGTGAGCGGTTCGGTCATGGCGGTGGCTTGGTCTTGCGAAAGCGATCCGCAACGCGGATGCGATGGATGATCGATGCGGACGTTTACGCGGTCAGCGCGTAGATGACGATGTTGACCACGAACTTCGAGTTGTCTTCGGCCAGCCAGCGCTTGTTGCGGAAGTCGTAGTCAAGTTCGCAGCCGTAGTCCTTGTTGCTGTAGAGCAGGCCTAGGCGGCCGTTGATGCTGATGCCTTTCAGGTAATCGTGGACCAGATCGTCGCCCCAACCGTTGAGCTCGAATCCGGTTGCTGGTGGCTTGTCGAACTCGAAGAAGCTGCGGTACAGCGGGTGATCGTTCGACAGCTTCTGCAGTGCATCGCTGCCAAAGATGGTTGCCATCTCCGCTTCGAACGATTTCGCAAACAGGCCATCGATGTCGTGGTTGCAGTCGTCAACAAAGACAAAACCGCCGTTGCGGACGTATTGCTCGAAGTTGCGCCGCTCGTCGGGGTTGAACTCGACCAGCTTGTGGCCGGCGAGGTAGACCATCGGCGCCGCCAGCATGCGCGGATCGGCCAGCGCGACGACGCGTTCCTTGGGATCAACGCGCAGGGTCGTGTATTGGATCAGCGCATCGAGCAGGTTCGATGGCATGCGCTGGTCGACGTCCCAGTCGCCAGAGTCGTACATCAATCGCGTGAACCAGAAGTCGAAAGTCTCGCCGCTGGCTAGCGCACCTTGCGCATTCGCGATACGCGCCAGCGGTGCGAGCGCGAGACCGGCACCGGCGGACAGCAGCAGGCGCAGGAATTGCGCGCGGGACATGCTTGAGGCCATCGTCAGGCCGCCTTGAAACTCGGGTTCTGGATGATCCCGAATACGTTGCCGAATGGGTCGCGCACGCCGGCGACGCGGATGCCTTCGCCAACTTCCTGCACGGGTTCCTTGCCGGTAGCGCCTGCTGCAATCAAGTGGGCAAGCGCGGTGTCGGCGTCATCGACGCCCCAGTACGCGACCACGTTTTCCACGGCGACAGCGATCGGCTGGTCGGGTTGCAAGCCCAGCTCAAATCCACCGACGTTGAAGCCGACGTAGAACGATTCGTCGAAATAAGGCTGCACGCCCAGTGCCTTGGCATACCAGTGCTTGGCCGCGTCGAGGTCGCCGACCTGATAGATGACAGTGCGCAAGCCTTTGAAAACCGACATGGTGATCTCGAGAAAAAGTCCCAGCCGGGCATCCGGCCGGGACCGTGGGGAACTACACCGCGTCCGACAGCGACGTAAACGTGAAGTCGCGAAGCTTCATCGGCGGAATCATCATCACGAACGGAGACTCGTCATCGCCAACGCGGATCGGCTTGCCGATTTCCTCGATGTTGTTGAGCATGATCACCGGCGATTCGTTGAAGCGGAAATTCTTGATCGGGTACTTGATCTCGCCGTCCTCGACGTAGAAGGTGCCGTCGCGGGTCAGGCCGGTCAGCAGCACGGTCTGCGGATCGACCATGCGGATGTACCAGGTGCGGGTGACCAGGATTCCCTTCTTGGTGCCTTTGACCAGGTCCATCGTCGACTTGTCGCCGCCGGCCATGATCAGGTTGCCGGGACGTCCGACCGCCTTCTTCTCCTTTTCCTTCGCCCAGTAGCGCGAGTAGTTGAGGAAGTCGATCTTGCCCTTGGTGATGATCGCGGTCTTCTCGCGGGCCAAGCCATCGTCGTCCCAGGGCAGCACGGCGGACTCCGGATCGGACGGATCGGAGTGGATGCTCACGCGCTCGTCGAACACCTGTTCGCCCAGCTTGTTGCCGCCGCCTTTCTTGGAAAGAAAGCTGCGGCCCTCGTCGGCTTGGCGTGCGTCGAAGCCAAACATCATGAACGAGATCAGGCCTGAGGCGGCAGCCGGCTCCAGAATCACCGTGTACTTGCCCGGCTCCAGCGCCTTGGCGTCGGCCGAGCGCTTGGCCTTTTCGATGGCGGTCTTGATTTCCCTATCGGCGCTGAACTTGTCGACGTTGGCGACATTGCGGGCAACCCAGCCCGAACCCGTTCCATCTTCGGTGCGCACGGTGCAGGTGAAGTCGGCGTTGGTACTGGTCTGGTAACCGAAGTTGCCCTTCTTGTTCGCGATGGCCGAGAAGCGCTGGCTGTCGGAGAAGAAGCCGGCAGCGACCAGCTTGTTCGCCTTGCAAGGTGTGATCGAGGCAGCGGCGACGCTGGCGCGATATTCCGGCGTGATCGCGGCGGTCTTTTCGGAGAACGTCGGCGTGGCCTTGTAGTCCTGCTTTTCGATGGCCGGCATGAATTCCGGGTTCTCCGGCGCCAGCTTGGCCAGTTCTTCGGCGCGCATCACGACCTTCTTCAACGACGCGTCATCGAATTCATTGATCGTCGCGACGCCGACGCGCTTGCCGAACGATACCTGCACCACCAGCTGCGCATCATTGACGATGCCACTGGTGGAAACCGCGTTGCGGGCGTAACGGATATTGCCGTCGATTGATCCGCTCAACTGGGCGCTGCACTCGTCGGCAGTGGACAGCTTGATCACTTTGTCGAGGATCGCGCGGGCTTCAGTTTCTGTATACATGCTCATTTTCAGTTCTCCTTAGCCGAGGCTACGCGCTGTGTTGATGACATTGATGCCGTTGAAACGGGCCGTCGACGAGCCATGCGACACGGCAGACGACTGGCTGGGTTGGCCCTTGCCATCGAAGAACGAGCCGTCGAGGCGGTAGTCGCTCTGGTCACAGATAGCCGCGCAGGCGTTCCAGAACTCCGGCGTGCGGATCTGGTAGGCCACGTCCTCGATCATCTCGCCAACCTCGCCGTCCTTGATCTCGTAGAACAACTGGCCGCCGAACTGCGCGTTGTAGCGCTGCTGGTCGATCGAGAACGAGCCGGCGCCGATGATGTAGATGCCGTCCTTCACATCCTTGATCATCTGCTCCGGGCTGAGCTCTTTCTTTCCCGGCTCCAGCGACACATTGGCCATGCGCTGGAACTGCACGCTCGACCACGAGTCGGCATAGCAGCATCCCTGCGAAGCCGTCTCGTCGATGATGTGGACCTGGTCGCGGATCGCCTGATAGTTGACCAGGATGCCGTCCTTGATGAGGTCCCAGCGTTTGGTCTTAACGCCCTCGTCGTCGTAGCCGACATAGCCCAGCGAGTTCGGCTGGGTTTTGTCGGCGAACAGGGTGACTTCAGGGCTGCCGTACTTGTAGTCGCCGCTTTTCATCTTGTCCAAGGTCGCGAAACTGGTGCCTGCAAAGTTGGCTTCGTAGCCAAGCACGCGGTCGAGTTCCAGCGGATGACCGACGGACTCATGGATGGTCAACCAAAGGTGGGTCGGGTCGAGCACCAGGTCGTACTTGCCGGGCTTGACGCTGCGTGCCTTCAATTTCTGCTGAGCCTGCTGAGCACCGAGGCGCGCATCTTCGACGATGTCGTAGGAATTCTTGTAGACCACCGCGCCGCCAGGCAACTCGATGCGGTCTTCCTTTTTCGGGTCCATGTACTCGTATCCCATGCCCACCGGTGCGGACATGCCGTCGCGACGTCGGAACTTGCCGCTGGCCTTGTCGATCGCGGTGACGCTCATCGGTGCCCAGATGCGGTGCACGTCCTGGTCGATGTACGAACCATCGCTGGACGCGAAGTACTTCTGCTCGTTGACCTGGAACAGCGTCGAGTTGACGAAGTTGGCGCCCGCCTTCATCGCCGCCGCATTGGCAGCGAGCAGCAGGTCGACCTTTTCCTTGATCGGCACTTCCATCGCATTTCGCTTGATCGGCGTGGCCCAGGTCACGTCACCGACGCCCTTGAGCGGCGCCAACTGCACGGGCTCGGTAGTCAGTTTCGAATTGGCCTTGGCGATCTGAACGGCCTGCTTGGTGGCCTTGGCGACGCCGTCGGCGGAAAGATCGCTGGTCGCTGCGAAACCCCAGGTGCCGGCCGCGATCACGCGAATGCCGACGCCGGTGGACTCCGTATTGACGACGTTCTGCACCTTGTTCTCGCGAGTGACCACGAACTGGCGCAGGTACTTGCCGATGCGAACATCGCAGTAGGTAGCACCATCGGCTTTCGCCGCGTTCAGCGCGGTATCGGCAAGACGCTTCTTCATGCCGACTTCAAGTTTTTCGGTCAGCGCCTCGGCGGCAATCACATTGCCGAACGAGGGCAGCAGCAGTGCGGCCAAACTGGCACTGCCGCTGTACTTCAGGAAATCACGGCGATCCATAGTTACAACTCCACGGAATGCCCTCGCGGTTGGAGGGCGTCTACCCGAGTGTGCGGGTTCCGCGGGGCGGCGTCATGTGACACAAGGCAGGGGTTTACCCCTGCCTTGTGTGGAACAACCCGAGTTGTTCAGCGGCGGTGGCGCGCCGCCGCCAACTCACATCGCTTGGTCGCGACCGCGCCAGGCGTTGTACTCGGCTTGGGAGATCTTGTCGTCGCCGTCGGTGTCGATGTCCTTGAAGGCGCGAAGCATGCCGGGGAAGCCGGTCACTTCCTGGCGATCAAGGTAGCCGTCCTTGTTGTTGTCGTCATCCGACCAGGTTTTTTCGCCAGGCATCGCCATGCCTTCATCGGCCGTCGGTGCGGGTACGGCGGTCAGTTCCTGGCCCCGCCATATGCGGTATTCATCCTGCGAAATCCTGTCGTCGCCACTCGTGTCGATATCCTTGAACGCGCGCAGCATGCCGGGGAAGTTGGTGACTTCCTTGCGATCCAGATAGCCGTCCTTGTTCTTGTCATCGTCTGACCAGGTCTCGCTGGCGGACAACGGCTTATTTTGCGGGACCACTAAGGTGTCCTGCGAAACCGCGTTCTCCGCACCCAACGCGGCTACGAAGACAGCCAAAGCGCAAAGCGGCATCATGATCTTGGTATTCATCGAACTCTCCAGTTGTTGGGGGTGATCCGAAGCCACGTTGATCGGCGGAATCCGGAAGTGCCGCCACCCTAGTCATCGTCATCAAACCGGGACGTGAACCGATTCGCTTTGCCTGAGCGGTCGTTCAGCCACGCAGCGCTCAGCCCGCCGCGCGCAACACCAGCATCGGCGGCGTGCGTGCGATCTTGCGCGTTCCGATCACGCCAGCGACGGTGACGAACACGACGGCGATCAGCGTCGACAAGACAAGCAGTCCCAGCGGCGGCCAGTAGTCGTCGAGACGAAACGCCTGCCGCGCCAAGGCGATGCCTGTGATCGCGGCGCCGAATGCGCCGATCAACCCGGCCAGCAAGCCGACTGCCGCAAATTCGCTGAGTACCGCCGCGCGCAACTGGCCGCTGCTGGCACCGAGTGTGCGCAGCAGCGCTGATTCGAAGCGACGTTCGTCTGCTGTCGATGCCAGTGCGGCCAGTAGCACCAGAACGCCAGCGGCAAGACTGAAACCGAGCACCCAGGTCACCGCCATGCTGACCCTTGCGATCAATTCGCGAACCCGATCAAGAATGGCGTTGATGTCGACCAGCGACACGTTCGGCACCTCGCGTACGACGTTGCCGAGTGCACCTGCTTGCGCGGCGGGCAAGTGGAAGCTGGTGAGAAAGCTGTGCGGCAATGCGTTCGCGTGGACCGGATCGAGCATCATGAAGAAGTTGACCCGGAACGAATCCCAATCGACATCACGCACGCCAACGATGCGCGGCGTGATCTCGCGATCGCCGATGCGCAAGGTCAAGGTGTCGCCAATCTTCAGCGAGAACATGTCCATCCAGCTTCCGGCCATCGAGATTTCCGGCTCACTAGCGTTGGCGTCCACCCAGCGTCCGCTTGATACGCGATTGGCCGGTGGTAGCTCGTCGCTCCATGAGATGCGGATCTCGCCGTTGATCCAGTTCGCGGCGCGACCACCGTCGAAACTCTCGGCATCCAGCGGCTTGCCGTTGATGGCGACGAACTTGCCGACCGCGAGCGGCAACATGCCGATGTTGTCGGCACCCAAGCCAGCCAGCTTGTCGCGCATGGCGGCGGATTGGTCTTCCTGCAGATTCAACATGAACCAGTTGGGCGTGTCGGTGGGCAACTCGCCGCGCCAGCTTTCCAGAAGGGAAGGTCCGACGACGGCGAGCAGGTTCAGTGCCGTCAAACTCATTGCCAGCGCGCCGGCCTGGATCACGCTTAGCGAACGCCGCCGCGCAAGGTTGGCCAGCCCGAATCGAAATGCACCCGGCAAACGCTTGCCGCTCACGCGCAACACGCGGATCAACAACAGGCCGAGCAGCAAGGCGACAACTGCGACCCCAGCCAATCCCAGCGCAAGCGTTCCGGCCAGCCGCAGGTTGCCGGCCTGCAATACGATCAACAAACCACCGACGGCAATCGGCAAAAGATACAACAGGTCGAAGCGCCGCGACTTGCCGGCCATTTCCTGGCGGAACACGCGCATCGGTTCCACCTCGCGAAGGCGCAGCAGGGGCGGCAGGGCGAAGCCAAACAACACCGCCAGTCCGACGGCGATCGCAGCAAGGCCGGGGCCGTATGGAACAGCCGGCGCAGCGCCCGGCAGCAGGTCACTCGCGAAGGCGAACGCGGCCTGCTGCAAACCAACGCCGAGCGCCAATCCAATCAAACAAGCTGGTATGGCCAGCAGGGTCAACTCAAGGATCAATGCCAGCGTGATTTCGTTGCGGCTGGCGCCCAGGCAACGAAGCACCGCCACTTCTTCAACCTTGCGCCGCGCAAAGCGCTGCGCCGCGAGTGCGACCGCGATGCCGGCCAGCAACGCCGCAAGCAATGCAGCCAGGCGCAGGAAGCCTTCGGCACGATCGAACGCGGTTCGCAGGTTTTGCTGGGCGCTCTCCAGCGTGACAAGCTGTGCGTTCTTCGGAAGATCGGGTTTGACTGCGGCCGCGTAGCGTTCGATAGCGTCGGCTGGCCCAGCCAGCATCAGCCGGTAGCTGGCGCGGCTGCCGGTACCGAGCAAGCCGCTTGCCTGCGCATCGGTCAGCGCCATCAAGACGCGCGGCGCGAAATTGAAGGCCTCGCCACCATCGGGCGAACGAACGATTTCGCCGGCGATACGCAGGTCGCGCCCGCCCAATTGCAAAGTTCCGCCGAGGGGTTGATTGAGCGTGCTGCGAACGCGCGGGTCAACATAGACCTCGCCGCTGGCAGGAGCCTGGACTATGCGCTCGTTGCCAGTGGCATCGCGGATCGCCAGTTCGCCGCGCAGCGGAAACGCGGGATCGGTGGCGCGGATCTCGACAAACTGGCTGGTATCGCCAGCGAATACCACGCTGGCGAACTCAACAAACGTGTTGCTGGCCAAGCCGTCCTGTTT